>JANTHB010000009.1 GCA_024762655.1 Bacteroidales bacterium
AATTCCTTTTTTCTTTTTGAAGAGTACAGTGATGCCCTGCCCTACTATCTGGAGTTACATAAATTATTTCCGGACAACAACAATCTGAACTATCGCATAGGGATCTGCTATCTGAACATCCCGGGTCAGAAAGACAAGTCTATAGGTTTTCTAGAAGAAGCCATCACCGATATCACCCCAAAATACAGGGAGAATTCTTTACGTGAGACACATGCCCCGATGGATGCATATTTTTACCTGGGAAATGCATACCGGATTAACAATAAGTTGGATAAGGCGCTCGAGATGTATCAATATTTCAAAGATCATCTGAATCCGAAGATTTATGACGTACAACTGGTAGACGATCAGATTAAAGCATGTAATGTTGCCAAGAAACTGGAAAGCACCCCATTGTATTTTTCTGAAAAGAATGTGGGAAAACCGATCAACAGTCGTTTTTCGGATTACAGGCCTGTTATTTCAGGGGATATGAAAACCCTGGTATTCACCCGGAAACTTCCCTTTTACGATGCTGTTTTTTACACGCATCTGGAAAACGGCACCTGGACACCTCCGGTCAACTTGACCCCCCAGCTCGGTGTTGACCAGGATTTTTATTCTTCTTCCCTTTCCTTTGACGGCAAAACGCTGTATCTCTACAAAAACGACCAGTATGACGGAAACATTTACATAAGCAAGTATAAAGACGGAAGATGGTCACGGGTTATCAGACTAAACGATCACATCAACACCAAATACTGGGAGTCTCATGCCAGCGTGACAAAAGACGGAAAGCTGCTGTATTTTACGAGTAACCGGAAAGGCGGGTACGGCGGACTGGACATCTATGTTTCCCATCTGGACAGTCTGGGGGACTGGGGTCCTGCAGAAAACCTGGGACCCATCATCAACACGAAATACAATGAGGAAACCCCATTTATCACTGTCGACGGAAAAACATTGTTCTTCAGTTCCTATGGTCATTACAACATGGGGGGGTACGACATCTTTTATTCAAATCTTCTTGACAGTGCCGAATGGTCGGTACCCATGAACATGGGATACCCTGTCAACACTACCGATGATGACCTGTTTTATCAACCTGTCGGCAAAGGGTATTATGCTTACCTGTCAAAATTCTCAAACCAGGGGATTGGGAACATGGATATTTATAAGGTAGAGATCTTCTCAGCGGATCATCCCCGCCGGTTCCTGATTCAAGGGACGATTAACACAAAGGACATGCCCTTTAAACCGGACAATAATAAGATATTCGTTAATTTGCTGAGTAAAAACATGATGGACACACTTAAAAGTGTCAATCCCGATACATCGCTGCATTACAAGCTTGAGACCGTGGCAGGAGATTACAATCTGGCTATCGGCGGAGAAGGAATAAAACCCCAGGTGTCTCCTCTCTCCCTGCCGATGAGTCTTAACAAAGAAGAGGTTCGCATGCCCCCCGTTTTGATCCAGTTGGAAGATCAAACGGCCACCCTGGATATCCTTAATACCTCATTTAGTGTTAATGCCGGAGACACCCTGGATCTTATACTCAGCACGGAGAAAGGGTCCTGGTTGACCATGCGTTTGTATCAGGATTCCGTTCTGGTCGACTCAACACATTATTATGTAACGAACGACTCACTTACTTTCCCCATTCTGCCACCAGCCGGAAGGAGTACTGTCGTGCTGAACCTGACAGACCGTTACGGGAATACCACACAAAAAGAAATTTACCTGAACATACTTGTTCCTGTTTCTCCGGAAGTGGCCAAAAAAGAAGAACAGCCCAAACATGAATTGCCCAAAGTACATTTATCACCTGCTCAGCTTCAGAAAATGAATGATTTTCTGGGTATTCTGAAGCATTATGCCACAGGCAGTCTGCTATCCGAAATTCAGAAGATAGATCCTGAAGCCATGAACTTCAGCAACCAGTTTGAGATTGTCGATTATCTGAAGAGGAAGGCCTCCGTTTCAAGTTATACCCCCGAGGATGTTGATCATTTGCTTTTATTGGCAGCAACACGTAACCCGGGAGAACTTGAAGATGTTTATAATAGTCTGGCAGAAAGTGCTTCCGGATCATTAAAAGTCTATCTCCATAATCTGGACCTGGACAAACTAAACATACACACTTCCGAACAGCTCATGAAACATCTTCTGGAAGCTGCCGACTCAGGCCTTATAGACAGCTCTGAACTACATCAAATGGTAGTCTCTATGGCAACAGAAAAAGACAAAGGTCTTAGAGCCATGTATCAACATCTCATAGATCTGTCCAGTGGCAAGATCAAACAAGCCGTAAACCAGGCCAATCCGGAGAAAAACGAGATATATTCCGCTTGGGAACTGACGAATTTCCTGATTGACAAATCCGATCTGCTGGGTTATTCCACCAGAGACCTGATCTATCTGTTTGCCCGGATCGCCTCCAACGGAGATCCTGACGTAAATAACTTCCTTGGAAAACTCATTGAGAAATCCACCGGTCATTTGCATGATCTTTTAACGAATATAGATCTGAAATCCAACAAGATTAAAAACATCAAGGACCTTTTGGATTATTTGATTAATCAGTCTAAGGGAAATAATTATACGGAAAATGATTTGCTGAAGGCACTCACCCGAATCATTATTTCTTCCAATATTGAGGAAGACAAGGTAAGAGAACTCATGACCCAGGGAGATATTCTTACAGGAGGGAAAGCAAACCGCCTCTATTGGATCGTACCACTGGTTCTGACAGGGATCGTTACGGGTTACCTGATGGTGAAAAGAAAGAATAAGGGGCAGTAATAAGAAAGCTCATATTGGATTTTTCAAAAGATTTTTGATCATTTATATCTTTTTTACGATTTTATTTCTAAATTTGTTAAAATGCAAAAATTTCATATCCAATGAAAAGAGTTATCATATTTGCAGTTTTTCTGTTTTCATTGCTTTCAGCATATTCCCAATATTCCAAGGAAGTTAAAAAAGCTTTTCTGGACGGCGAATATTTCCTGGCACTGGAATCCTATCCGGATGCCCTGGAAGGATACAAAAAGGTGTACAAGGTTGACCCTGAAAATGCCAACATTAACTACCGTATGGGTATTTGTTACCTGAACATCCCCGGCCAGAAAGAGAAGGCAATTCCTTACCTGGAAAAAGCAGCCAGAAAAACCTCTGATAATTACAAAGAAGGAAACATAAAAGAAACCAAAGCCCCGAGGGATGCCCTGTTCTTTCTGGGTACCGCCTACCTGCTTCAATACCGTTTTGACGATGCAAAAGCATTCTTTGAAAAGTATTTAACCTATCTGGAACCTACAGACACCCTGAATTATGATTTTGTGAAACAGGAAATCTCTGCCGTAGAGAGGGCCCGCAACTTTATGGCGCATCCCGTGGCTGTCGACCTGGAAAATGTGGGAAAAAATATTAATAATTCCCGGGCTAATTTTGATCCCGTCGTTTCAGGAGATGAATCAACATTAATATATGTTACCAGCCTTAAGTTCTATGATGCTGTTTTTTATGCGAAGAAAAAACGTAGAGGCTGGAGTACCCCGAGAAATATTACCCCGGAAATTCAATCCGACGGGGATCTCTATCCTGCAGGTATTTCTTTTGACGGTAAGACTTTCTTCATGTCAAGAAACGACCGTTTCAACAGTGATATCTGGGTGAGTCAACTGAAAAACGGTCAATGGACCAGGGCAAAGAAGTTAGGGAAAAATATAAATACCAAATACTGGGAATCCAGTGCCACTCTTTCTCCTGACGGCAAGACCCTCTATTTTACAAGTAATCGTAAAGGCAGTTACGGAGGGTTGGATATATACATCTCCCATTTTGATGAAACCACCGGAGAATGGGGACCTGCCAGCAACCTGGGCCCTACAATCAATACCGAATTCAATGAAGAAACCCCTTTCTTATCAAAAGACGGGAGAACCCTTTATTTCAGCTCCCAGGGACACAACAGCATGGGGGGGTTTGACATCTTCTATTCCCGGATACAGGGGGACGGAACCTGGTCCCAACCCAGGAATATCGGGTATCCGATAAACTCAACGGACGATGATCTTTTCTTTGTTCCCATAGTCGCACAGGTATATGGATATTTCTCTATGTATGATCCAGAGAAAAGCATTGGAAACCAAGATATATTCCGGGTTGAATTTTTCTCTGACCTTAATCCCCGGCCCGTATCTCTCGCAGGGACCGTTCAACTGAAGAACAAACCTGAAACCTATAACGAGCCTGTTCACATTCTCCTCAGGGATAAAAAAACGGGAAAAGTCGTAAAAGAAACTTCCATCAAGCCTTCAGGAGCATATAACCTAACCGCCCGTCTTCCAAAAGGCGATTATGAGCTAATCGTACAGTCCGGTGATTATCAGCAAAATACAAAAGAGATAACGATCCCGCAAAATTATTCTATATCCTCTGTTCGCGAAGACATAACGCTTGAACCGGCACCCGTAGCAAAAGTTGAATACCTGCCGGTCATCTTCTTCAACTTTGATAAAGCCCGCCTTTCCGATACGGAAAAGGACAAAGTCAACCAGCTTGTCACAATTATGACCAATCATCCGGATCTGGTTATTAATATTACCGGTTACGCAGATTCCAAAGGGCCAGCAGGGTACAACCGCAGGTTATCCCTGAGAAGAGCACGTGCTGTAGCCGAGGTACTGAAAAAGGCAGGGATCGCTCCTTCAAGATATAATCTGAAAGGCGCCGGAGAAACTCATTTCATTGCGATTAACCATTATCCCGACGGCAGAGACTGTCCGGACGGCCGGGCCCTTAACAGACGTGTTGAAATAACCGTTGCCGGCACCCCGGTAAATACCATAAAACCTGCACCCATCAATGTGCCGGATCAGTTGAAGATAAAATAAACGAGATTCTTTTACCCACAAAGAATCCGGATTTTAATTGCGAGTTATGGTAAAAAAGGGGATCATTTTCCAGGTCTTTTTCAGTTTGTTATTCACGGGAAACCTCCTCCACGCACAGGAAGCCGTAAAAGATGAAAAGACTTTTTACAATGCCGGTCTCCTGGTTCTTTATCATAAATACGAAGCTGCACTCCCTTTATACCTTACATTGACGGATAAATACCCTGATAACAGCAACCTTCAGTATCTGACAGGAACCTGTTATTTACATATCCCCGGACAAAAATCCCGGGCCATTCCCTATCTGGAGAAAGCATCACATAATGTATCCCGCAAATATAAAAAAGATCTGTATCAGGAAACCAAAGCCCCTTTGGAGGCCCTGTTGTTTCTCGGAAGAGCCTACCAGATCAATAACCAGCTGGATAAAGCATTGTCCGCCTATTCCCGTTACAGGAAGATGTTACGTAATCAACAAAACAAGGATATCGTAAACAGATGGATCAGTAGTTGTGAACTGGCAAAAAAAATGATGAGCCATCCCGGTGATGCGGATATCATCTATCCCGAGTTATTAAAGGTAGGCCGGGTAGTGTATCACCCGGCCCTGTCAGGCGATGGAAAAAGGATGGTGTTTATGAGTGATGCCAAATATTACCATGCCATCTATTTTACGGCATTTCAAAACGGAGCATGGACCACACCGGAGAATATCACCATGGAAATTGAGTCTGACGGCACCTACCAGGTAGCTTCACTGAATTATGACGGGACCCTTCTCCTGCTCACCGTGCCCAGGAAAGAACAGCGGGATATTTTCATCAGCAAGTATATAAATAATTACTGGGAGAAGGCCGTACCCCTTGAAGGGAAGGTCAATTCCCTGCACAATGAGGTTTTTGCGTCCCTGTCTCCTGACGGTCACAAGCTTTATTTCGTGAGTGATCGCAGCGGTGGCCCGGGAGGGCTGGATATTTTTACAGCCACGTTAACGCCCGAAGAAAAATGGGATCACATCCTGCCACTGCCGGGACCTGTAAATACCCCTTATAATGAACAGTCGCCGGTGCTCACCTCCAACGGACAACAGTTGTTTTTCAGTTCTGACGGTCATCCCGGCATGGGTGGTTACGATATTTTTACGAGTAAACAGAAAAACGGAGTATGGGGGGATCCCGTAAACCTCGGTTATCCTCCCAACACCACAGACGACGATCTTTTCTTCGCTCCTCTGGACAATGGATTCAAAGGATATGTCACTCGCTGGCTCAACCAGAAAGAAAGAAAGTCTTACATAGCCGCTATCGAGAAATACACTCCCGGACACCCCAGACCTGTTGTTCTTTCCGGAAAACTTCTCCTTCCCCGCGGCTATGATCAACCGGAAGATATAAAAATAACCATTGAAAGTACGGAAGGGAAAGAACAGGTATCTGAAAGCATCCGCATTACCAAAGAAGGAGCATTCGAGACGAAACTACCGGCCGGGACTTACCGGATCACTGTTAGCGGGGAAAAAATATCCCCCTCTACGCAAGTGATCGATTTGCAAAAGAAAGACCGCGCAAAAAGATTAGAGATACCTGTGGTTATTAACACAACGGCCCCTACAGAAAAAAAAGAGAGATATGTTATTTCTCCGGTATACTTTGATTTTAACAAATTTACACTTAACTCCTCAGCCCGGTTCAAGTTGGATAAAATGGCTGATATTCTCAAAGTACTCCCGGATATTCAGGTTTCCATAGAAGGACATACCGATGCTATCGGTCCTTGCTCTTACAATCAAAAACTGTCGTTAAAAAGAAGTCAATTCGTAAAGGACTATCTGATTTCGAAAGGAATCTCTCCGTCCCGGCTCACGGTTACAGGTTACGGGGAAAGCAAACCGGTAGCCATAAACAGAAACCCGGACGGTACGGACAATCCGCAAGGCAGACATTACAACCGGAGGGTGGAGTTTGGCATGCAGGGAAACGGGGCAGATCAGGTCCGGGTTAAGCAAAACATTCCTCCTGACCTGCTCATAAAATAGATAAAAATAAATAGTGATTAACTAAGCTCCGGCTTGTAATCCTATTTTTCTTCAAGAAATATATTTTGTCGGATATTATTAGTATTTTTATATTAATTTTTTAAATTTGACTACTCATAATAAACCATCCATGAAATTTCTGTCAGGTTTTCTTATTATACTTTTTACCGGTTTGTTTTCCATCACCTATGCCCAACAGAAAACCGATCCGGAAACCCTTTATAAAGACGGAGATTATTTCTTTTTTTCCGAAGATTACCAGGAAGCTTTGTACGACTACTTGAAACTTATTGGCACAAAATACGAAAATGCCAATCTGTACTATAAAATCGGATATTGCTACATTAACATCCCCGGCAAGGAGGCCCGGGCGATCCCTTACCTTGAGAAAGCAGTGCAGGACATCACCCCAAAATACAAAAAAAGATCTCCAAAAGAAACCAGGGCCCCCGAATATGCTTTGTTTTATCTGGGAAAAGCATACCGCATGAACAACGAGCTGGACAAAGCGCTGGAGGCTTATCAGAAATTTAAATCGCTGCCTGATTTTAGTGACAAATACAACCTCTCTATTGTTGATAATGAGATCAAAGCCAGTGAAAAGGCCAAGATCATTCAGGACATACCGGTACAGATTGAAGAATATAACCTGGGGCAGCCGATCAATACGGGAACCAATAACTATTATCCTGTTTTATCAAGGGATGAGAGCGTGATATTTTACATGACAGAATTAAAATTCTACAATGCCATTTTCATGTCGCATCGTGAAGGGGGGAAATATACGGCCCCAATCAACATCACCCCACAGGTAGTATCTGACGGAGATGCTTATCCTACGGATATTTCAGCCGATAAAAAGACCCTGTACCTGATCAAAGGAAAGGGGAATGAACGGGATATCTACATCAGCAAATGGAAAGAGGGTATGTGGACCCAAATGACCAGGCTCAGTGACGTCGTCAACTCAGGAAGGGCTGAGGCCCATGCCAGCCTTTCACCTGATAATAAAACGTTGTACTTTTCCAGCAACCGACGGGGCGGATACGGAAAGCTTGACATTTACCGCTCCCGCCTTTCTTCATCAGGCGAATGGGGACCTCCCGAAAATATGCAAAACACCATAAACACCCCTTTCAATGAAGATGCTCCGTATCTTACGGATGATCAGAAAAGGCTTTATTTTGTCTCGGAGGGACATTACAATATGGGGGGATATGATATCTTTTACTCAGAAAAGAAAAACAACGGCTGGGATATCCCTACCAACATCGGATATCCGATCAACACAACCCGCGATAACGATTACTTTTTCCCGGTCCGGAACGGTCTGGCCGGGTATCTTTCCAGGATATCCGCTGAGGGTTACGGTAAAAAAGATATTTACAGAATAGAAATCCTTCCGTCTAAAAAAAATCAAGTCAGGGTATTCGAAGGCAACATAGATATGCACGGTCTGCATGTTGACTGGAACAAAGGGTTTGAAATCCTTATTAAGGATAAAGGCACAGAAGATGTGGTGATCAGGGTGATCTATGATCCTAAAAACAAAACATTCAGATATTATTCCTATTCCGGAAATTATTTGTACGAATTTAAACCAAAAGGGGATTCCAGGTAAGATAAGGCAGGGGACTTTATGTTTTTATCATCCGGTTAAAGTATAAAGATTATGAAACACACTTGTTATTTTTTCAAAGTAGTCTTGTTCACAGGAATTATTTTCATGTTCTATCCCGCAGGAAGTCTTTATGCGCAGAACAAGTCTGAGCTAAAAGATTTTTTTGTGCAGGCAGAATCTCATTTCCTTTATGAAGAATATGAACTGGCCACACCGCTTTATCTCATCCTGTATGAAAGCCTGCCTGACAATGCCAATATTGCTTATAAAATAGGGGTCTGCTATCTGAATACTCCCTATGAAAAAGACAAAGCCATCTCCTACCTGGAAAAAGCTGCAAAAAACGCCAGCTATGACGCCCAGGAAGATCAGTTTTCCGAAACCAGGGCTCCGCTGGATGTCTTTTTCCAACTGGGTAATGCATACCGTATATCAAATCAACTGGATAAGGCCATAGAAAAATATAAATATTTCAAGAAACAATTGTCTGCCAAAAACAAAATGATTAATGAAGACTTTGTGGATCAGCAGATTCTTGCCTGCAAGAATGCAAAAAAACTCATGGCCAAACCTCTGAAGATCAAAAAAACCAACCTGGGTGATACGGTTAACCTTTCCTCTGTCAACCTGAATCCTGTGATTTCCGGCGATGGGAATACATTGGCTTTTACCGCCCATTTCGGAGAGGATCTGCTTGTATATTTTAGTAAAAAAATCCATGGACGCTGGATGGTCCCCATAGACATAACCACGGAGATAGGTTCTGAAAAAGATTGCTCCACCTCGTGCCTGAATTACGACGGAACCGAACTTTACCTTTATAAGATAGACCATTTCGTCGGGAATATTTACGTATCTACCTTTGACGGTAACCAGTGGTCCAAGATCAAAAAACTAAATAAAAATATCAATACAAAGTACTATGAATCCCATGCATCTATAAGCAAAGACGGTTCAACCCTTTATTTTACAAGCAACCGGGAAGGGGGTATCGGGGAACTGGACATTTATATGACCCGTCGTGAAAAGGGAGGCGACTGGGGGCCGGCCAAGAACCTGGGCCCTACCATCAACACCAAGTACAATGAGAACAGTCCTTTCATATCCATGAACGACTCCCTTTTATTCTTTACCTCGGAAGGTCATTTTAACATGGGAGGATATGATATTTTTGTATCGAAACGTAAAGGGGATTCCTGGGGAAAACCGGATAACATCGGTTATCCTGTGAGTACCACAGACGAAGATGTCTTTTTCCAGCCTTACAGAAACGGAAAATCAGGGTATATTTCCCTGCTGTCCGGTTACAAGGAAATGAATATTTTTCGTCTGGACTTTATGGGAACCGCTGAAACAGGCCCAGTTTTTGACGTAACGGGGATTGTACGCATCAATGACACCATAGATCCCTCGCTTAACCCCAACGTCAGGCTCCGACTCATTGACACCATCTTAATGGATACGGCAGATATCGGTGTGCCGGATTACAAAAGTGGAATATACCACTTCCATGTTTCACACGGAACCTACCGGATCGACTGTGACGGAGAAGGTATTCTGCCATTGCAGGATACGATTGTAATCAAGGAGGATGCCCCTTCCCTGAAGATTGTACATGACATTTATCTGGAGAAAGATACTTCCTGGGTTCCAAAGAAAAAGACTCCCCCCCTACCCGAGACTACTTCCCGGGACACCTTTAACATTGTAACCAACGTCATGGTAAAGAACCCTGAGTATGTTGATAAACAAGGCAGGAAGGTCTTGTACTATACCGTGCAGGTCATGGCATTGCTAAATCCGGTAGAGGTTTCCTATTTCAAGAATCTTAAAGGGGTGGTAGTCCTGCATGGGAAGGATGCTTTCTACCGGTATACGGTCGGTCAATATAAAACGTTAAAAGAAGCACAAAAAGCCAGGCAAAAAATATTAAAAAAAGGATACGCAGATGTATTCGTAAAGAAAGTCTATAGTGACTCAGAAGACAAACCCAAAGGATGACCCCCGAAAAGACTTTTCATCTGGAAAACGATCAAATTCTCCTCCGCGCTATAGAACCGGAAGATCTTGAGCTGCTCTACAGATGGGAAAATGATCCTGAGATATGGACCGTCAGCAACACGCTGACACCCTTCTCCCGTTTTGTATTGAAACAATATATCGAGAACTCCCATCTGGACATCTTCCAGTCGGGACAGGTTCGCTTTATGATAGACCGAAAACCGGCCCCCTCCGATCCGAAAGTCAAAACCATCGGCACCATAGATCTTTTTGATTTTGACCCGCAGAATCTGAGGATTGGTGTAGGAATCCTGATCAAAGAAAAAGAAGAAAGGGAAAAGGGGTATGCAGGTCAGTCTCTGGAAATTATTATAGACTACTGTTTTTCCGTACTGTTGTTGCATCAGGTTTATTGCAATATTCCGGCCGGGAATCTTCAAAGTATCCGTTTATTCCAATCGAGAGGTTTTGTCGAAACCGGTCGTAAGAAAGACTGGTTGAGAAAAGCGGATAAATGGGAAGACGAATTGATTTTTCAACTGATAAAACCTGTTTCGGAAACGGTTTTATAATCCGGGATATCCTCCAAAAACCGATACGTTCCCTGGTTGTAATCCATCTTGCAGCAATAATGGATCAGCCCGTTGGTCACCACCAGGTAAGGAACCTGATAACGCAGGTTATACCGGGCAATCTGCTCAAAGACCTTATCGGTCACAGCCACTTCCGGAGCTTTACATTCCACAATCATCCCGGGTTTGCCGTCATTAGCAAACAGTAATATATCACTACGCATAGGAAGGTTATTCCAGACAAATTCCTTTTCCACCTGCATCAGGGAAATCGGATATTTTTTAAACCTGTTCAAAAATAACAGAAAATTCTGTCTCACCCATTCCTCAGGGGTAAGCCTCACATACTTTTTCCTCACAGGGTCAAAAATAAAAAGCTTTCCTTCCCGTCTCCTCACAGGGATGTCAAACTTCGGAAGATTAAGATTCGTTATCAACGGCCGGAATTTTGTATCTTAGCAAAGTTAAAAAAAGTTTATGGTTTCAGGCTCTGAGTTCATGTTTGATAATAACAAAGGGTGGTTATGATTAAAAAATATCCGCAATAATAAGGAAGGATATACAAGCTAAGGACAAGCATATTTAATACAAGCAAATTAATGAAAACGAAAGATGATATAGTACAAGACTGGCTACCAAGGTATACCGGGAATTCGTTGGAGAATTTTGGCGAATACATCCTGCTTACTAATTTTTATTCCTACATTGACCTGTTCTCAAAATGGCATCATGTGCCGGTTGTAGGACCAACCTCTAACATGCCCAATGCAACACATAACGGGGTTACCATTATAGACTTTGGCATGGGCAGTCCCAATGCGGCCACGATTATGGACCTGTTGACAGCCATCATGCCCAAAGCCGTATTATTTTTGGGTAAATGCGGGGGATTGAAAAAGAAAAACAAACTGGGAGATCTTATTCTGCCCATTGCAGCCATTCGCAGCGAAGGGACCTCAAGCGATTATCTCCCTCCTGAAATACCGGCCCTCCCTGCTTTTAGTCTGCAAAGGGCCGTATCCAACTCTATTCTGGAACACGGCAGAGACTACTGGACAGGGACCGTTTTTACGACCAACCGCAGGGTTTGGGAATATGATGAACGTTTCAAAAAATATCTCGTTAAAACACGTGCCATGGCCATTGATATGGAAACTGCTACGATTTTTACCGTTGGCTTTGCCAACGAAATCCCCACGGGAGCCCTTTTGCTGGTATCCGATCAACCCATGATCTCGGAAGGTATAAAAACGAGGGAAACTGACAAGTACGTTGATAACCGGTTTCTGAATGATCATCTGAAAATAGGTTATAATGCCCTGATGGACCTGAAAAATAACGGGATTTCCGTTAAACACCTTCGTTTCTAAGCCATCAACCCTTCTGCCATGCTATCAGCTACCCAAATCATTGAAGATATTAAAAAAGGGACGATCTACCCCGTTTATTTTCTTTGCGGAGAAGAACCCTATTACATTGACGTTATCTCCGATTTTATTGAAAAGCATGTTCTCTCCGAGCAGGAGAAGGCTTTTAACCTGCAGATATTTTACGGGAAAGACAGTGACCCTTTGGCGATCATTGAGGCAGCCAGACGATTCCCGATGATGGCCAACAGGCAGGTGGTGATCGTCAAGGAAGCCCAGGAGCTTGATAAAACCGACCTACTCACAAATTATGTCAGGCAACCTGCTCCCACCACCATCCTGGTGCTGAATTACAAGCATAAAAAGCTTGATAAAAGGACAAAATTTTATCAGGCGGTTTCCAAATCAAAAACATGTCTTTACTTCGAATCGAAGAAACTGTATGACAATCAGATCCCGGATTGGATCATAAAATATGGGACGCAGAAAAATCTTTCTCTGAAATATGATACTGCCTTGCTGATCGCCGAGCATGTCGGAAACGACTTATCCAATATTGTCAATGAGCTGGACAAGCTGGCCATAACCCTGCCAGCCGGCACAAAACAGGTCCTTCCGGAGCATATTGAGAAATACATCGGTTTCAGCAAGGACTATAACAATATTGAGTTACAAAAAGCCATTATCAACCGGGATATTCTGAAAGCCAACCGGATCATTTTTCACTTCTGCAAGAATGGTAAGGACCACCCCATTCAACTGACGGTATCTTATTTGTACTTCTTTTTTTCCAAATTACTGGCCTATCACCGTGTTAAGAAGCTTCCCCGCGCCCGGATAGCCGAGATGCTGAAAACCAGAGAGTATTTTTTGAAGGATTATGAAAAAGCAGCCCAAAGGTATACATCTTCCAAGGTAGTAGAAATTATTTCACTGCTTCATGAAACGGATGCCCGGTCGAAAGGGATTGGAAACATTTCAGCCACCCCCTGTGATCTTCTCAAGGAGCTGCTATTCAGAATACTACACTAACGCCATCCTTATGACCATTGCCATCATTGTGATCACGACGATTGTATCGGTATATGCTTTCAACAAACCCGATCTTTTTTATAAACTAACGCTGAACCCCTCTCTTTTTTTCAGGAAGCGGGAATACTGGCGTATTTTAACCCATGGATTCATTCATGCCGATTGGGTTCACCTGGGGGTGAATATGTTTGTCCTGTTTTCTTTCGGCCTTTTCAATGAAAGATATTTGAAGGAACTGGCCGTGCATGATTATATCCGGCATCCTTCGCTCAATTTTCTATTTTTATATGGCGGGGGTATTCTTTTTTCCGCCCTCCCCACCCTGTTCAGACACAGAAACAATGTTTCCTATAATTCCGTCGGGGCTTCGGGAGCCGTTTCCGCCGTTGTCTTCACCAGTATCTTCTTCCAACCCAAAAGCCTGATTTATTTTTACTTCATCCCCATCCCTGCTTTTGTTTTCGGAATTCTTTACCTGCTATACTCGCAGTATATGGCAAAAAAAAGTGATCAGAACATCAATCATGAAGCTCATTTTGCCGGAGCACTTTTCGGTTTCTTCTATCCTGTTCTGATGAATCCAGCTCTAATCCGTTTATTTCTCTCACAGATGGGATTAGTTTAATCCCGGGTTTTCCGGAAAATCCGCCCACAACTTATATTTCTTCCCCAGGTCGCGCAACACTTTCTTCCATATCTGCTGATCGTTTCCCATCATTATCTGCTTCACCCCAAGTCTGGCAATCACCCATGCATTCTCAGACAACTCTCTTTCGAGCTGACCGGCATCCCAACCCGAATAACCGACAAAAAACCTTATATTGTTCCGGGTAGCGATCTTCTGCTCGACAAGTTTCTTCAGGGTCTCAAAATCCCCACCCCAATAGATATCGCTAAAAATACGTTTACTCCCCGGCAGGAAATCTCCAAGCATATGAATGTAGTGCAGTGTGTTCGTGGATACGGGCCCTCCCAGAAAAACAGGAATGTCAGTCTCGGGAAAACCCTTTACCAGCTTACTGACTGTCATATTTACAGGTTTATTCAATACTAATCCAAGGGCCCCCTCTTTGCCATATTCGGCCAACAGAACAATCGATCTTTTAAAATATTCATCACTCAAAAAAGGTTCCGATATCAGTACCTTGCCCTTTTCTGGAATCGTATCTTTTTTCTCAACCGAGAAAAAATCAAATGGCACATTCATCCTTTTATCCTTTAAAACAAAATTAAATAAAACTTCCTCAGATCATAATACCAATATCATGCCAGAACAATATTTTCATATTTTATTTCATAGGTTTTACCTTGTAGAAATCTGAAATAATCATTAAGTTTGCATCTATTTAAAACAAGCTTATAACATGGCCAGGTATTTTTGGGGTGGAGTAGTAATCATTTTAATATTTTTTTCTTCCTGTACTTCACAAAAACAACTTATTTACCTTCAGGATATTGATACACTGAAAGCTCCGGAGGTCTCCAAACAACGCACGCCGGACTATAAAATCCAAAACAGCGACATTTTATATATTAGGATAATGAGCATTGACCCTGAGATTAATCAGGTCTATAATCCCAATATGAGCCAGAACCAGCAGAACATCTTTAACAACGATCAGAGTTTTTACATTTATGGTTATTCGGTCAATGATTCCGGCTATGTAACCGTACCTTTTGTAGGAGCTGTTAAGGTGGCAGGTCTGACTGTAGAAGAAGCAAAAAACGCCATTCAGAGAAAAACAAATGACGTGCTGAAAAATGCTACGGTGGATGTTAAACTTGTCAGCTTTAAATACTCGGTTCTGGGAGAAGTAAAAAAACCAGGCACTTATACCAATTTCAACAATCAGCTTACCGTACTGGAAGCAATATCCCGGGCAGGTGACATTACCGACTACGGAAACAGAAAGCGGGTGTTGGTTTTACGACCCGGAGAGACAAAATCAACTGTATATCGCGTTGACCTGACCAATTCCAGGTTCCTTACCTCTGACGCATTCTTTCTTTTGCCCAACGATATCGTTTATGTCGAACCGATTAAAAGCAAACCCTTCAGGATCAATATCCCTATTTTCAGTCTGCTTCTTACCAGTGTTTCAACACTGATTCTTGTATTATCTTTTATTAAATAGTTTATGGAAACGGCTCCTTCAGAATATCCTTTTATACAAGAAGAAAGTATCGATCTTAAAAAATTCCTTTTTAAGATTTTATATAACTGGTACTGGTTCGCCATCGCCATGTTTTTTGCACTGACCATAGCCTATCTGGTAAACCGGTATTCCGATCCCGTTTACAGTGTTACCTCCACCATCATCGTCAGGGATGACACCAAGGCAGGAAAAGGGCAGTTGTCAGGATATGAGAATGTCCTGGAAGGCATGGATATCTTCAGAAGCAAGAAGAACATCTATAATGAAATGGGGATCCTTCAATCCTACTCCCTGGCATACAAGACACTGTCCGAACTGAAAGACTTTGAGATCACCTACATGCTGGTAGGCAGAAGAGGGATCAAAGAGTCTCCTCTATACAACCGGTCGCCTTTCATGGTCAAAATAGATACCTCTCATACACAAATGAGAGGTCATAAGGTAAATGTCTTTTTATTATCGAAAGATAAATACCGTCTCACCATAGACGAAGGTATGAACATCGACACCATTCTCCATTACGGCGACCCTTTCATTAATGATAATTTTTCTTTCATTATCGTTCCAAGAAACCCGGAAACATTTGATCCTGAAGAACAGTTGTCCAACAAATACTATTTCATCATCAATGATCTCAATGCCCTGACCAATCGTTATAAGGGAAAACTCAGCATTACGGTAAACGATAAGAAGGGATCTATTCTGATTGTCTCCACACAGGGACCGGTGGCCCAACAGGAATGCGATTACCTCAATAAACTGGGTGACGTATATATCCGTTCGGGCCTGGAAGAAAAAAACAGAATAGCCACCAATACCATCAATTTTATTGATGAACAGATGAAAAATATCGTTGATTCCCTGCGCAAGGCTGAGTTGAAACTGGAGAATTTCCGTATTAAAAACGATATCATTGACATCAGTAAGGAAGGAATGGCTATCTATGATAAGATCAGTGAGTTTCAATCGCAGAAAGCCGTTCTGGAGATCCAAAAAAACTATTATCAGTATGTCTTAAATTTCCTGGAAAAATCGGTCAATGTCAGTGAAATGGTAGCTCCGAGCGTGGCGGGTATCGATGATCCGGTATTGATCTCTCTGATCCAGCAGTTGATCGAGTTGTACAGTCAGAAAACCAATCTTCAAATAACCACACAGCCTAATTCTACCGGACTGCAGCTGGTCAACGAGAAAATATATAAAACACGAAAACTCCTGGTGGATAATGTCAAAAGCCTGATCCATTCCACCGAGTTGGGGCTGCACGATGTTGATAAGAATATCAATGCCCTGACGGTCCAGATCAAGAAACTGCCCATAAAAGAAAGACAATTGCTGGGTATTGAAAGGGTATATAACATTGCCAATCAAATATACACTTACCTGTTGGAGAAAAGGGCCGAGGCCGGTATTGCCAAAGCCTCCAATGTCGCTGACAATAAGATCCTGGATATTGCCCGGCCAGAGAATGCCGCCAAGGTAAAACCCAAAACCTCATTGAATTACATGATCGCCCTGGTGTTGGGTTTTCTCGTCCCATTAACCATCCTTCTGCTGTTGGAATATTTTAACAACAAGGTTGTTGATAAAAAAGACATAGAATCCAAAACCCGTGTTCCTATTCTGGGCACCGTCGGACATAACACCACCGAGGAAAATGTCCCCGTGCTCACCCTTCCTAAATCAGCGCTGGCAGAATCTTTCCGGGCACTGCGGACCAATCTGCAATATAAACTGAAAGAAAAAGGCCAAAAAATTATTGTGGTTACCTCTACTATCAGCGGAGAAGGGAAAACATTTGCAGCAGAAAACCTGGCCGTTATCATAGCCATGTCCGGTAAAAAAACACTACTTGCCAGTTTTGACTTAAGAAAACCCAAAATTCACAGGGATTTCAACCTCAGCAATGAAATAGGATTAAGCTCTTATCTGGCAAACCTGCACAGTTATGAGGAAATGATCCGGAAAACGGATATTGAGAATCTGTATGTGGCCACCTCCGGGGAAGTCCCCCCAAACCCTGCAGAGCTGTTGGAAAGTGGGCGGACAGAAGAATTTTTCTCACAGGCTAAAAAAGATTTCGATTATATTGTGGTGGACACTCCTCCGCTGGCTATTGTCACAGACACCCTGCTGCTGATCCCATATGCGGATACGATCCTTTACCTGGTGCGGCAAAACTATTCCAGTAAGGATGTGGTTCCTTTTCTGGACGATCTGTATGAAAAACAGGAACTGAAGAAACTTGGCATTCTGGTCAACGACATCAAGCTTTCCAGTTATTACGGCTACAGTTACGGGTATGGCTACGGGTATGGTTACGGGTATCATTACGGATATGGTTACGGGTATGGCTATGGCCAGGGCTATTATGAAGAAGAAGACAAACAGAAACCGTTGCTACGTAAGGTCTTTCATTTTCTGTTTCATAAATAGCACCATAAAACACACGGGAACATGAGCCAGCCGGGAAGTAAAAAAGAACCTACTCTTTTTCAGGCCCTGGTTCCTCTGGTCTTCCTCATTCTTTTTCTCTTCCTGAATGTCAGATTCTTCGAAGACACCCTGGCCGGTTCCAACCAGATGGCCCTGCTGCTGGCCGCCGCCATCGCCGGACTTGTTGCCTACACCACAGGGGTAAGATGGAAAAAGATGGAGACCAGCATTGTCCGCAGCATCAGCTCGGCACTGCCTGCCATTCTGATCTTGTTTCTGATAGGGGCCCTGGCAGGTACCTGGATGTTAAGCGGCGTGGTACCCACGCTCATTTACTACGGGCTGGAGATTTTGAATCCCAAGATCTTCCTTTTTGCATCCATCACCATATCCGCCTTAGTCTCCCTGGCCACAGGAAGCTCCTGGTCCACTATCGCAACCATCGGCATAGCCCTGATAGGAATTGGAAGGACACTGGGCATCCAGGACGGATTAGTGGCCGGATCTATCATCTCGGGGGCCTATTTCGGGGACAAGATGTCTCCGCTCTCTGACACAACCAACCTGGCCCCGGCCATGGCCGGCACCGATCTGTTCACCCACATCAGGTATATGATCATCACCACCTGGCCTTCCATCACTCTGGCCATGATCGCATTCCTCATCATCGGGTTTACCCTGCATTATCCGGTTAGCCATACCGAAGTCTCCGGAGTCATGTCGGCCCTGAAAAACACGTTCCTCATTTCTCCTGTTCTTTTGATTGTGCCGGTGGCGTTGATTATTATCATTGTACGCAAAGTACCGGCCGTACCGGCCCTTCTCTCAGGGATCCTGCTGGGGGTCGTCTTTGCCCTGATCTTCCAGCCACAGGCTGTTCGCCAGGTGGCAGAAACGGGTGGAAGTTATGCCAAGATCGCCTGGATTGCCAGCATGAAATCCATGTTCGGTCCCGTGAATATACCCACCTCTAACCCTATTGTTACCAAGCTGCTGGCCACGCGGGGTATGGCCGGTATGCTGAATACCATCTGGCTGATTCTTTCGGCAATGATCTTCGGAGGGATGATGGAATCCGGCAATTTTCTGATTCGCATATCAAAAAGCATCCTCGGCTTTGTACATAACACCACATCACTGGTAGGCTCCACCGTAGTTACCTGCATCTTTTTTAATATTACGGCTTCCGACCAGTATATCTCCATTGTCGTACCGGGAAGGATGTTTGCCAAAACCTACCGTAAAAAAGGCTATAAACCCGAATTGCTCAGCCGCACACTGGAAGATGCAGGAACAGTCACTTCTGTCCTGATCCCCTGGAATACCGGTGGTGCCACCCAGGCCACAGTACTGGGGGTTCCTACTTTAACATATCTTCCTTACGCCTTTTTCAACCTTATCAGTCCGTTTATGAGTATTTTTATTGCCGCGATCAATTATAAGATCAGACGGTTTGCCGCCGGGGAAATTCCCTCAGATACTGAAGGGTCCCCTGCAGAAGGATAACCCTATACATGCAACTCATTCGTACACCTGTACGAATGAGTGGATTACGAGAAATCTACGTAGTCGCCTACGTAGGAAATATCAATAAAGTTTGGGATATTTTTTCGGGTTGGCTTCGTGCATGATATCATACACCGTCTCAAAGACATCCTCAGCATTGGGATTGGAAAAATAGTCTCCGTCGGTAGCATAAGCTGGCCTGTGTTCCTGTGCCGAGAGGGTACGCGGCTCCGTATCCAGATAATAATAAGCTTCCTGTTCTTCCACAACTTTCTGCATCATATAGGCAGTAGCTCCACCCGGAACATCTTCATCAAAAAACAGAACCCGGTTGGTTTTTTTTACGGATTGCAGAATGGTCTTATCCAAATCGAAAGGAATAAGGGTCTGCACGTCTATCAGTTCCACCGACACATCAAATTCTTCCAACTGTTCTATGGCATCCTGTGCGATCCTGACACATGATCCGTACGTCACCAGCGTAATATCCGTGCCCTCATTCAGGACTTCCGGTTTCCCCAGCGGGATCTTGTATTCTCCGATATTCGCGGGCATCTTTTCCTTCCGGCGATAACCATTGAGAGGTTCAATAACCAGTGCCGGGTCTTGTCCTTCCAGCAGGGTATTATAGAACCCCGCTGCCACGGTCATATTTCTGGGCACGCAGACATAAACGCCACGTATAGAGTTGATCACCATACTCAAGGGGGACCCGGAGTGCCAGATTCCTTCGAGACGATGCCCCCGGGTACGTATAATCACCGGAGCAATCATCTCTCCGCGGGTACGGTAAGTTGTCGTAGCCAGGTCGTCACTCAGGGTCTGCAGAGCATACAGGAGATAGTCAAAATATTGCATCTCGGCGATGGGACGCAGTCCACGTAAAGCCAGACCTATCCCCTGCCCCAGGATGGTGGTCTCACGAATCCCGGTGTCTGTCACACGCAGCTCTCCGTATTTTTTCTGTAGCCCTTCCAGTGACTGGTTCACTCCCCCAATATACCCGGTATCTTCTCCAAAAATTAATAATTTAGGATATTTCGAAAATAAATGATCAAAATTTTCCCGAAGCACAAGACGTCCCGGCACTTCTTCTGCATCGTCATGAATATCCGGAGATAGGGGAGTAACATTTAAAACAGAAGTAGGGGCCTCATTATAAAGGTGGGAATTATATCGTTCTTTGGCATCTTTCTGATTTTTCTTCAACCATGCTACCAGGTCACCCTGTAGGGTTTCCCTCATGGGACAATCGGGACAAACCCAGCGGAGGATTTTCTTTGCAGCGCTAAAAACATCTTTCCGTAAAGGGTACATTACTTTTTTAAGTTCCCGGGTCGTTATTCCCACTTTATCCACATGCTCCCTTTTACACATGCAAGAACGATTATCGATAATTTTGATAAGGGAATCACGTGCTGCTCTAATTGGGCGCTGGAAATCTTCCCAGGCTTTTTTCCGGGCCTCTTTGGCCTCACGGAGCGCCTCTTTTTCAATCTCATCCAGTTCTTCAGCGCCGGCAATTCCAGCATCAAGCATCCACTCCCGCATCTTGCGGATCGGGTCCATCTCTTTCTCCCATTTCAACCGCTCTTCCGGTTTGTATCTCTCATGCGAACCGGACGTTGAATGTCCCAGGGGCTGAGACACCTCCTGTATATGGAAAACAACAGGGACTTGTTTTTCCCGGCATTCCCGCACTCCTTCTTCATAAAGTTTGCACAGGCCGGGATAATCCCACCCTTTTCCGGTATAAATCAAGATACCTTCTTTATCATCCTTTTTTTCAAATCCTTTTAACAGTTCGGAGATACTCCCTTTGGTAGTTTGGTATTTTTTAGGCACGGAAATACCATAGCCGTCATCATAAACCGATAAGGCCATAGGCACCTGCAACACACCGGCGGCATTCACAGTTTCCCAGAAATGGCCTTCCGAAGTGCTGGCATCCCCGATAGAACCAAAGGCTACCTCATTGCCTTTTACCGACAAGGTATCAAACTGATGTAACTCCTTATTAAGCCTGAACAATTTGGATGCATAGGCCAGGCCCAGCAGACGAGGCATCTGACCGGCAGTAGGGGAAATGTCGGCAGAGGTATTCTTCTGCTTTGTCAGATCTCGCCAGGAACCGTCACGGTTAATGTTAGGCGTGGAAAAATGATTATTGAACGAAAGACCTCCGTTTCCTATGGAAAGTTCAGGATCGGTATTGCCATAAAGCTGATGAAAAAAGTCCTCAGCGGAAAAGATCCCTGCCGCCATCATCCATGTCTGATCACGGTAGTAGCCTGATCTCCAATCGCCGTTCTTATATTGTTTGGCAAGCGCTATCTGAACAATCTCTTTGCCGTCTCCGAAAATACCGAACTTGGCTTTTCCCGTTAAAACTTCTTTCCTTCCTATTACGCTCAGATTCCGGCTAAGATTTGCCAATTTGTAATCTGCCAGGACTTCTGCCCTGAAATCCTCCAACGAAATATCTTTTTTATTTTCAACTTCCTGCATATCTACTTTTTTAATAATTCTGTTTTAATCGCACAAAGTTACTAAGAATTAATCTAAATAAAAAATGAAAGAACATAATATTATTTCCGATCTGTTAACCTTGAATGGTGCCTCCCGGTAAAATCCTAACCTCAGGATAACACCTCCCTGGTTTAGCTTCCGACAACATGAAAAAGAACTTTTTCAAAAGGTATTGTTGATATCTTCGATACTGGTACCGAGTATCTTTTCAGCTATCTCACTCAATGCTCTTTCGGTCCCTGAGAAATGCCATGTCTGGCTGGCATGCGTGAATTTTTCGCCTGGTTTCAATGCGGCTGCGGGTGAGGAGGTCTCCAGTTCATAGAAGGGTCCCAACTGTCCTCCGTCCGGTAACGGACCATCATTATATGCATTTACCACATCCCCGTCAAAAGGATTTTTTTGGATCTCCCACATCGAATTGACATAGTCCGTCACCCCTTCCGGTTTGTTGTATTTTACAATGGTAAGGATATGATTGATTTTGTCATAGCTACCCAGAACATCTTTTGCCCTTCCGGGATTAAGCCCGATCTTCCCTCTGGATTTCCCATCTCCTTTAAAAAAGATCACTCCATCTTTAATCTTCAGGCGGTCGGGAGGGATCTTCCCGAAATAGGCATCATTTACGACTCTTCCTAAAACATTGCTGTCGCCGGTATGATAAGGAACCACGATGGTAGTGGCATCGGAAGGTCTGTACATCCCCAGCAACCATATGGAAGGCATGCCCGCATCTTTTGTCCAGGCGTGATCCCCCTTGTTCACCAATATATTCTCCGTTTCATAACCCACCCATTTCACATTTTCCGGGAGCTTCTCACCCAGCAGGTCTTTCAGGTCATTATCTTCTAGCAAACGCACGGTACGTCGGATTCCAATGTCAAACGTATGGGAGGAATAATTCACCAGAGTGATATCCCTGGTAAACTTCACCTTACGATCCCTTCGCTCCTCTGTTTCAAAAGGCTCTGTATCAAAGGCTGCGGGCGTAACCCAATGGTCCAGATCGAACGGATCCCCGGGTTTAAAGAAGAGGGAAAACTGTCCTCCTTCGGGTCCGAGCCAGAGACGTTCTTCACCCCCCCAGGGGTTAAAATGCGCTTGTATTTTCCCGGACCGGATGAATTTATCATTGACCCATCCGATGCTAAAACCATTCATCCCGTCGAAGGTGCTGGTCATGACCCGTCCCTGCAAATCGGCCGAAACGAGAACCAGTCGGGTGCTATCCTCCGACCGGAGAATTGCATAGGATTTATTGCCCTTCATCACATTCACATCATAGGCAAATGTTCCCTTTATTAGTTCGCCGGTTTTCATTTTTTCCATTTTCTTTTGGTTTTTTGAGGCATTTCCGCATCCGGAGGCGAGCAGCACCAACCCGGTCAGCAGTCCCGGTAACAGGGTATTCCAGAATTTTAGTTTCATCGGGGATGTATTTTATCAATCTACTATTCAGCTATTTAGTTCCCGGATTTTCTTTCGTATTTCGCGGATATGATCGGGGGTGGTCCCACAACACCCTCCGATGATTTCCACTCCGATATCATAAAGTTCCGGAACATATCTTACGGTTTCTTCGGGGGTTTCCGGGAAGACGGTTTTGTCTCCATGAATATGAGGTTCTCCGGCGTTGGCCTGTATCAATACAGGCGTATCCGGAGCACTCTCTTTCAATTGGCGGGCGATGGGCACCATCTGTTCGATCCCATGCCCGCAATTGGCTCCGATCACATCAGCCCCTGCTTCGACCATGGCCTTTGCCACCTCGGCCGGGGAGAAACCCATCATGGTACGGTACTCTCCCATGCCGGTCTTATCAAAGGTAAATGAGCAAATAGCCGCCAGGTGAGTATGATCCCTCACGGCCCGTAATGCTATCTTTGCCTCGTCAATGTCCATCATGGTTTCAATCATAGCCACGTCGGCCCCTCCCGCTTCCAGACCTTTCACCTGCGGGACAAAAGCCTCATACATTTCTTCAGGTGTAATCTCTCCCATCATCAGGATCTTGCCGATAGGTCCGATCGAGCCCAGCACAATCCCTTCCGGGCCGATGGCTTCGCGTGAGATCTCAGCAGCCAGTCTGTTGATCTTGAAAGTCTGATTCTCCAGTCCGTAGCTCTTCAATTTAATCACACTACCTCCAAAGCTGTTGGTTTCTACCATATCCGCTCCTGCATCCGCATATCCTTTCGCTACGGAATAGATAATATCCCGGTGGGTAATGTTCCATCTCTCCGGACACTCTCCGGCGGGCAATCCCTTTTCATGCAATTGTGTGCCCCACGCTCCATCAGAGACAAGCACCGGTTTCTTTTTTAACTTTTCCAATAATTTATTCATAATCATTCAATAAGGAAGATCTAGGGCTCCTTGTTTTTCTCCGTTGTTTTTCAAACAATCAAAATTAGAAAAATTTGAATTAGATTTGAGGCCTCTGCTAAAATTCATAAAAATTACTGCTCATGGTACCTGTTTCCACACCGGAAGAGGTGATTTCACAAATAAAGTCTTCATGCAGCGCATTGATCTTTGACCTTGACGGAACCCTGGCCGATTCGAATCCCGCTCATCTGGAAGCCTGGACCAGAGCATGCAAAGCTTTCGGAATTGAGTATCCGAGGGATAAATTTTACTATTTCGCCGGACTATCATCGTTAAAGATCGCTGAAGAGATCCTGGAAGCATATGGCAAAAAGAAGGAGATCTCTCCCGACGAACTGTCTGCCCGGAAAGAAACGGAGTTCGATTCTCTGCAGGAAATGGTAAAACCTATTGAACCCGTTTTGCAAATTGTCCGGTATTTTTATGGAAAACTGCCTATGGCTGTAGGCACGGGACGATTAAAAGCTTCTACTTTTAAGACCCTTGATCATCTTGGTCTCACCCGGTATTTTGATGTTGTCATAGCGGCTGACGATGTAAAACATCATAAGCCTGAGCCGGAAACGTTTCTGCTCTGTGCCCGAAAAATGAATGTCAGGCCAGAGGAGTGTCTGGTGTTTGAAGATGCTGAACGTGGGCTGGAAGCTGCCCGGAAAGCAGGAATGGAAGTAATAGACGTAACCCCCTGGCATCCGCAAATGGTGATTTGAACTATTTTTAATAATTTAGCTCAAACGTTTGCTTCTTCCCGTTCTTTCCTTTATTTTTGACTGTATATTTTCATTATTTCATAAGCCACAATGCATGAATATTGTCAGGGACAGACCAAGGTCACTTTTACCGTTAACGATCATTCTGTTTTTTTCCCTTCTCGCCGGAACCTCCTCCTGTGTTATGCATAAACAACGCAGGGTTCTGAAACTTGCCCACAGTCTTCCGACAGATCATCCTGTACATAAAGCCATGGAGTACATGGCCAACCGGTTACAGGAATTATCCGGAGGAAAATTAACTATACAGATTTACCCCAGCGGGCAGCTGGGGTCGGAGCAACAGTGTGTGGAGCTGGTGCAAATCGGCAGTCTTGCCATGACAAAAGTTTCGGCAGCAGTTATGGAAAGTTTTACAGACGACTATAAAGTACTGGGGTTGCCTTATTTGTTCCGTTCCAAGCAACACACGTTCAACGTACTGGACGGAGATATCGGAAGAGACATTCTCTTAAGCACGGAAAAAAGATGGATTCGCGGATTGTGCTTTTACGATGCCGGCAGCCGAAGTTTTTATACGGTTTCCAAACCCGTTCACAAACCGGAAGACCTGAAAGGGTTAAAGATACGGGTCATGAAAAGCAAAACAGCCCTGGAAATGGTAAAGGCCATGGGAGGGTCTCCCACCCCCCTGTCGTGGGGAGAATTATATACGGCCTTGCAAAGCGGGGTGGTAGACGGAGCTGAAAACAACCCTCCCAGTTTTTACACCTCCCATCATTATGAAGTATGTAAATATTATACCCTTGACGAACACACTGCCGTACCTGATGTGCTTATCATCAATAAAAAAGTATGGGACAAGCTTACCAAACAAGAGCAACAATGGCTGCAGCAGGCCGCCAACGAATCGGTCCGGGTGGAGAGGAAATTATGGGCCGAGAGCGTTAAGCAATCACTGGAAGCCGTTAAAAAAGCCGGCGTAGAGATCATCATCCCGGATAAAAGCCTTTTTCGTGCCAAAGTGAGGCCGGTTTATAAAGAATACGAAAAACAAAAAGTCATCAACGACTATATCATACGAATACAAAACACGCATGAATAATGAGCCTGCGGGAAAAAGTCGATAAAATACTGGAATGGGTTCTGATCTTTTTGATGAGTGTACTTGTCCTGGATGTATTATGGCAGGTTGTCAGCCGGTATATCCTGATCAATCCCAGTTCTTTCACCACGGAGGTAGCCGGGTATCTGCTTATCTGGGTAGGCATCCTCGGAGCAGCTTATGTAGCGGGGAAGAATGAGCATTTGGCCATAGACCTGTTGTTGCAGAAGTCCCCTCCCGGGCGCAGATTACGATTGATGATTTCCATTTATATTTTTATTTCACTCTTCAGCCTCTCGGTAATGGTGGTCGGAGGAAGCTGGCTGGTTTATACCCGCTTTATCCTGGATGTACGGTCGGCGGATCTGCAGTTACCGCTGGGATATGTTTACCTTGTCGTCCCCGTCAGCGGGATCCTGATCACCTATTACGAAGCGGATAATATAAAAAGAGCATATCGCAACAAATAGAACAGGCTATGGATTATTGGGGTATTGTAGTTCTGATAACAAGTTTTATTATTTTACTAACCATAGGAGTCCCGATTGCTTTTAGTATCGGTATTTCCGGCATACTTACCATGCTGGTAAGCATTGATGCATTGCCGGCGTTCACCACTTTTGCCCATCGCATGGCCACAGGTCTGGACAGTTTTGCTTTGCTGGCCATCCCGTTTTTTATTCTGGCGGGAAACATTATGAACAGCGGGGGGATTGCGATGAGGCTTATCAATTTTGCCCGTGCCCTGGTAGGCAGCATACCCGGGGGCCTGGCTTTTGTCAATATCTTTGCCAATATGCTATTCGGAGCTATTTCCGGTTCGGCTGCAGCGTCAGCCTCCGCTATCGGAAGTATTATGGATCCCGAAATGCGCAAAGAAGGTTATGATCCTCATTTCAGTGCAGCGGTTAACATCACTTCAGCCACCACCGGTCTTTCCATTCCTCCCAGTAACATACTGATTGTCTATTCTCTGGCCAGCGGCGGGGCTTCCATTGCCGCCTTGTTCATCGCCGGCTATATTCCCGGGATTCTCACGGGGGTTGCGCTGATGCTCACGGCCATGTCGATGCTGATATACAAAAACAAGGGCATCAAAGGGGTGTCGGTCACCCTGGCCAAAATTTTTATTTTTTCCCTCATTATCGTGCTGGCTGTTCTCGGAATCAGTTATATCTCCAAGAACTATCCACCCCGGGCGCTTCGTGCGGTCTGGATAGCAGGGGGCCTGCTGTTTGCAGCCCTGATTGTCTATCGCACGATCAAGTACTGGGAACGGGCCTTGTATGGCATGAAAACGTTCCTGGATGCCCTGCCCAGTTTGCTTCTGCTCATCATTGTCGTGGGAGGGATTATTGCCGGCTATTTTACCGCTACAGAAGCTTCTGCCGTAGCCGTTTTGTACTCTCTTATTCTGGCACTGATTTACCGGGAAATGAAAGTTAAAGACCTGCCTGACGTCATCCTGCGTTCGGTCAAGACCACGGCGATTGTGCTGCTGCTGGTAGGGACCAGCATCGGTCTCTCCTGGATCATGGCCTATGAAAATATCCCTCAGAACGTGAGTGCAGGGCTGTTGAGCATCAGTAAAAGTCCTTTCGTAATTCTCCTGATTATCAACCTGATCCTTCTTTTTGTGGGAGTTTTTATGGACATGACCCCTGCGGTACTTATTTTCACTCCTATTTTCCTGCCGGTAGTACAGAATCAACTGGGGCTTGATCCTATTCATTTCGGGATCATTATGGTACTGAACCTGAGCGTAGGCCTTTGCACTCCGCCGGTAGGGTCGGTTCTGTTCATCGGTTGCAGTGTGGCAGACGTTAAGATAGAAAAAGTCATCAAGCCGTTGCTACCTATGTTTATCGCGATGGTGGTGGTTTTATTACTGGTAACCTATATCCCCGATATCAGCCTGTGGCTTCCCCGGCTTTTCGGTCTGATGAAATAGTTTTCTCCCCCTAATACAACGGAACATTTCCCTTAAAGGCATTGACATCCACCTGTGGGATTTTGCACTGGAACGCACGGTTGATCTTGTCAATGACCTTCCGGGCGATGTATGCATTTCCCCGCTGATTAAAATGAAGCGCATCCAGCGAAAAAATACTATATAACTCAAGCCTTCCCTGCAGTGGCACCCCCTCAAAGGCAAAGACTTCATTGACGGGGGGTCTTCCCCATCCATTCAGTTTGCCCGTTTCTGCAATTTCATGAATGCTTTCGGAGATATCCACATAGATCAACCGGCCCGGGTGTTCCAGGCTTTTCTGTAAAAGGATGGCATTAAAATCCTCCGTACGCTTATGCAGGGTCCGGATCCTTGCTTCATCAAGGTAATATTTCTCAGGCAGCGGGATAACAGAGCCCAGTCCGTATTGGAGCATATCCTGAGGAAATCCCATGAGCACCAGCTCATTTTCATGCAATTGCCGTACTTTCTCCAGAGGTCTGCCATCCGGATACTGTGCATCCGGAAGACTTTCATCCACGACTACCACCGGTTGTGGATAGGGGGTTGCCCCGTTGTCATTAAAACTTATGTAAGGTCTTTTGGGTTTTGAAGGGTCCTGGTTGTTGAGAGTAACTGCCTTGTTAAAATCCCTGTATGTGGAAGTAGCCAGGCTATACATCGAGCCGGGCAGTTTGATGAAATCATACGGAAAGAAATAGAAATAGGGCAGGTCGGCAAAATCAGGCAGAGATAGCAGGACCCCTTTGCTATCCGGTTGTTTCAGCAGGGTTGTCAACAACACATCCAGTTTCTCGCTAAAGACACCTGCCGGAGTAAGATCATGGTCTGACATATGGCCCGGATCGGCAGGCAGGCTGTCTCCGATGCCTCCCGAAGCAGCATATCCTAAAATATCAGACATGCCGGCCCAAAGAAGGAAAAAGGTCGGTTGGGCCTGATCCAGCTGAGACAACCATGTGGACACACCCGGGTCGTCAGCTATGCGGTGATAATAAATATTGGTATCCAGGGAGGAATCATCGATCTGCCACATCCGCAGAAATGGAACGGAAAAGTCGTTCAGGAACCTTTTATCGCCCGGATAAGGCTGAACTTCCTCTCCCTGCGTGGGTATAATCACCGGATCTTTGGCCTGATCATCCGGGTACTTATATATATATTTTCCATAAACATGACCGGGGTCGGATGCATATACGTTATACCCGTTCACAGAACCTATCTCTCCCTGGTGAAAGGACTCCAGGCCTGTTTTCTGCAGCCTCTCAGCGATGACAGAGGCAACAGAATGTTGTTGTCCGTCATCATACAAGGCCCCGTCCATAAAGCCTGCCATAAAATCATCTCCGGCAACAACAAAAGAATTCAGATTCAGATTATCTGCCTCATACACCTGCGTATTCTCCGGAAATTTATATTCACAAGCCGAGAGCAATAGGATAAATAGTAATGAAAAATACAACACCCGGTACACTCCCGGTATTTTCCGGAACCCTCTCATAAAGTATTTCCCCATATTTTGCAACATCCTCTGCATGGTTTAAAAAAGCCCTCCGAAGATATCATCAATCCGGTAGGATATATAATAGAACACGCCCACCTGCGTACCGCCAAAAGTATTGGCATAACGTACATCAAAAAAGTTATTCACTCCGGCTTTCAGCAATGAACGGAGTTTTCTGAAATGATAAGAAACCTGCACATCAAAAGTGTTTATCGGCTCCACCCAACCATCGCCGAAAGAACTCTGCCAGAAAAAACGGCTTTGATACCTCCAGTTCAGTTTGAAACCCACGTTTTTGAACCCCGGATTATTCTCCATCTTATCCAGTTTACGGTTGGCCAGTGAAATATTCATTTTAAAGGGAGGAGTATTAAAACCCGGCACAATAGGGTCGAGCACATCGGTCTGGATATCAGCCCAGGAAAAATTACCCGACAGGATTGAACCCAGGGGCGTAAGCCATTTCCACCCTACGGAAACACCTTGAATAGAAACCTTTTCCCGGGCATTTGTATACAGATAATAGACATCGCGCATAGCGGTCGAGTTAACCTGGGTGGCAGCTGTATACAGATCAAGTTGCGGACTGGTCCGGGGCTTGATCATACGCACCAGGCCGATAAAGTTCCGGTAGTTGCTATGGTAGTACACGGCATCCAGAAAAATAAGATGAAAGAGGTCTGTTTTATATCCTATCTCATAGGTAGTGACCTCCTCGGGCACAATACTCTTCAGTTCTTTTCCGGAAACAATCCCTTTTTCCAGGACATCGAGGTTTTTCATCCGGGCCTGTTCCTGGTTATAAGGAGGGTCCAGGCCATTAACGTATTGATAAACCGAATCATTAAACATCTCCACATTCTGCTGATAAATACAATTGTTTCCCAGGTTATATGCGTTGAATATACCCGAGAGCCCTCCCAGAATGCGGGCGGCTCCAAGATCCTGATTTATATACTGTTCTTTAGCCCCCGGGTTTCTGTAGCCCTGCATGAAAGAAGCCCTGAAATAATGTCTTTTGCTAACGGCGTACACGGCAGAGATCCGGGGTGAGAAATGACCTGTAAAATGTTCACTCCGGTCATACCGCAAAGAAGCATTCAGCTTCAGTTTCTTTTCAACAAGATTTTTGGAGGCAGTCAGAAAAGCTCCGTATTCAAAGTAAGAAATATTATTTCCGGCAGTATCCGGGAAAATTGTCCCCCGTGAGACCAGGTCGTAATACCTGTAGTTGGCCCCTGTTTCAATATTCACAACCGGAATAATATTTTTCAGGTTCCAGGAGCCCTCTGCCTGATACAAAGCAGAATTATTAATCATTCCCGCTCCTTCCCTGAAATTGGTTATTGAGATAAACTCCTGTTTCTTTCTTTCATATTCTTCCGTCCCGGGATTCAGCCGGTCTCTGTCGGCAAACTGCCGAGCAATAATATGGTCCGCCGGTCTGACTCCAAAACGGATCAAACGGCCCCGGTAAGCATTTTCATAATCGCGGAACCACTGTTCATCACTTTTCCATGATCTGATAAGATGATAAGCCAGGAAACGGGAGTCATAGGTCTGCCCTGTTTGTTGCCGTGTGGTATAGGCTCTGAGCATAAACCTTTTGCCTTTGATTTCGGCTTTACCCTGGTATATTTTAAAATCCGTCAATGATATCCTGTTATCCCCCGTATAAGCGGTGGTGGTATTTGTATATTTTCCATAGATCTGGGCTTTAACGTCCGGGGTTATTTTATAATAAAGTCCGGCACCCAGCTTGATATTTTTCACCTTGTTGTTGATCAGGTATCTGTCCCTGTATCCTGTCCTTGAAACGACAATATCTTCACCGTTTTTTCCCAGGGGCAACATTTTTACGATTTCATCGCCGTACTTATTGAGGGCATCGTGACCCGGGTCATATTCCCAGTGCACGCTCCCCGGCCGTATATTGGTGGTATCATCGGCATACCAGTCTTTTCCCTGCATAAAAGCACCGGTCAGTTTAAGGGCAAAGCGTTTTTTTATCACCTGGGCAATACGGAATCCCGCATCGACCATGGGTTTCCCATAAAACTGGAACGGGTAATCACTGCCTGCTCTCACATCACTGACACCCGGTTTCACATAAAACCCCAGGCCCGGATACTGGAACGGATCCTTGCTCCGCATCAGCAGAATCCCGTTCAGTGCATTCCCTCCGTATTTTGCATTGGAAGGTCCCGGTGTAAACTCCATCTCATCTACATCCAGTTCATTCAACCCGGCAATGTTACCGATCGCAAAATTCATGCCCGGAGCCTGGTTATCCATACCGTCAACAATCTGTACAAACCGGGTGTTTTCCGTAGAATTAAAACCACGGGCGTTCACGGTCATAAACTGCATACTCTGGGTAGCCACGTCCACCCCCTTGATATTTGCCAGGGCTTCATAGAAATTGGCCGAAGGCGTCTCTTTAATGCTCAAGGCATCCACCACTTCCATGGAAACCGCTTCTTTAATGGTTTTTTGTTCTACTTCAACCACAGGCGCCGTCACCACAACTTCCTTGGTCTCATAAGAGTGCGTGGACAGATAAACACGAATACCGGATTTAGGGTTCTCATGGACCGTATATTCCTTCGTCCCGTATCCTATCATGGAAAAGCTTAAAGTATAAGGCATCTTATAGGAAAACTTCAGATAAAAATAGCCTCGCACATCGGTTCCGCCGCCGATATGGGTCCCTTTCACGATCACGTTGACTCCGGGAAGGGGTTTTTTCGTTGCCGCATCCAGCACCCTGCCCGACACCTCAATCTTCTCCTGTCCCCAAACCTGAAAGGAAAGTAACAAAATGAACCATCCCAGGAACCCTGAGATCCTAAATGCTTTTTTCATAAACTTTCAAAAACCATGTCCTGATCAACACGACATCTTTTTACAAGAAGGCAAATGTAAAATATTTTCATTGCTTTCTGTATATTTCCCGGTATATTTATGCAATTATTTAATACAAACAACTCCATTTTTACTTATTTTTCAATATGATAAGAAAAGACGCTGTTTTGATCAAAACGCAAGATCAGTCCCATACGCTTTTCATCCCCGGGATGAATGAGTATTATCATTCCCGTTTCGGAGCCGTTGAAGAATCTCTTCACATTTTTATCCGGAACGGTTATGAAAAAACAGGCCAGGATCCTTTGCGCATTTTCGAGGTAGGCTTCGGAACGGGACTGAATGCTTTGCTCACGTTGATAAAAGCCACACAGGATGGCCGGAAAGTTTTCTATTCCGCTATCGAGTTATACCCTCTCGGGCCTTGGGTTTATACCCGGTTAAATTATCCACAGATCCTTCATACCGACCCGGATGTCTTTCTAAACCTGCATCAGCTTTCGTGGGAAAAGGAACAGATGCTCACTGAAAATTTCATGATCAGAAAGATCCATGCCGATTTTCTGTCGTATCCTTTCACCAGCCGGTACGATCTGGTTTATTTCGATGCCTTCGGCCCGGACAAACAACCGGAGATGTGGGCAGAATCGAGGCTGGATGCTGTATTTGAGGCATTACTCCCCGGAGGCATCTTTATTACCTATTCTGCCAAAGGTTCGCTGCGAAGAACCCTGGAAAAAGCAGGCTTTCGTGTCAACAGACTGCCGGGACCTCCGGGCAAACGCGAGATCATTCAGGCCATCAAACCTGTATGAGCCTGTATTTTTTATCCGGTTTTCAACCAGACTTGATAAGATTTCTATTATTTTCGCAAAAAAAATCACCACCAATGAAAAGAGTTATTCAACCGGGATTTGTTCTTCTTACCACGCTCCTGCTGATAATCACATCCTGCCGGACAAGGCAGGCCCCTCCTGCCATCCAAAGCAAGACGGATACCATCAGTTACTGTGTAGGTGTTATGTTCGGTTCCAACCTGCAAAGGGACGGCTTTGATACGGTGAACACCCGGTTGCTGGCTCAGGGGCTTGAAGATTATTTCGGACATAAGAAACTGACCATTGATAAGGATATGGCCAAAAAGATCCTGGAAGCCTACCGGGGTGAGATCCTGAAGAAAAGGCTGCTGGCAAAATTCCAGGATAACAAAGTTGCAGGAGAAGAATTCCTTCGGGAAAACAAAAAACAAAAAGGGGTTATCACCCTGCCTTCCGGTTTGCAGTACAGGATCCTGAAGAAGGGGAAAGGGCCCAGGCCGGACAGCAGCGACCTGGTGTTTGTTCATTATAAAGGAAAACTTATTGACGGGACCGTTTTTGAAGATCATATGACGGGTGAGCCCGTTCCTTTTTTTGTCAACCGGGTCATTCCGGGATGGAAAGAAGCGCTTATGCTCATGCCCCGGAGCAGCCTCTGGAGGATCTATGTGCCCTATCCATTGGGTTACGGCACAGAATATAATCCTAACAGTCTCATCACCCCATATTCAACCCTTATCTTTGACATCGAGCTGGTCAACATTAAACATTATCAATAAACCTATAAAATCATTTATTATGGCCTTTGAAATTACCGGAAAACTCATTGAAAAATACGACACCAAACAGGTAAGCGATAAATTTAAAAAGAGAGAATTTGTCCTTGAAAAGAAAGCCGAAGCCAGTGGTCTGGATTTCAGTGATTATATCAAATTCCAGCTTACCCAGGATCGATGCGATCTTATCGACCCTTACAACCTCAATGATGTTATAAAAGTTTACTTCAACATCCGGGGTAACAGATGGGAAAAGGATGGAAACACCAGTTATTTTACCAACCTGGATGTTTGGAAGATAGAGGCTGCAGGAACGACGGACGAAGATACACCCATGCCCGGTATAGACGATATGCCCCCGCCGGCACCGGAGGAAGGGGATATTGACGATCTGCCTTTCTGACTGTTCTGAGAACCCATTCAGATATAGACATATTCCGGATCACTTCTGATATACCGGATGAGTTGACGCATGCACTTGAATTTTTTCTTATACGCATAACTTCTGGATGACAAGTTCATCTCCCGGACAATATCATCCACCCTTATACCCCTGCGATACAGTGTCAGCAACTGACGGCAGGCAGAATCCAGATATTCAAAATGCCGTAGATAAAGGATATATTTCAATTCACGGCGATCGGAAAATACAGGAAAGTCACTATCTCTAAAGGCCATTAGATCCTGACTATTAACATCCTGTACCGGAACCAGAAATTGTTTTTTCCGGTATTGCTTATACCATAAATACCGGCATATGCCAAAGAGGTATCCTGGCAGGTTGACCTCCGGAAAGACGGAAGGGTCTTTTGCCATTTCATACAAGGTCAGCAGACCATCCTGATAAACGTCCATAACATCCCATGCTGTCCCGCCACGTCTTAGAATGAAGCTTTCCAGGTATCCGTACACACGCACATACAACCATTGGATGATGTCTTCTTCGCGGTTTATGATCCCGGCAATAATCCTGTCTCTGGTGTTAAAATCCACACTTATGCTTTGTCGAAAGCAAACAATTGCTTAGAATACTGTATTTTTTTATTTTTCTTTTATATACTTATCTCTCAAATATCTGAGAGGGTTAAATATTCTTTGTAGCAAAGAGCGTTTTTCTGTCAGAATCTCTCCGGTCCCTTCCATCTGCTGTCTGAATGTCAACTTTTTCCCATAGAGGGTGATCAGGCCATGCGGAAAATGTACTTCCACGAAGTAGCTGTTCTCATCGGGCACCTGCGACACACTGTAAACCACTCCTCTGATCATACCGTATTCGAGGTATGGATAATTTTTTAACCGGATATTTACCGGCAAGCCTTTTTTAACCTGACCCGACCTCGTCATCGGGATTTTCATCCGGCCGATCCATTCTCCGGCAGTATCCGGAACAAGGGTCATCACCGGTTTCCCGCTTTCAACATACTGGTTAAGGGCCCAAACCCTGGTAAAAGATACTTTTCCCGAAACCGGTGCCACCAGCATATACTTTTTCTCCCACTCATCAAGGCTGCCGTACAATCTTTTCCGTGCATTCTGAACTGCCAGGGACCTTTCATTTTTCTGATTCTGAAAGTCGGCACGGGTAGCAAGGATCTCCTTTTCCAGACCAGACATCTGAATGGCTGCTTCGGACAATTGGATCCGGGTTTGTTCAAAGGCCTGTTTTTTCCGGATCCAGTCTCCCATTGAAAGTTCATAATCCGCTTCCGACAGAACCTTTTTCGAGTATAACACAGAGTCTCTCCCAAAGTGTTTATCTGCCAGTTTCAATTCTTTCCCTGCCAGATTACGTTTGCGGTACAGACGGTTATAGTATACGCGGTAATTTTTCAGTTCTTTCTGTAATTCACCTAATTTTTTCCGGTGATAATCCAGCTCAACAAAATGGTGATAATCCCTGCAAGCTCTGATAAAATCAGCATAAAAAGGTTGGAGGGACCCCAGGTGGTCAAAATCGGGAAAAGGATTCCCAACAACTCCCGGAACCATGGTATCCGGCAATTCTTCCAGTAATTTTTTCAGTGCAAGTATCTCATGATAATCGGCAGCGCTCTCCATCACAGCCAGCAGGCTTCCTTTTTTCACATGCTGGGTATCCCTGACCGGCAGGGCAACGATTTCGCCATCCACTCTGGCATTCACAGCCAACGGGGGATTCCGGGTAGTGATCACCACCGGGGCAAGCACCTTGTTGGGATAGGTAAAAAAAGCGCTGCCCGCTATAAACATCAGGATCAAACCGAAAAACACCGAAGAACCATAACGAACGAGCCACGCCGGAGGCTGACCGATAATATCCTCTATCTCCTCACTGACCAGCTCATTGCTATTAATACTATATATTTTTTCTTCAGGCATATCCAACCGTATTCCGATACAATTTACATACCCAGCTCCAATTGGTTCTTCACCAGGTTATAATAATATTTTCTCATGGCAATTAATTGACTGTGAGTACCGCGTTCCACAATTTTTCCTCCGTCCAGCACAATGATCTGTCCCGCGTTTTTCACCGTGCTGAGGCGATGAGCCACCACCACCACGGTACGACCCTGAAAGAAAGCATCCAGGTTGTTCATAATTATTTTCTCATTATTGGCATCCAGAGCATTGGTAGCTTCGTCAAAAAACAAAAAAGAGGGGTCCTTATATACGGCCCGGGCAATGAGTATCCGTTGTGTCTGACCGGCACTCAATCCATGGCCCGAAGCCCCGATTCTTGTGTTCAGCCCCAATGGCAACGTCCCCAGGATATCTTCCAGATTGGCTATTTCAATGGCACGATACAGTTTTTTCATATCAATATCTTCTTCACCGGGAGCAATATTTCTGGCGATCGTATCTGAAAAAACAAATCCCTCCTGCATCACCACACCACATACGGATCTCCAAAAGCGGGTATGAAAAGCATGCAGAGGGATGTTCCCGACCCTGATCTCCCCTTTCACGGGTTTGTAAAAACCCAGCAACAACTTTATAAGCGTTGTCTTTCCACTGCCACTTACCCCGACAACGGCCGTCACCTGCGACTCGGGGATCTCCAGGCTTATGTTCTCCAGCACATAAGGTGAGTGTGGCCCCTCATACTGAAAAGAGACCTCATGGACGGCAATGTCGTGCGTTACGGGCAGTTCATGCAATTTATTTTCGTCTTCTTTTTCTTCATCCTCCATCGCCTGCATCTCTCCGAGACGCTCCAGGCTAATGCGGGCATCCTGGGTCCTTTGAAAGAAACCGATCATCTGATCCAACGGGCCGTTCAACTGTCCGATAATATACTGCACCGCCAGCATCATCCCCAGGGTCATATCGCCTTTGATCACCGAGGTAGCAGCCACAACGGTAATCAGGATATTTTTCAGCTCATTGATAAAAGTCGCTCCTGCCCGTTGGTACTGACTCAAAGCAAGCGATTTCACATTGATACGAAACAAATTGGCCTGGACGTGCTCCCATTCCCAACGTTTCTGTTTTTCAATGTTATTCAGTTTTATCTCCTGCATGCTTGAGAACAGTTGTATCAACACACTCTGGTTCTCGGCATTCTTTCTGAACTTCCGGTTGTCCAGTTCCCTCCTGCGACTCATAAACACCTGAACCCATATCACATACAACACACTTCCCCCGAAAAACAGCCAGAAAATAGTCATATTATAGATAAGAAGCACGATCCCGAAGATCAGAAAATTCAGGACAGAAAAGAGTATGTTCAGGGAAGAAACCGTCAGGAAATACTCAATCCTTTTCTGGTCATTAATTCTTTGCATCAGGTCCCCGATCACTTTGGAATCAAAGAAGGCTATCGGCAACCGCATCAGTTTCATCAAAAAATCCGCGATCAGGGCGATATTCATTCTTGTGCCTAAATGCAACAGGATCCAGCCCCGGATAAAATCCACGACCATGCGCCCCAGAAACAAGAACAATTCCGCCAGCAAGACCAGGTAAATAAAGCCAATATCCTGATTGTTAATACCGAAATCTACAATCTGTTGGGTTAACAGGGGGAAAATCAGTTGTATCAAACTACCGGCCAGGAGGGCTAGCAATACCTGAACTACCAGTTGCTTATAGGGACGGATGTAGGAAAATAAAAAAGACAGTTTTGTTTTATCCGGTTTTTCCCCTTCGTAGGTATAAAAGTCGGGGGTTGTTTCCAGCAACATGGCAATTCCTTTTTCCTCGCCATTTTCTCTGTCACTCACCCATCCTTTCCTGAATTCGTCATGGGTATATTTTCTCAGGCCAAATGCCGGGTCGGAGACATAAACGAATTTTTTAGAGATCTTATATACCACGATAAAATGGCGTTGCTTCCAATGCACGATGCAGGGCAAAGGAGCCTCTTCCTGCAGTTTCCGGAAAGAAATCTTAACGCCGAGGGATTTAAAGCCAATTGACTCGGCCGCATCGCTAAGACCCAGTAAGGAAACCCCCTCCCTGCCGATGTAGCTCCGGTCGCGCAAGGTCTGCAGACGATAGGTGCGGCCATAATGTTTGGCAATCATAAGCAGGCAGGCAGGACCACAATCCTTGATATCCAATTGTTTGAAAAAGGGAAATCCTGCCATCCGCCCGATTTATGATTCAAAGAAACACAAATATTATAATTTAATTTGGGATTTTTGACAATCCGGCAGATAAATCCCATTAAAAGTACGGATCATGAAGTTCTCGAATATGGATACTTAAAGATAACGCAACTGACGGTCTTTCAACCAGAATCCGATGGTTCGATGAACGATATGAGGATTTTTCAGGACCTCCGATTCGCGAAACCGCAAGACGACGATGCCCATTTGTTCCATCTCCATCTGGCTCTCCGGATCCACCGAGGAAGCCGGGGTGAAGAACTCTTCATCCCGGTCCACCACGATAGCAAACCGGTACAACTCGCAATAAAAATCTATCGTGACGGGCCCCAGTTTTTTGTTCCTGTCAAACCGGTACTCATTGAGCGTTTCCGATTGCAACAGTTCCCACACCTTGTCCTTTACCGCTTTCTCCTCAGCATCATGCAATTTTGTTATTCTCCGCTCATTTACATGCTGTTCCTGTCCTCTGTCATTCATCATATCAAAGTATTTTACACCCTATAAAATCGTCTTTTCTTCCTTATTTTTTTCCGTCTTCCCGGGAAGGTATTTCGTGCCCGGCAGGATCCTCCACTGAGCTTATACGAAATTCCAACGGCAAATCCAGATACACGGTGTTTCCTTTTCCGCCTTTATGTTCCATAACCTTAACCGATCCTTTCATCAATGTGACCAGCATACGCACAATGGACAGGTTTATATCGGGGTTTCTTGAAACAGTGTAGGGGTCCTCTTTCCCTTCAAGGATTCTCCGCACATACCCGGTGCGAAACTGCTCAGCCGAATCGGAAACAAAAATGCGGATCCTGGCATCATCCAGGACTTCATACCCGAACTCAATGCTTCCGCTGCGTGTTCCTCTCAACGCATTCATCATCAGTATAGACACCAGTTGTTTTACTCTTCTTCTGTCGCAGGTGACCAGGATTTTGCTATTCTCTTTTTTCTTTTTCAAAAGCAGTACCACACTGTATTTTTCCTGCAGATGTTTTTCGGTGGAGAAAACGGCATAGAGTTCATCAAATAAACCATCCAGTTGAACATCCTTTTCTTCTACCAGTTCCAGCTGATCTGCGGTTAGCAGGGCATAATCAAGCAGGTTTTCAATGTTGGAAATAAGCGCACCCGTACTGCTGGTCATGTATTTTACGTAAAGTTTACGTTTGACATCATCCAGGTGATTGTTGCTTAACAGATTGGCAAAACCGATGATGGAGTTCAAAGGGGTTCTTATTTCATGATTTACCCTGGAAATGAAAGTGCTTTTAATTTTTTTATTTGCTTCTTTCTCCCGCCTGATATATTCTTCCAGTACTTTGACTCTTTCAATCAACTCCTCCCGGTTTAACTCTTCTGTCTTTTTCTTCATATTGATTCTCTTTGATTATGTTTTCGTATTCTGAAACTTTTCCGCTGCTCTTATTAAGATTGTAATTTTTTCAATATTTTTTCGGCTTTCCTGCTGTAATAACCTTTCTCCTCTACGATTTTACGATAAAGTTTTATGGCTTTTTCGTCCTGTTGCGTCATGAGGAAACAGAAGCCCAGGTACCATTGAGCCTGTTGAACATACAGGTTATCCCTGTGTTTAATGATTGTTCTGAACGAACTATCGGCTTGTTTATAGTGCTTGATCTCAAAGTTGGAGAGTCCGCTCATCAGGTTGGCGTCCATACGGGTATTGTCTTCTTTCAATACCTGTTCAAATAAACGGATGGCCTCGGAATACTCTTTGTTATTGTACTTCTCCACAGCCTGACGGAAGGTGGCATCCACCGTACCCTCAGCACTACGGTAATTTACAGGCACTTCATAGGGCCGGTAATACTTTTTTACAATCAATCGGTTTACCGGGAGATTCGCGTCCTGCTGTCTGACCAGCATTCCTACGCCCAGGAAAACCAGAAAGGCAGCAGCTATACCTACCCGGCGATATACGGGCCGAAGACGTTTAACCGGTTGCTTTTTCGTTTTGTACACATCATAAACCTCATCCAGGGTTGCGGCAAAATCAAGCGCTTCCCTGTCGAGAATTACCTCATCGACTTCTTTTTGAATATCCAGATACTCTTTCAATTCCGGATCTTCCTTCAGGCGTCGTTCAAAATCCGCCCTTTCTTCGGCAGACATATGCCCGTGCAGGTATCTGTCCGCCAGATTAATTTTTCGATTTGCTTTTTCTTTCATTTTTTATCCTGTTTTTAGGTTTTTCCACATAGCTAAAAATATTATCTTTTTCTTATCAATCCAATTTTTCATGATACAACACTCCCTTTGCACCTATCCCACTGCATATATCCATCCGGCAAGCGCTCCGGGTTTCCTGGACACAGATATGCCCCGAACCCGGGCGACAGGCAACAACCATCCGGATACACTCCGTGCATCTATCCGTCAAATACCTCCGGAAAGATATATTACATCTTCCCTTTCTACGCAACATACCTTTCCGTGCTTTCAGCCTGCACCCTCCTCATCCGTGATGAAGAGGGTACCCTTTTTTGTGTTATCCTACAGCAGCATCTGCCGGTTCCATGAAAGGAGCTCCGATACGCCGGAAAAATATCTTTTATTTTTTACTATTCTCCTCCTCCAGGGGGCGGTGGCGGCAGCTCTTCCGGCCAGGTCGGGTCCGGCATAGGTTCCGTTCCTCCTCCGTCGGGCGGCTCATCCCCACCGCGTACATAAAACAACATCGTCTCATCCAGACGGTCTTCGGTAAATCTTTCAAGCTTTTTCATTTTATTACCTATTTTAGTTAAACATTTCTTTTTTTCATTCCGGAAACTTTCCGGCCTTCACTTACTGTCTGTTTACCCCCCCGGATTACTGAATATTTTTTAAAGTTTTTTTAAAAAAGAACCGCTATTTAAAATCATTCTAATTATTTCTCACTGTGTAACAGAATCTTACAAAAAATTAAAAAAATTAAAAAAATTTTGTATTTAGTTAACATAATATTTAAAACCCTTCGGAAGGGAGCGGTTTGAGCAAAAAAAAATTTCATTAGGATTGCTCATCCAAAACTTTCATCGAAAGATCTGACCGCTCCTCCGGGAGAGGGATAAGCGGTATCCCATGGTTGTCTTCCGGCCGGAATATCCGGGATGGGATATTCCGCCAAAGGGAAAAACTTCGTACCTTTGTTTGGGTGGAAAGAAAACTGCATAGAAGATCTGTACCGGAATTTTTATTGGTATTGTTTGTTGCCTTGCTGGTAACAGAAGATCTTCATGCCCGTGAAAAAGGCCCGGGAGTTCACGATACAGCCTTTGTGGTTTTCAAACGGGCCGACTCCCTGAACCGGGCAGGACAAGGGCGTGAAGCCATTCCTTTGTACCGGCAGGCCGAGGCGCTCTATCAAAACCGGGAAGATACCGTGAACGCCTGGAAATGCCGCTACAACCGGATCATGGCCTTCATCAACCTCCGTTTGTATGATTCTGTGGAAAAGGATATACAAGAAGCCCGGTTCCTCTACGAAAAGGACACAAGCAGGCAAAATACCATTCACACGGAATTATTATTTCTTCAGGGTTATTATGCTTACAAAGCGGGCCAAACCACCCGGGCGGTTTCATTGTTTTCCCGGTTGTTAAATTCCGATAATTATCATGCCCTCTATGCCAACCGGTATCTGGCCAATTGCTATTTTGAACTGGGGGATTTTATCCGGGCCAAGGACCATATGCTGCTTGCATTATCCCTGGGAGTAAAAGACACCCTTCATCCGGCCCGGAAGGCTAATAATCTGCACTGGCTGTCCATTCTTTATACCTATTATCTCGGCGACCGGTCCCGGGGACTGCAATACCTGAGCCTGGCCGGAGAACAATACCGCCGGGCCCATGCCGCTCCGGAGACCTTCAGCAAGCTCTATAATGAGATGGGAACCCTCTCAATGGAAAACGGCGACTACAACCGGGCTAGGGATTATTACATTATGGCCGTAAACAATCTGCCCGCCGTAAAAAAAAACGATCCCATACTTGCAAGAATTTACAACAACCTGGGCATTGTCAACCAAAAAACAGGCCGGTACAAAGAGGCAGAGTCCTATTTTCTAAAAAGCCTGTCTCTTAAAAAAAGCTTTGGGCTGACAGATATTTACAATACCTATGCAAATCTCGGGAATCTGTATCTAGACTGGAACAAGCCGGAGAAATCCGATCATGCGTTCCGGAAATCCATTGAACTCATCCAGCGGCGGTTTGGAGAGAACAACTGGCGCCTGGCAGATCCTTATCAGAACTACGGGTGGGCGCTTATCCATGAGGACCGGTTTGCAGAAGGCCGGAACTATTTGGTAAAAGCACTAGAGCTGTACCGTAGCAAGTACGGGAAAAGACATCCGAAAACAGCCCGGTGTTATCTGAAATTGGAAGGATATTACTGGAAAAAGGAACTACCCGACTCTGCCCTGTTTTACATACAGAAGTCCATGATCGCCAACTCTCCTCATTTTGATTCCGGAAATATTTTCGAAAACCCTTCCCCGGAGAAGGTTTTTTCCAGTGAGATTTTCTTATCCTCCCTAAAAGACAAGGCGAACAGGCTGGAAGTAATGTACGACAGGGATCATGATCTCAAATATCTGCAGGCGGCTCTGCAGTCGCAGCAGGAAGCCGTGGACCTTGTAAAAAGGATCAGGCAACTTATGCGCAGCACACAGAGCCGGTTATTGTTAGCCGCACACGAGGAAGACACTTATCAGAATGCATTCTTGCTCGCCGTCCGGCTGTACCGGGTCACCGGCAGGAAGGAGTATCTGTACAGGGCCTTCGGTTTCTCGGAAGAGAGCCGGGCCTCCGACCTGCTTTCGGCGATACGTACCACCCGCGCCATCAGCTATGCAGGTATCCCCGACACCCTGCTCAGCACCGAAAATGACCTTACGGGTGAACTTGGTGCTTATGAAGCGTTGCTTTATAATGAAAGGAACAAAGTAGCTCCGGATCTCCAAAAGATCAAAACCTATGAAACCAGGGCATTCCGTCTGCGGGTACAGAAAGACTCCCTGATCCGGGCCATGGAAAAAAAGTACCCGAGATATTACCAATTAAAATATAATATTTCCTCCGTCCCCGTAGCGTCGGCCATGAAGCAACTGAAAAACGATCAGGCCATCCTGGAGTACGAGATCATCCGTAACCGGATATATATTTTCTGTCTGACAAAAAACAACATGGATCTGATCACCCATGAGGCCGACCCTGACCTGGATGAGTACATCGGCATTTTCTGGAAAGAGCTTCAGCAAAGACAGTTCAACAAGAATGCTGTAACCAATTTTTTTGATCTCACACATTCATCCTACAACCTGTATCAAAATCTGATCAGCCCGGTAGATTCTTTGATCGGAGGAAAAAATCTGATTATTGTCCCGGATGAAAAAGTGGCGGTGATCCCGTTTGACGTACTGATCAGCCGGATCCCCAAAGAGAATCTTCTTTCTTACCGGAAACTTCCTTATCTGATCTATCAGCATCCCATCACCTACTCCTATTCTTCCACTTTATATTTTGAGAATTCACCCCGGCGAAGAAAATTTTTCAACCGGGTGATTGCTTTTGCCCCCGAGTACCCGCAACAGGGGCTGGATCTTCACCGGATCATGCAGGTAAGACAATCCGAGGGTTACCGTCTCTATCCGTTGCCTTTTGCCAGGAAAGAAGCAGAAGAAGTAAGTCATTATACTTTGGGCCGGATGGTTTCAGGGAAACAGGCCAGTGAACACTATTTCAAGAACCATACCTCCCGTTATGACATCATCCACCTGGCCATGCATACCATCCTGGACAATAAGCACCCGCTCTACTCCAAACTGGTCTTTACCCAGCCTTCCGACTCTCTGGAAGACGGCTTTCTGAACGCTTATGAGATCTATGCTCTGCAGTTCAGGACCAATCTGGTGGTGCTGAGTGCCTGCAACAGTGGCAGCGGAAAACTAAGCAAGGGAGAAGGGATCATGAGTCTGGCGCGCAGTTTCATGTACGCCGGCGGGGCACGTCTTATCATGTCGCTGTGGGAGATCCAGGACCGTACCGGCGCGACGATCATGACCCGGTTTTACAAGAACCTGGTACTGGGCCTGCCGGTAGACCGGGCCCTGCAGAAAGCCAAGATCACGTATCTGGAAACCGCCGATCCCCTCAAATCCAATCCTTACTTCTGGGCAGGATACCAGGTCATGGGAAACGCCGCTCCCGTATATTTTCCGTTTTATTATCTTATCATCCTGGCCTTCATCGCTCTGACAGGGATCATTCTCTTCATCTCTTATCTCAGGAAAAAACATTCCTCCCGGTTATAGCGGGTATTCAGGATCGTTTTTGATTCTTTCGATAAGTTTCTGTAAACAATATGCCTTTTTATTATACATGATTTTGGCATCGGGGTATCCGTATATCCGGCTGATCTCCTCCAGCGTAATGCCCTGTCTCACCATATAAAGGATCTCCCTGCATTCCTTTTTGAGGGCAGTAATATGCCTGAGATAAAGGGTCCGTTTTATCTCTTCGGGATTTACGGGTTCCGTATCCTCAGGCAACTCATCTTCCATAGGATCTTCGCTTCCTTCCAGATCCCCGAGGTTCAATAGTTTGCGTCTTTCCGACAACCTGTCAAACCACATCTTCTTGCAAATCCCAACGATATACTCCGGGATATTTTTACGGGGTTCAAACGCTTCTTTTCTGATTTTCTGGAAAACCACAATCATGGCTTCCTGAAGCAGGTCTTTGGCATCGGAAGAGGAGCCTCCCATCTGAGCAACATACCCCTCCAGGACAGGCAATATCTGCTCATATAACCATAGAATAACATGATTTTTCTTATTCCGGATCCCACGGATAATTTGATCTTTGGTATATGATGACGTCTTCCCCAAAATGTTTCCGTAAAATGACCGAAATTAAAAAGTTTTTCTAATACCGAAAAGCAAATGAAACAATAAGCTGAAAAACAACAGTTTTTAAACAGGATAATTAAAATATAAGGCTATTTTTGCACTGCAAATATCGACATATAATTTTTAAACATGGACGTTTCTTTTCTGAAAGATTTTTTTATCAGGTCGGGTTTTTCCGAAAATCTGGCATCATGGCTTAACGGAACCGCCTGGCTGATCGTACTTATTCTGGCAAGTTGGGTGATTTACCTGATCACCAAAAAGATCATCCTCAATACCATCGTGCGTTTTATTAAGAAAACAAAAACAAAAAGGGATGATGTTTTACTGAAACACAATATCTTTGAGAAACTTTCCCACATTGTTCCGATCCTGTTTCTATACTTTGCCATCCCCCTGTTTTTCCGTGACCAGCCGGGTTTGTTATCCTTTCTTAAAAAAGCGTTGGGGTTATACCTTTTGACGGTCTCCATTCTTCTAACCAACGCCCTGCTTAACGCTTTCCATAGTTTTTACCTGACTTTGCCCATTTCCAAAAACCGGCCCATCAAAGGTTACGTGCAGGTGGTGCAGGTACTCGTCTATTTCTCCGGGTTGATGTTTGCGATTTCCATCCTGTTCAACGTCTCCGTATTGAGTTTGTTTACAGGCCTGGGCGCTATGGCTGCCGTGATCATGCTTATCTTCAAGGATACGATCCTGGGCTTTGTGGCCAGTCTTCAGATCTCGGGCAACGACATGGTGAAACCCGGCGACTGGATCGAGATGCCCGCCAGAGGCGCCGACGGAACGGTCCTGGAGATTTCTCTTTATACCGTAAAAGTCCAGAACTGGGATAAAACCATCGTGACCATCCCCACCTACTCGTTGGTTTCAGAGTCTTTCAAGAATTGGCGGGGGATGGAAGAATCCGGAGGGCGCCGTATCAAGAAATCCGTGTATATCGACATCAAAAGCATCCGTTTCTGTACACCCGAAATGATCGAAAAATTCAGGAAGATACAGGTATTGCAGGATTATATCGATCAGAAAGAAAAAGAAATTGCCGAATACAATAAAAAATACAACATCGATAACAGTGTCCTAGTGAACGGACGAAGAATGACGAATATCGGCACTTTCCGGAAATACGTAGAAGAGTACCTGAAACGCCATCCGATGATCCACACCGGAATGACCTTCATGGTGCGGCAGCTGCAGTCCTCCGAAAAAGGGTTGCCCCTGGAAATATATGTCTTCAGCAAAGACCAACGATGGGTAAACTATGAGATGATCCAGGCGGATATATTCGACCATATCTTTGCCGCCATTCCGGAATTCGGCCTTCAGGTCTTCGAGGAACCTTCCGGTTACGACATTCTGCAACTGGCTGAAAAAAACAAAAAGCAATAAAGAAATTTCTTAAAACGAAAGGTTCCCGAAGCAGTACGTCCTGACTGAACAAAGCCATTCGGCCGGTCAAAAGGTTCTCATTTTGAACCTGCCAAGGAGTGGAGCAATATGAATAGAGGCTGTCTCAAAAGGTTAAATTGTATCTAACCGCAAAGAACATAGAGGATGCACAGAGTGTGCAAAGGCTTAACTATCTACAAGTTATCACTCTGTGTCCTTTGTGAAATTTTATCCACCGTAGTTCCCTAGCCATGAGTGATCCGCCATCCGGCGGATACCTGCTTGTAGGTATCGAAGGGCCGGAACGAAGGTGGATTGGTGTCCTCTGTGGTTAAAATACTTTTGTGACAGCATTACACAACGCAACAAACTCCGATCCCCGAAGGAGGTCAATCGTTCCTCCCGGGCCCGGTCATCACCCCACCCCCTAGCCCCCTCCCCCGGTGTGGGAGGGGGAAAACCATCCATCACTTTCCGAATAAAGAAATTTCTTAAAACGAACGATCCACGGGGAAGACCCGTCGGACCGAGGTCAACCAGGCGGGAATTCCGAGGAATTCTATTGATTAAAATATACATATTTAAATAAATAATTAAATATGTATTTAAATATGTATTTCCTATCGGTTCTGTAAAATAGATATTTCTTGATTTCGCTTATCCGTTCATTCGCTGTTTCACCACTTCATACATCAGAATCCCGGCGGCCACCGATACATTCAGGGATTCTACCTTTCCAAGCATCGGGATCGTAACCAGATGGTCGGAAATTTTCAGTATCTGAGGATCTATTCCTTTTTCTTCCGACCCCAGGATCAATGCGAGGGGGCCGGTCATGTCAGGCTCATAGAATTTTTCCGTCCCTTTTTCTGTTCCGGCGACAATGGTCAGTCCGGAATTTTTCAAAAAAAGGATGGTTTCCGGAAGGTTCCCGGTTCTGCACAGCGGCAGATGCATCAGGGCCCCGGCGGAGGTCTTGACGGCCTCCTCATTCATCATGGCTGCATTTTTACCGGGGACTACCAGGGCATGACATCCTGCAGCTTCGGCACTTCTGGCAATGGCTCCCATGTTCCGCACATCCGTAATCCGGTCAAGTACCATAATAAAGGGCACCTCCCCCTTTTCAAACAAGCCCGGAAGAATCGTCTCTATATGCTGATACTCCACGACCGATAAGAGTGCAATCACGCCCTGGTGCTTACCGGAATACAGGCGGTTCAGCTTTTCGGGAGGCACAAACTGAAAAGGGATTCCCTCGCGGCGGATCATCGAGAAGAGATCTCTGAACTGAGGTCCCTGCATACCTTTTTTCAGGAAAATCTTCTCAATATTTTTCCCGGCCTCAATAGCTTCAATCACAGGCCTTGTCCCGTATATTCTTTTCACCCGGTTTGTTTTTTATTAATTACTGAAATTATCAACTCTACCTGCTGCTTCCCCCGACCACGAACACACTGCCCTGACGCCAGGTACGTATCGCTTCCACCCAACGCGTCTCTACGGTTTCTCCCCGTAACAACCGGTACACGTTCAGAGAAAAAGGATTATCTATCTTTTTAAACCTGAAGGAAATCTTATTATCGCCCTCTCCATAGGACCATACTTCCTGTTTAATGCTCTTGGTCAGGTCGTCCGGCGGGCCGTAGATCAGATAGATCATTCCCCGGTCTGTACGCCAGCCCTCTTTATAACTGGTAAAGAAGATATTGGCATAATACACGCGGTTGTAATATATACGAATGAGTTCCCGGGCTTTTTCAACATTGTCGGTTGTGCCCAGCCAGAATTTATCTACCGCCAGTTTGCGACTGGGTTGTTTCATCAGGGATGTCATTTCCGATTCATTCAGGAGATATGCCAAAGGTTCGGCCAGTTGATCGGGGGTGATAACTGCGGGGAAATGCGGCCCGAAATTAAAAAGGCTGACCCCGTCTTTTACGGTAGAATCTATACTGAATTGATAGATTCCTTTCCGGTACAGCCGGACCGGTACGGTATCAAAGCGGGTAATCTTCCAGGTGCTGTCGGGTTTGTCGCCGGGCATGGGGACGGATATTGCCAGGGTTGGCGGTGGCGGGATCATGGTATCCGGCCTGAAATATCTGACATAAAAGTCATGCGGTTGCTGATCCCGGTAGATAATCTTCATCGCTCTGGATGAATCCACCACATAAGAAAAAACCTGTCTCCGGATCCCTACGTCTACTACCATGTAATTCTGCATGGAATAACGGGTACGTTTGTCCACGTAAATAAAATTCTGGACAGCGGTTTTCCTCACCTGGTCAATAGCGATCACTTCAAGGATATATTTTTCGCCCAGGGCGCAATGCATCAGGATATTCTTCTCGACGGTCCTGCTTTTAATATTCTTCAGATTAACGGTATAATGGACTACCCCGGAGTCTGCCAGGGCCGTTTTGTTCCTCATGATCCGGAACAACCGGTAACGAACATCCAGGTAAGACATATAATTTCCTTCTTTATTGGCCTGGTTGAACAACAACTGGTTGGGAACAATGCTCACCCGTAGCAGGGACAGGGAGTCTGTGGAATGATAAACCTGATATTGGGGACGCAAAGGAGAACGGCCCGGGATGTACAGATAGGAAAGGTTTCTGTTCTTCTTCCGTAACGTTCCCGGTTGTTCCACCACACACCCGGAAAGAACGGACAGGAAGGCCCCTGCTGCCACGACATATGTAATAATTTTTCTCAATCTTCCGTATTTTGGAATAAAAATAATAATCTTTTCGTACAAGTAAGATATCCACAAGGATATTCCCGGTACAACAGCAAAAATCCTACCATTTAAACAGAAACGGTGATCCCGGCAATTCCCGCAGTTTTTCCATCTTTCATCCGTTTGATTGAATAAACGATCCCGCCTGAGGGCAGGGTTTTCTTATATATTCCGATCCTGTCTCCCATAAATATTTCATGATCATATCTGATCTCAAAGCTTTCCGGATAGCTGTCATGCGGATGATCCATATAATAAGCATCTGTTATCCAGGCAATAAATTCGGCATTGTTAACATGGTCATTCATGTCCAGTTTTGAGAATCTTACCGTGGTTTCATATACTATTTCTCCCGGTTCCGCATTGGGCAGGGATCCGGGTTTTTCCTCAAAGACCTCCTGTTTTCTGAAGTTATATTTTTCAAACATGCCCGGTTCCATCCTAAGAGGCCTGCGTTTTTTCATATCAATCAGGAGCCAGGCACTGGTAGCTTTGGCAATAGGGTTTCCGGCGCCGTCAAACACCAGAAAATCGCGCCATGCCAGCAGACGATCGGGCACTTTGGGCCAGGTCTCGATGGTCACCCTGTCCTTCCAGGAGGCCCTACCTGAGGTGGTGATTTTCAGTTGTCGCAATACCCAGGCCTTGTTTTCCATAAGCAGATAATCATACCCCAGGCCCAGCTTATCGGCATGAAAAGAAGCTATATCCTGCAGGTACCTGGCCAGCCCGGCGAAAGATAACTGTGTTGTCGTATCCGTGTCATAGGAATGTACCTCAAAACTTTTTCGAAAAACTTCTTCAGCCATGGTTGTATGTATTAAAATTCTGTCTGCTTATTATTTTCCAGTTCCTCGTGGAGCTCAGCCCACCTGTCCAGTTTTTCCGCAAGCGTCTTCTGCAATCCGGCATATTCCCGGGACAAGCTGTCGAAGTCGGGGGAATGGGCCGTGGGATCTTCCAGTTGTTTTTCCAGGGATTCTTTTCTGATTTCCATTTCATAAATCTCCGTCTCCAGTTTCTCTATCTTCTGCTGCAGACTGCGTAGTCTGTTTCTTCTTTTTTTTCTTTCCTGATAATCATATTTCGCCTCCCGGTTTTTTTCCTGTGCGTCCTGCACCGGAGTTCCTTGTCTGTCAAGTTCATTCAGGTTTTCCAGCTTCTTCTTTTCAAGAAAACGGTAGATATCCCCCTCGTGTTGTGTCAGTTTATGTCCGTGTACTTCATAAATGGTATCCACCAGTCCATCGAGAAAATCCCGGTCATGAGAAACGATCAGCAGGGTGCCTGAAAAATCTTTCAGGGTTTGTTTCAGAATATTCTTGGTTCGCATGTCCAGGTGGTTGGTCGGTTCATCCAGCACCAGGAAGTTGGCCGGACGTATCAGCAGTTTGAGCAGTGCCAGGCGGGAACGTTCTCCTCCCGAAAGCACACTCACTTTTTTCTCCACCTCTTCCCCCTGAAACAGGAAAGCCCCGAGCAGGTTGCGTACCTGTGACCGCACTTCTCCCACGGCGGCTTCATCGACCATATCGAACACGGTCTTTGCGGGATCCAGTTTTTCGGCCTGGTCCTGTGCATAGTATCCTATCTGCACGTTTGTTCCTATCCTGCGGGTACCTTCATAACCGGGCAGATCGCCCACCATGATCCTGGCCAGGGTGGTTTTCCCTTCGCCGTTTCTGCCCACAAAAGCAATTTTCTCTCCTCTCCGGACAAGCAGGTCAATATTTCTCAGCACCTGATTTTCGCCGAAAGCTTTGGAGATATTCTTCATTTCGGCCACAATATCCCCCGAACGTTCAATACCACGAAAAGAAAAATGTACTTTCCGGCTATCTGTCTCCACGGGATCTATACGTTCCAGTTTATCCAATTGCTTGATGCGCGACTGCACCTGGACGGCTTTGGTGGCTTTATAGCGAAATCTCTCAATAAAACGTTCGGTTTGTTCGATCCATTTCTGTTGGTTGCGGTACGCTGCTTCCTGCTGCATCATGCGTTCTTCTTTCATCACCAGATAACGGCTATACGGCGCCGGATAATCGGTGATCCGGCGATTCTCCAGTTCCAGGGTGCGTACAGTCACATGGTCCAGCAAGGCTTTGTCGTGAGACACCAGTATCAACGATCCTTTGAAAGAAGTAAAATAGTCTTCCAGCCATTGTATCGACTCAATATCAAGGTGGTTGGTAGGTTCGTCCAGCAGCAATACGTCGGGTTGCAGCAGCAGGACTTTAGCCAGTTCGATGCGCATGCGCCATCCTCCGCTGAAAGTGCCGGTAGGCTTATCAAAATCTTCCGGCCGGAATCCCAGCCCGGTGAGTGTTCTTCCTATCATCAGCTCTTTACGGCCTCCTTCCAGCAGATGAAAACGTTCGGTTGTTTCGGCCAGACGGTTGGCCAGATTCATATAGTCTTCCGTATGATAATCCTCGCGGCGTTCCAGTTCACCGGTCAGTCTGGCGATCTCTGCCTCCAGCCTGTTGAGTTCGGTCAGCGACGAAGCCACTTCCTCAAACACTGTCCGGGTATCGTTAACACGGATATGCTGCGGCAGGTAGCCGATACGCAGTCCTCTTGGTTTGCTGATGTGGCCATGATCAGGGGTTAGCTCTCCGGCAAGCACCTTCAACAGCGTAGATTTTCCGGTACCGTTGAGGCCTGTCAACCCGATACGATCCTGCGCCCGGATGTTGAACGTCACTCCCGAGAACAGATCCCGGGCCCCGAAATATACCGCTATGTCCGATACAGAAATCATCAGCGGACAAAGATAGGGATATTAAGTGATACAATGATTACAGGGAGATAGTGTAAACGAAAGTTCCTATCTTTGCACCCTCATGAGCCGAAAGAAAAAAAACCTCCCTCTTATCACAGAGGCGGAGGTTGTGGATATAGCCCGGGGGGGCAGGGCCGTCGCCAAAAAGGATGATCTGGTCATCCTGGTCTCTCATGCGGTTCCCGGAGATATTATCGACATACAGGTCACCAAAAAGAAAAAGAAATTTTACGAAGGGCGCCCGGTATCTTTTCATCAATATTCTTCTTTTCGTACCGATCCTGTGTGTGCGCACTTTCCGGTGTGCGGGGGATGCAAATGGCAGGATATGACTTACGAGGCCCAGCTCCGTTACAAGGAAAAACAGGTGACCGACCAGATGAAGCGGCTGGCCGGGCTTCCGGAAGATATTCAGGATAAGATACAGCCCATTCTTGCCGCCGAAGATCCCTGGTATTACCGCAATAAAATGGAATTCACTTTTTCGGCCAGGCGCTGGCTGACGCCGGAAGAGATCGCTTCCGGAATCCAAATCACCGAACCGGCCCTGGGATTCCATATCGCAGGACTTTTCGACAAGATTCTCGACATCACGGAATGTCATCTGCAGGGGGGGCCCTCCAATGCCATACGTAACTTCGTCCGGGACTTCACCCTCGAACACGGATATTCTTTTTTCAACATCCGTGAGCAGGAAGGCCTGATGCGCAACCTGATCATACGCACTGCCCGCACCGGCGAGGTGATGGTGATCCTTTCCTTCTTCCATGACGACCGGGAAAAGATCCTGTCATTGTTGGAGGCCGTAAAAGAGCGGTTCCCAGAGATCACCTCGCTGCAATATGTCATCAATCCCAAAGGAAACGACACCCTGGAAGGATTGGAGGTACAGGTTTTTTACGGAAAAGATCATATCATCGAAAAACTTGACGGGCTCTCCTTCAAGATCAGTCCCAAATCTTTTTTTCAGACCCACACCCGGCAGGCGGAGAATTTGTATCGTACCGTGCTGGAATTTGCAGAGCTGAGGGATACGGATACCATCTACGACCTGTACAGCGGCACCGGCACCATCGGTCTGTTCATGGCGCCGCATGCCGGAAAGGTCATCGGCATAGAATCGGTGGAAGACGCCGTCACCGACGCCCGCGGGAATGCGGTCCTGAACCACATCGGGAATGCGGTTTTTCTCACGGGGGACACCAAAGCAATGTTCAATGACACCTTGTTCCGGCAGTATGGTTCTCCGGATGTGGTGATCCTGGATCCTCCGCGTGCAGGCATCCACCCCGAAGTTGTGGAGATGCTGTTAAAACAACTTCCCGGGAGAATCGTTTATGTCAGTTGTAATCCTGCCACCCAGGCACGCGACATGCAGGGACTGCTCACCGCTTATGCTCCGGAAAAAATCCGTCCGGTAGATATGTTTCCCCACACCGATCATGTGGAGAATGTGGTGCTGATGAAGAAGAAATAACAACCAGGGGTAGTGCAGCCGTTTTAATTTTCCGTATATTCATCCCTTTCCTATTCCGGCGTCCATTCTCCGGGATGTTCTTTCCTGAAGTCTATCCAGTATTGTTTGATGGTTGATTTTATCTCCTTATGCAGAACCAGCAGGCCTGTAAGGTTAGGCAACGCCATCAGGACAATGGTAATGTACGACAAGGCCCAGACGATGGAGGTGTCGGTGAAAGAGGCAAAAAAGAATCCGATAATATACAGAAAGCGATAGTATATCACCGATTTGGGTCCAAAGAGGAACGTCATGGCCCGCCCCCCGTAATAAGACCACGATATGGCGGTGGAAAAAGCAAACAGCAGCAACCCGATAGAAACGATGTACTGTCCGTAATCCCCCAGGAAACTTTTCTTAAAAGCTTCCGTGGTCAGGGGAGCGCTGTGCAACAATGATTTTCCGGTTACCGTAACTCCTGCCTTGTCTATTTCCACGACCCCGTTCTCCACCGGGACGGTTCCCGTGAAGGGTTTCCCGTCTTTTGTAAACTCCACCTCTTCAGCAATAGACTGAGCGTTTACCAGGGTCAGACTGTCGGTCATTCTTCCGTTTCTCACATGTACCTCGCCGGTAAAGAGCGGAGGGGTCTTCTGATGGTTGAACATTTTGAACAGCTCCTGCTCATCCCGGGGGTTCTTATCATTATAAACCCTGGCCAACATGACCATATCGGCTTTCTGAAACTGGTTGGGATATTTCTCGTGCCAGGCACCGGAAGCAAGCAACACCAGGCCCGTCAGGGTGCATATAATGATGGTATCAATGAACGGCTCAAGGATAGCTACCAGACCTTCCGACACCGGTTCATGGGCCCGTGCTGCAGAGTGGGCAATGGGTGCTGATCCCTGGCCCGCCTCATTTGAAAACAAGCCCCTGTTCACTCCCTTATTAAAGGCATAGGCAAATCCCGCCCCCATAAAACCACCGACAGCCGCCGTACCGGTGACCACATCACTGAAAATAGAGATGAGTGAAGGAATGATATTTTCATAATTGGTGGCGATTACAAACAATGCCCCCACAAAATAAAAGATGGCCATCACAGGCACCAGGGTGGAGGTGACCTTGGCAATACGTTTGATCCCGCCGATAATCACCAGGGCCAGTAAGACGGTGAGTACCGCCCCTGATACGATCTGTTTGATGTGGAAAGAAGCAAAGAGTGCATTGGAGATACTGTTGATCTGCGGAAGGCTGCCGGTACCGAAAGATGAAAGGATGGTGGCCAGCGCGAAGAATATACCGAGCCATAACCCTGTTTTGATAACTTTTCCATTCTTCAGACGGATATTCATCCTTTTTTTCATATAGTACATCGGGCCGCCGGAGACAGAACCGTCGGGAAGGATATCCCGGTACTTATGCGAGATAGTCACCTCTACAAACTTGGTCGTCATACCGAACAATGCGGTGACCAGCATCCAGAACAAAGCTGCCGGACCGCCGATATGGATAGCCAGGGCCACCCCGGCAATGTTTCCTGTACCGACCGTCCCGGACAAAGCGGTGGACAAAGCCTGAAAGTGGCTGGCATCCCCCACATCCGTGTCTTTGTCGTATTTCCCTTTTACGATACGAACCGCAAACCTGAAGTATCTGAACTGGGGAAATTTGAGATAAAAGGTAAAGAAAAGCCCCGTACCCAGAAGCAAGAACACAAACCATTCGCTTCCTCCCAGATACTGGTTAAGGAATTCAAGAAACTCTTTTACCTGTTGCATGCCGGATGTTTTGGATGTAATAAATCATACAAAGATTAAGAAAACAAAAATAATAATTCTGCCGGAAGAAAAAAGAGGAAGTATTCATCCATGGGCTAGGCCCGGGGAGTAAATAAAAAAGCCCACTTGCATGGGCTTTCTGTTTGAATGTGCGGAGAGGGGGGGATTATTCGCTGCGCTCATGATCCCTATAAGAGCATCGTCAAACAAAAATCATACCCTACAGGTTATTTTTTCCCTGCTCTTCCTTTTGAAAGCAAGCTTTCAACGGATTCGCAGATAAAAAAAACCCCGCTACGCGGGGTATGATTTTTGTTTGCGGAGAGGGGGGGATTCGAACCCCCGGTACGGTTGCCCGTACGCCAGTTTAGCAAACTGGTGGATTAAGCCACTCTCCCACCTCTCCGGAAAAAGAATGTATTCATAATAAAAAAAAGCCAGAATCAACAAAAAGAACCTGTGTCTGCAAAAGCAGGGCAAAAGTAAAAAAAGGAATGATTTTTTCAAAAAAAAAGAAGAAATGCAGCGGATAACAAACCTTACCGGCGGATAAAATCTTCCGCCTCCTGCAGCAACGGGTCTATACGGTAATAACGTATCAGCACCATTTCGTTGAGAGGCGTAACCCATGCCCGTGCCACATCGGGGTCACCGGCAGAGGAGCTCTCTTCCTGATGCCGGTTCGGAAGGGGATAAATACGCATGCTTATCTTTTTTCCCTGAAAATCCATTACGGATAAAATATACAAAGGTTTTTGATGCAGGATACTGTCGCGGGCTGCCGGAGTCAGGGAACGGTCCCACTCATCGCACTCCAGATGCTGGAAGTAGGTCAGATAGGTTCTTATGCGGTTGGTATCTTCCGGCTGACCCAAAAGGGTTGTGTCATCCGGCAAGAAATAATAAGCGTGAGACAACGTATCTATCCCCACCCGGTAGCCGGTTCCGGGAGCATCACCGTACTGCAATTGCACTTCCCGGACCTTGCCGGGCCGGTAATTAAATAAAGTGGGGTCACGCCAGTAATAGGGATCGGTGATAAAAAATACGGCCGGGTTAACCTGTTCGACGGGCAGATAGACGATACTCCATTTTTTTTTACGGGCCCGTCGCATCATGGCCCCTCTGCCCGGGATACGTTTGCCGGCATATACTTCAAAGCGTTTCAAAGGAAAGACTCCCCGGAATATACGGACTTCTATGTGCCGGACGGAGGTATCTGTCTTCACCTGCCGCACCAGGTCTTCCGACACCGGAGATTTCACTTCCATGTGTAAAAGCACTTTTTTAAGCACCCTGATTGAACGGGGTCTTACCGGCCACCGGTTGTTGACCCTCCAGCCGTTTTTTTCTTTTTTCAGTACGAGTGTAACCGTATCTTCCCTGAAAACAATCCGGGACATATGCCCTATTTCTTTTTCCTTCAGTTGAAACATCTTACGCGTTTTGCCGCTGTTTTTGGGGAGAAGTAAAAAGACTCCGGCAAGCAACAGCATACCTGCAAGGGAAACCAGCACAACCAACAGGCGTTTCATCGCTATCTTTTTAATTATCTGCGGGTAGCAAATTTATGTTTTCGTACCAGATTGACTATTATTCCGGCTATTACGATCAGCAGGACAGGCAACAGGGTGTTGAACAGTTCCCAGTACATACGTTGGGCACTGATCTTTTCCCTGTCGAGCAGGCGCAACTTGAATTCGCGTCCCCGCAGTTCCATCAGGTTCTGATCATCCACCAGGTAGTTTACCGCGTTTACGATCAGGTCTTTATTCCCATAGGTCTGTTGTGTCAGGCGGTCTTGTCCCAGCGGCAGAGAGACCCATTTGCCTCCTACCCTGCGCACACCGTTGCGGATGATATCCCCGTCAGAAAAGACGATCATACGGGTAGGCACACTCTCCTCCTTAAACCCGGCATATCCTCCCGGAATAACCGCAGAAAGCATCCGGTGACGGAACACCGATTCGAACCTGCCTTCCAGCGCCACTCCCGTGATCAAACGCGGCCGGTTGAAGTCTTTCTCAGGCGGCGGTTTTTTGATCTCTTCAAGGCTAACCATCAACGGGGCTCCGCGTGTACGGGAATACCGGGAAGTGCGTAGCAGAATATGTTTTTCTATCTTTCCGTTTCCTTCCACCGTATCCAGGGGGGTTACAAACTCGCCTCTCACCAGGTTCAGGTTGCGGGAAACGGGGTGTTTCTGGGGTGCCATCAGCGGATAATACAGCCAGGGCACCGGGACATAATGCGGAGCATTTCCCACAATGGCGGTATTCACCGGGATCATGCCGCAGCGCATATCCTGGATCAGTGATCCCTCCAAACGGACCCCGTATTTAAACAACATGTCACTGAGATGCAGGTCCAAGGGTACTCCGAAGGTGGAGCTGGCATAGACAAGGCTGTCGGCATCGATCATCACTTTGTCGAGCAGCCAGAGGATCTTCCCGCCCCGCATCACATACTGATCCAGGACCAACTTGTCTGCCTCGCTGAAAGGCCGGGTAGGTTTCGCAATGATGATGGCAGCATATTTGTCCAGGATCCCCGGGTTTCCCCCGATCGTGCCCCGGTCTATGTTAAAATACCGGGCCAGTTCTTTTTCAGCGTCTTCCACTTCTACCTCAGGCAGCTCGCCGTGGCCTTCGGTAAAGGCTATCCGGTAAACCGTATCGGCACTAAGGGTCCTGATGCCCCGGATCAGATCATATTCAATCCCCTCTATCGAATGATTCAGATTGACCGTCGCCGGCAACGAGGGGTTATTGTTCAGGAAGTTTACCGCTATCTCCATGCCGTTGTAGTTAACTATAGCTCCCGGAAAGATAATCTTCGAGGAGATCCCTCCTTCCTTGTCCCGCTGCTGCACATCGGTGGGACGCAACCCTTTCCTGTTTAATTCCTGATAATATTTATCCCGCTCCTTTGTTGTTTTCCCTTCGGAGGGATTGATAAACTCATAGGACAGATGTTTCCCTGCATACGCTTCAAACTCATCCAGTATATCCTTGACGGCGGTTTGCATGCGCTTAAAGCCCACCGGCATTTCTCCGTCGAGGAAGACCTGCACATATACCTCTTTGTCGAGATTTTTTAAAATTTGCTTTGTTTTGGGCGACAGGGTAAATCTTTTCTCAGCCGTGAGGTCGATGCGGAAGAACCAATGGGACGACAACACGCCGATTACAGCCAGTGCTGCGATCACAACCAGAAACTCCGAAATATTCCGGAGGATCAGGGTGTATCTGCTGTTTTTATGTTTACTCCGTTTCACCATTCTATTTTACCATCTTCTGCTTTGAAGGATAAACTTCGTCGTCAGGATAAACAAGACGATCACGCCGAGAAAATAGAGGATATCCCTTGAATCCAGCACGCCCCTGCTCATGGATTTATAGTGTTCATTGATTCCCATCTTCAGCACAAGGAAGTTCACGGCATGAAAAAGGCCCATCGAACTAAGAAAATCAAAGCCGATATACATGATAAAGCTCAGCAGCACTGCGAGGATAAAAGCGACAATCGGGTTATCCGAGAGAGAAGAGGAGAAAATGCCGATGGCGACATACACCAGCGCCAGGAATAACAACCCGACATAGGATCCCCAGATACCCCCCATGTCCAGATTGCCGGGAGGGTTACCGAGCAGATATAGTGAGAGCACATAGATCAGTGTCGGCAACAGAGCTACCACCACCAGCGTCAGTCCGGCGAGGTATTTTCCCAGGACGATCTGCAAGTCAGTCAGGGGCTTGGTAAAGAGCAGCTCCAGGGTACCGCTGCGGCTTTCCTCCGCAAAGGAACGCATGGTAACGGCCGGAACCAGAAAAAGGAATATCCACGGGGCCATCATGAAAAATGTATCCAGGGAAGCATACCCGCTGTCCAGCACATTGGTATCTCCCGGAAAGACCCACAAAAACAAACTATTGGCCACGAGAAAAACAGTCACCACCACATAACCGGTAATGGTACTGAAAAATTCAGCGATCTCTTTCGTTAACAACGCCCACATATCCGGTCTTCATTTTGCATTGAACGCAAAGTTAATATTTTTATTACACTGGTGTCCGGGATAAACATTACGACTATTAATATGGCAATAATTAACAATGTGTCAGATGGATGTAATACAAAGAGGGCTGTATATTCAAATTATGATATTCGGTTAATAAAAAAATTTCTTAAAACGAACTATCCCCGAGGCAGAGCCATCGGAGTATTTCGCTCGTTTTCTTTTGACCTAAAGGTACAAAAACCGAAATTTTTTATTACACCTCTCCCAAAACTTTCTCCGAAAGTTTTGACCTCTCCTCAAGGAGAGGTACAGCGGAACCCCGGGGCAACCCGTCCGAACGGCGTCAGCCGGGCGGAAGCCCCGAGGAATTCTTTGATCAAAGATTTTCTGTCCCTGTCCACCGTTTTTTGTTTAACCCCCTCCCCAACCCTCCCCCTCACGAGGGAGAGGGAGTTTTACCCGGTGCTATTTTTTTTGATGGCAGGAAGGGATATTACATGAAAAATGCTTTATTCCATAAATTATTCAGTCAGTTATCTTTTTTTACCGGACATTACTGATTTTTATTACGTGATACGCTATGGGGG
>JANTHB010000010.1 GCA_024762655.1 Bacteroidales bacterium
CTTTCCTACCGGTGGCAGGAAGATACGGGCAGCGGCTTTAACGATATCTCCGATAATGCCGTATTCTCAGGGACAACCACCAACACCCTGAGTGTTACCGCTCCTTTCAGTTACAACGGGCATCGCTACCGCGTGATCGTAACCGAATCGGGCCATTGTTCAACCCCCTCCAACCCTGCCACCCTGCAGGTGGATGATTCTCCTTTTATTGTTACACAACCGGCGAATGAGGTGATATGCGAAACGGAAAATGCCACCTTCCAGGTGGTTGCCACCGGTACGGCCATTACCTATCAGTGGTATGAGAGCACCAATGGGGGCACTTCCTGGACAGCCCTGACCAATACAGCGCCTTATTCCGGGGTTACGACCAACACTTTGGATATTACCAATGCTACTACCGCCCTCGATGGGAACCTCTACCATGTGGTGGTCCTCGGGCCCAACTGCCCGTCCGTTACATCCAACGACGTTTCTTTGCGTGTGGACGATGCCCCGGCCATTGTCATACAACCCCACAATGCCATTATCTGTGAAACGGAAGACACCAGCTTTACGGTAGGAGCTACCGGTACAGCCTTATCTTACCAATGGCAATTCAGCACCGACGGCGGATCTTCTTACAATGCCGTTGCGGAGGCCGGACCCTATTCAGGTGCTACGACCGCCACCCTCCATATCACCAATGGCACCACTTCCCTTGACGGCAACCTGTACCGTGTGGTCGTCAGCGGACCGAACTGTCCCTCTGTTACCTCCGTCAGTGCCAGCCTGCGGGTAGATGATTCACCGACCGTTACTGCCAATCCTGCTGATGCAGCCATCTGTGACGGTGGCACCGCTGCTTTCACTGTCGGCGCTTCAGGCACATCCATTACAATACAATGGCAGGAGTCCACCGACGGAGGAACGACATACAATAATCTTGTCAATAACGCTACCTATACCGGCGTTACCACCAATACCCTGACGGTTCATAATGCTCCTTTCACGATGGATGGCTATTACTACCGGGCCGTCATCAGCGGACCCTACTGTCCTCCGGCATACACCACCGGCGCCCGTCTGCGGGTGGATGAGTCACCTGCCATCACTTCCGATCCGGCAAGTGTGACCATCTGCGAGAATACCGCTACCGCGTTTAATTTCACCGCCACGGGAGATGCCCTCACCTATTCGTGGGAGGTAAGCACGGACGGGGGCTCTACATGGAACCCCGTCAACAACGGAGGCGTCTATACCGGTGCTACCACCAACACCCTGACCATTACCAACACACCTTATTCGATGAACGGGTACCGCTACCGTGGTATAGCCGACGGACCCTACTGTCCGCCGGCCACCACCAATGTGGCGGTGCTTACCGTTGATCAGGCCCCTTCCATCCTTACCAACCCTGCCGATGTGACCATTTGCGAAACGGAGAATACCTCCTTCAGCAGCACCGCACAGGGCACCAACATCGTGTATCAGTGGCAGATGAGTATTGATAACGGCGTTACCTGGAGCGATCTTACCAATGACGGGACCCATGGCAACGTGAACACATCCACACTGACCATCACCAACGCTACCACAGCGCTCGATAACAACCTTTACCGTGTTGAGGTGACCGGTCCTGTCTGTTCCCAGGTGGTACATTCGGCTCCCGCGCGTTTAACAGTAGATGAAGCTCCGGTGATCAACGCACAGCCATCCCCTGCTACGATCTGTGAAAATGACAATACCGCTTTTTCGGTAGCTGCCGGCGGGACATCCATATCTTATCAATGGCAGGTAAATACCGGAAGCGGCTGGAACAATATTTCCGACGGGGGGATTTACAACGGTGCAAATGCAACGACGCTCACTCTTACCACAGTCTCTACGGCTTATGACGGGAATCTATACCGTGTGGTCGTTAGCGGTCCGCATTGTCCGGATGCGGTTTCCAATGCCGTACTACTGACGGTTCATGCTTATCCGGTCGTTACCACTCCGCCAGCCGATCTTGAGATGTGCGAGTTCGGTACCGGGACCTTTACCGTTGCGGCTACCGGTACTGTGCTTACCTACCAGTGGCAGGTGAATGAGGGAAGCGGTTTTAACGATATTCCCGAAGGAGGCCTTTATACCGGAACCCAGACCGCCACACTAACGCTTCACAGTCCTACACAGTCGCAGGACGGTTATGACTATCGTTGTATCATCACCGAGTCGGCCACCTGTGCTACGGCATCAGCTCCTGCCAACCTGGATGTGGTACCGGCACCCAATACTTCCCCAATTGGGGGTGGAGGAGATACGGCTATGTGTGTGGGCACTACCGGAGAATATTACTCCGTAACCTTTCATGCCGGCAACACCTATGTATGGTCTGTCCCGGCAGGTGTGACTCTGGCCAACGGCGGAGGGGTCAACGATAACTTCGTGATTCTCGACTTCCCCAATACGGGTGATTATACCCTCTCGGTTACAGAGTATACCCCTGCTCCTGCTTCGTGCCCCGGTCCTGTCCGGACGCTGGATCTACACGTGTACGGCACTCCCACTGCCGATGCGGGCAATGATGCGACCATTTGTGAAGGACAATCCACCGTCATAGGCGGATTGCCCCATACCGGCAACAACGGTTCCGGAGACTACAGCTATGTATGGTCGCCCAGCCTGGGCCTGGATGATGCTTCGGCCGAACACCCCAATGCCGCGCCTTCCTCAACAACTACCTATGTGGTATATGTGACCGACAACGTCTCCAACTGTACCATGGTTACCGATACGGTTGTGGTGACCGTAACGCCGTTGCCTGTGATTGATGCGGGCAGCGACGGAGAAACCTGTGAGCTTATGCCTTACGACCTGGCCGGCTCTTCCCCCACCGCTTCCGGCTATAGCTCATTGCTGTGGACCACCAGCGGTACGGGTACTTTCAATGATGCTTCTCTGCTGACGCCTGTCTATACGCCTTCGGCTGCCGATGCGGGTCAGGTAATTCTGACACTCACAGCCACCGGCAATGCTCCTTGCGGCAATGTCACGGATGTCATGACCCTGAACCTTACACCACCGCCTGTTGCCAATGCAGGCAGTGACGAGTCTACCTGCCAGGGAACGGCCTTCGACCTGTCGCTGTCCACCCTGCCTCCTTCCGTTACCAACAGCAGCGCTGTGTTATGGTCTACCTATGATGGCACGGGAAGTTTCAACAATACAACAATATTAACACCTACCTATACGCCGGGTGCCGGTGAGACCGGAACGGTTCATCTGGTACTGCGCGCCATAGGCAATGGATCCTGTGCCTTCGATGAAGATACCATGGCGCTCTATATAGAGCCTTCGCCTGTTGCCGATGCCGGCAGTAATGGTGAAACGTGTGAAGGCGTCGCCTTCGATCTCTCTACGCTCACCGTACCCCCTACGGCAACCAACTACACGGCGGTCCACTGGACCCACAACGGGACAGGATCTTTTGCAGATCCCAATGTTGTGGCACCGGTATACACTCCGGGGCTGGGTGAAACAGGTATTATCACCCTGACCATGACGGTTACGGGCAATGCCCCATGTACCGTTGTCTCCGATAATATGGCCCTGACCATACATGCCAACCCTGTGCTGGATCCTGCTCTCGACGCTACCGTCTGCAGCGGCCAGGCCTCCGGCATTACGCTGGGCGTAGCTGCCGGGAGTGTAGGCGCTGTATCTTATAATATCAATGCCATACGTGTGGCTGCCGGCCTGACTGATCCGGGAGGAAATGCCACGTCCGGCAACGGCCAGCCCGCCGGCGCCATCGCAGGCGATACCTATATTAATACCACTACTGCTGCGCTGACGGTCGAGTATGATATTGTTCCGGTGAGTGCCGACGGCTGCCTGGGCACCCAGCACACCGTGACCCTCACCGTGAACCCCGAGCCTGTGCTTGACGTGAACGACACCACAGTCTGCAGCCGCCAGCCGGCGGGCATCACCCTGAAGACACTCTCCTCTTCGGTAGCGGCAGCCAACTATACCCTCCAGGCCGTACGTGTGGCGGGCGGTCTCACCGCCGATCCCGGCAATGCCACCACCGGCACCGGCAAGGGTGTCAATGTCATTGCCAATGATCTCTTTACCAATACAACAGCAGCTCCCCTCAATGTTGAATATGATATCATCCCCGTAAGTGTGGTCGGATGTGAAGGACAGATGGTAACCGTAACCCTCACGGTCAACCCCGAGCCGGTACTGGCACCGGGATTGAACAACTCGGTCTGCAGCGATGAGCCTGCGGGCATCACACTGGCTACCAACGGAACCTCTGTGGCTGCAGGGGGATACAATATATTGGATATCCGGCCTGCCGCTGCGCTGGTACCGGCTGCCGGCAATGCTACCACAGGCAGCGGTCTGCTACCTGGCGCCATCGCCGGCGACCGCTTCACCAATACTACCAATGCCACCCTTACCGTGGAATATGATGTGGTACCGGTGAGTGCGGCCGGTTGTGAAGGGACGATGGAGACGATCACCCTCAGCGTGGCGCCCGAGCCGGTAATGGCTCCGGGACTGGATGCTACCGTATGCAGTAACACACCGGCAGGCATCGTGTTCGCGACCAACGGCACTTCTGTGAATGCGATGAATTACAATATCCTGGATATCAGACTCGATGCAGGACTGTCACCTACCGGTGGCAATGCCGCCGTAGGAAACGGCCAGACAGCCAGCACCATCGCCAATGATATCTTTATTAACAGAACTGCTAATGCTTTGAATGTTGAGTATGACGTGGCTCCGGTAAGCTCGGCGGGGTGCATAGGCGATACGGTGACCATCACGCTGACGGTCAATCCCGAGCCGGTGCTGGATCCCACCCTGGATGCTACGGTATGCAGCGATGAAAGGGCAGGCATTGTCCTTGGTACCAACGGCACCTCCGTAGCCGCCCTAAATTATAATATAACAGACATCCGCAAAGCTTTCAGTCTTACCGCCCACGCCGGCAATGCTTCGCCCGGGAACGGACAGGGATCGAACGTTATTGCCAATGATGTCTTTACCAATACCACCTCTTCTGCGCTTACAGTGGAGTATGATGTGGTACCTGTAAGTCCTGACGGTTGTGAGGGCGAGATGGTGACGGTGACCCTGACAGTCAATCCTGAGCCGGTAATGAACCCGGCCCTCGATGCCACGGTCTGCAGCGACCAGCCTTCCGGAATAGTCCTCTCTACCAACGGTACTTCAGTGACAGCGGCCGACTATGATGTGGTGTCTGTCACCCCCGACCCGGCACTGGTACCCGTAACCATAGCAACACCGGGAGCAGGACAGGGTCAGAATGCCCTTGCCAACGATGTCTTTACCAATACCACCGCCAACGCCCTGCATGTGGTTTATGAAATAGCTCCTCGCAGTGCGGCAGGGTGTACGGGAGATACAGTTGCGATTACCCTAACTGTCAACCCCGAACCGGTGCTGGATCCGGGTTTGGACACTACGGTCTGCAGCGGACAACAGTCCGGTATTATCCTGAAGACCGACGGCACCTCTGTGGCGGCGGCTTCCTGGAATATCCTTGCAATAAGCCCGGCCGCCGGACTCGTTCCTTCTGCCGGCAATGCCGCAACGGGCAATAATCAATCAGCTATGGCTATAACGGGGGATATATTTACCAACACTACCAACACCCCGCTGACGGTGACATACAATGTGGTGCCGGTGAGCGCCGTAGGATGCCAGGGAGATATGACAACGATTACCTTGACGGTCAATCCCGAACCGGTGTTGGATCCCGGCCTCGATGCCACGGTATGCAGTGATGAGGCCTCCGGTATTGTGCTGGGCACGGTGCCCACGTCGGTGATCCCTGATCATTACAATATCACTGCCATACGCAAAGACTTTAACCTGACCGGTCACAGTGGCAATGCTACCACGGGTACCGGTCAGAGCCAAAATGCCATCGCCGGCGATGTATTCACCAATACCACTTCCGGCGCCCTGACGGTGGAATATGATATCGTGCCGGTAAGCGGGGATGGTTGTGAAGGACAGATGGTGACTGTGACCCTGACGGTTAATCCCGAACCGGTACTCAATCCAAACCTGGATGCTGTCGTTTGCAGCAATCAGCCTTCCGGAATCGTCCTCTCTACCAATGGGACTTCCGTATTAGCAGCAGATTATAATATTGTTGCGGTAACCCCTGATGTATCCCTGACGCCGGTAACCATGGCCTCCCCCGGCACAGGACAGGACCAGAATGCCATTGCAAATGATGTGTTTACCAACACCACAGCCAACCCGTTAACAGTGGTCTACGAAATTGCACCCAGAAGCGGCGCTTTGTGTGTTGGTGACACGGTTCCGGTTACTTTAACCGTTAATCCCGAACCGGTGGGTGGGGATGATGCTGTGACGATTTGCAGCGGAGAAACGTTGAATTATGACATTCAGGCTGATAACGTCAATGTGTTAGGCAATGGCTTAAATAGCGTCTTTACCTACACGGTTTCTTCTTCCGATCCGGGACACGTCCCCGCCGCTTCAGACAGGACTGTTGCCGGAGCCCAGCCTATTACAGATAGTTATACCAACACAACAAATCTGCCGGTAACCATTACTTACACCATTACCCCGGTTAGTGTTTCCGGTGGTTGTTCCGGGAACACCTTCACCTATACGGTCACGGTCAACCCCGAACCGGTTGGAGGAAATGATACTGAAACGATCTGTAGCGGGGCTACGCTGAACTACGATATTCAGGCACAGAATATTGATGTGCTGGGCAACAGTCTGAATAGTGTCTTTACTTATACGGTCACTTCTTCGGATCCGGGGCATGTGCCGGCAGGTGCCGACCGGCTTGCTGCCAATAGCAACCCTATTACGGACAGTTATGTCAACACAACGGGTAACCCGGTATTCATCTCTTATACGATCACTCCGGTAAGTGCTACAGGAAATTGTGCCGGAAATTCCTTTACCTATACCGTAACGGTCAATCCCGAACCCGTAGGTGGAGATGATACGGAGACAATATGTAGCGGAGAGTCTCTGGACTATGACATGCAGACAGCTATTACCAACGGTGTGGCCAGTGCTTTTACCTATACCGTTACCACTTCCGATGCTGTGAACGTGCCCCCGGCAGCCGATCGCAGTACACCTGCGACAGCACACATCACCGATAGTTATGCTAACACGACGTCTGTCCCTGTGACCATTACCTACACCATTACACCGGTGAGTACGGGAGGGTCCTGTACAGGCGCACCGTTTACCTATACCGTAACAGTCAATCCCGAACCCGTAGGAGCAAATGCTCTGGAGACTATCTGTAGTCAGGGAACACTGAATCATGACCTGCAATCGGATATCACCAATGGAGTAAACAGTCTCTTTACCTATACGGTTTCTTCTTCCGACCCGGTCCACGTGCCGGCAGCCTCCGGCAGAACCATACCCGGGAACAGTCCCATCTCGGACAGCTACACCAATCTCACAGGTTCACCGGTAACGATTGTTTACACTGCTACGCCACAAAGTGCTGTCAACGGCTGTTCCGGGACACCCTTCACCTACACGGTGACCGTTAATCCCGAACCGGCAGCCGGTGATCAAAGTGTTGACATTTGCAGCGGAGGCACATTGAATATGGATCTGCAGACAGCCATCACCAATGGGGTAAACAGTAACTTTACCTATACGGATTCTTCTTCCGATCCGGTCAATGTACCGCCAGGTGCAGACCGTACTACCCCCACAAATGCCCCCGTTACTGACAGCTATACCAATACGACGGGATCTCCGGTGACCATTACCTATACCGTCACCCCGGTAAGTGTCACAGGTGGTTGTACCGGGAGCACCTTTGTCTTTACGGTAACGGTCAACCCTGAGCCGATGGGTGCTGATGATACGGAAGTCATTTGCAGCAACGGTACACTCGGCTATGACATTCAGGCGGCCAATATTAATACGCTGGGTAACGGGGTGAGCAGTGTATTTACCTACACGGTTTCTTCGTCTGATGCGGCTCATGTGCCTCCGGCACCCGACCGTACTACCCCCGGCAGCCTGCCCATCACTGACAGTTACACCAACACTACAAATGCTCCGGTGACCATTACCTATACCATTACTCCGGTAAGTGTCGGAAGCAATTGTCCCGGCAGTGTATTTACCTATACCGTGACGGTCAATCCCGAGCCGGTGGGGGCAGATGATCTGACTACCGTCTGCAGCGGAGATACCCTGAATTATGATATACAGACGGATAATATCAATAATCTGGGGAATGGCGTCAGCAGTCTCTTTACCTACACCGTCAGCTCTTCAGATCAAACACATGTGCCGGCGGCAGCAGACAGAACGGTGGCTACCAATGCTCCGATCACCGATACCTATACCAATACGACCGCTTCGCCGGTGACGATTACTTACACCGTTTCGCCTGTAAGTGTTTCAGGCAGTTGTGCTGGAACCCCCTTTACTTATACTGTAACGGTCAATCCCGAACCGGTGGGTGTGGATAATACGGCAGTACTCTGCAGCGGAGGTACTCTGAACTACGATATGCAGACAGCCATTACCAATGGTGTAGCCAGTCTCTTTACCTATACGGTTTCTTCTTCCGACCCGGTCAATGTGCCGGCAGGAGCAGACAGAACGGTGCCCTCCAACGGACCTGTCACCGACAGTTATACCAACACTACGGGAGCTCCGGTGACAATCACCTATGATATCCTGCCCGAAAGTGCGGGAGGAAGTTGTTTCGGGGATACCTTCTCCTATGTGGTAACCGTCAATCCCGAGCCGGTGGGAAGCAATACCACCGCGACAATATGCAGCCAGGGTTCCTTGAACTTTGACCCGCAAACAGTCATTACCAACGGGGTGGCCAGTCTCTTTACCTATACGGTTTCCTCATCCGATCCCGGGAATGTACCTCCTGCTGCCAACCGCACTGTTGCCAGCAACAATCCCATCACGGACAGCTATACCAATCTTACCGGTTCTGCGGTGACGGTGACTTATACCGTTACGCCTTTAAGTGCTTCCGGGAATTGTACGGGCAGCACCTTTACCTATACCGTGACGGTCAATCCCGAGCCGGTGGGAGCTGACGACACAAGGTCCCTCTGTAGCAACGGAGCCCTGAATTATGACATACAGGCAGATAATATTACTGCCCTGGGCAATGGCGTGAACAGTACATTTACCTATACGGTTTCTTCTTCCGACCCGGTCCATGTGCCACCCGGACCGGACAGAACCACAACCGGGACCTTGCCTGTAACCGACAGCTACATCAATACTACCGGGGTTCCGGTGACGATCACCTATACCATTTCTCCGGTTAGTATCGGAACAAACTGTATAGGTAGTTCGTTTACCCTGGCTGTGACGGTTAATCCCGAACCGGCAGGGGGCAACGACACCGACAGTATCTGTAGCGGAGCTTCTCTTAACTACAATTTGCAGGGAAATCTCAACAGCTTCGGAAATGGGGTAACCAGCAACTTTTCCTATACGGTTACGTCTGATAATGCCGGTGTACCGGCTGCTGCCGACCGTACTTCTCCGTCGAACCTCCCTATCACCGACACATATGTCAACACCTCCGGGACAGATGCCGTTATCACCTATACGGTCACACCGGTAAGTACCGCGGGTTGTGTGGGCAACTCATTTACTTACAGTGCAACGGTACATCCCGAACCTGTGGGTTTCAATGATAATGTTACCATTTGCAGCGGAGACACCCTTGATTACGACATACAGGCAGACAATGTTAACGACGCCGTAAACGGCGGGAACGGGGTGAGTGCTTTGTTTACTTATACCGTCAGCTCGACAGACCAGTCTCATGTGCCGGCTGCACCTCCCAGGTTGACACCGGGGAGTGCCCCCATTACAGACCGTTATGTCAACACCACAGGAGCACCTGTAAGAATCGTCTATACCATTACACCGGTAAGTCTTGACGGTTGTACGGGAAGTGCTTTCACATACACGGTGACGGTCAACCCCGAACCGGTGGGCAACGACCATAGCGAGACCGTCTGTAGCGGGGCCACGCTGAACCACAATCTGCAGACAGCCATTGTCAACGGTATTATCAGCAGTTTCACGTATACGGTTGTTTCTTCCGATCCGGCTGCTGTGACGCCTGCTCCCGACAGAACGGTTCCTTCCGCCGATCCGGTTACAGACAGCTATACGGACACTTCGGACCATACGGTAACCATCACGTACTATGTTGTTCCACAGGCTGCCTGCGCAGGGGATACCTTTACCTATACGGTGACAATTCATCCCGAACCGGCAGGAGCTGCCGACAGCGATACGATCTGTAGTGGAGAAGCGCTATATTACGACATACAAAATGATAATATCAACCTGCTGGGCAATCATGTCGCGGCACTCTTCACCTATACCGTTACTTCTTCTGATCCGGGGGCCGTACCTCCCGGATCGCCCAGAGCCATACCGGCTGCCAACCCCATAACGGATTCTTATGTTAACAAGTCGGATACCACCGTAGTCATTCACTATGTCATTATGCCTTATAGCATGGCTAATAACTGTGTGGGAGACACCTTCGGATACACGGTCTTCGTCCATCCGCAACCCGTCATGGATAATTCCCAGACCACTACGTGCAGCGATGTGCCGGGAGGCATCCTGCTGAACGTGAACAGCGGGTCTTCGGCAGCAGCTTCGTATGACATTGTCAGTATCACCTATCCTGCCAGTCTGGTGCCGGATGCAGGCAATGCTGCTACAGGGAATGAACAATCTTATGATGTGCTGCAAAACGACCGGTATACCAACGTGTCGGGAGTACCTCTGAATGCCGACTATGTAGTCTTACCGGTAAGCTATAACGGCTGCCGCGGCGACCAGGCACAGATTACACTAACGGTGAATCCCAAACCCGTTCTTTCGCCTGATATTTTCACCACCTGTAGTGATGCTTCCAGCGGGATCTCTCTGAAAGTGCTGGCCGGTTCTGTTGCAGCTCAGACTTTCGATGTTGTCGCTATTGATGTGCAGGCACCACTGACACCGCATGCAACCAATGTAGATACGGCCCGTGGAGTGAATGCAGATTATCTGGCCGGCGACGCCTTTACGAATACTACCGACAGTGTCCTGATGGTTACTTATCAGGTGATTCCCGTAAGCAGTACTCATTGTTATGGAGATACCCAGGCCGTTCTGTTACGTGTACTGCCCGAACCGGTATTGAATCCCGGAATAGACAGTACCATTTGCAGTGATGTGGCATCGGGTATCGTCCTGGGCGTAGATGCCGGATCGGTGACAGCTTCTGCCTTTGATGTCTTCCTGAACCATAAGGATGCCGGACTCATCGGTACGGCTACCACAGGCACCGGACTGAATGCCGGTGTGCTTGCGGGGGATGCTTTCACCAATCGGTCAAATACCCCCTTACAGGTGGTGTGGGATGTGACCCCTGTCAGTGCCGACGGGTGTCGTGGTGATGTTGAACAAGTGACCCTGACGGTTAATCCCGAACCGGTGCTGGCCGGAAATCTTAACACAACCATATGCAGTGGTTTACCCAGCGGACTTACCCTGGCTGTGGCCAGTGGCTCTGTACCGGCCGCAGGAGGATACAATATTCTTCATATACAGGTGGATCCGCAACTGACACCTGTACAACAGGCAGGCACAGGTTTCGGACTTCCGCCGGACACCCTGGCCGGGGATGTTTTCCTCAATACTACCGCAGGACCGCTCACCGTGGTCTATACCGTTGTGCCGGTGAGTGCCGGCGGATGTGAAGGCGACTCCGTACAGGTGACGCTGACGGTAAACCCGCAACCGGTACTTGATCCGGGACTGGATGCTTCTACATGCAGCGATCAGCCTTCCGGCATCACGCTGAAGGTTGCTCCCGCCTCGGTGGCAGCACAGACCTATGATATCCCCGCTGTCAGTGTGGACCCGTTGCTGACCCATGCCGGTTACGTAACGCCGGGAACGGGTTATCCTTCCGATGCCATTGCCAATGATCATTTTACCAATACCACTGCCAATGCTCTGCCGGTAACCTATACCGTAGTGCCGGTGAGTGCTGCCGGATGTGCCGGCGATACGCTGGATGTGATCCTGATGGTCCATCCTGAGCCGGTGATCGTGGACGGTCTGGACACTACCGTATGCAGTGGCGCTCCTGCCGGGATTGTCCTTGCAGTGGACACTTCCGGAGTGTCTGCCAGTAGCTATACCATTACAGCCATTGACAAACCAACCGGTCTGACGGGCGGCGCTGTATCCCCGGGTAACGGCTATGACGATCAGGTGATTGTGAATGAGACATTCGTCAACATGACTCCTGCACCCCTGACGGTTGTTTATCACGTATTGCCTGTAGGACCTTTGCCGGAAGGTTGTTCAGGCGATGTGAAAGAGATCCGGCTCACGGTCAACCCCGAGCCGGTGCTCGACCCGAACCTGAGTGCTTCGGTTTGCAGCGACGCTCCCACCGGAATCACCATGAAAGAGAAGGCGGGTAGCGTGACGGCTGCTACATTCCATATCACTGCTATCAATGCCGACGCTTCTCTTATCGCCGATACGGCCAATGCCCAAACAGGCAATAACCAACTGCCTGATGCCATTTTCAACGACCGTTATACCAATGTTACCAACAGCCCGCTGAATGTGGTCTATGATGTGATTCCCGTGAGTGCGGACGGTTGTGAAGGAGCCCCGGGACAGATCACGGTAACCGTCAATCCCGAGCCGAAATTGGCTCCGGATCTGAGCGATACCGTATGCAGCAGGGCTGCTTCCGGGATCACCCTGGCAGTGGCTGCCGGCAGTGTGCCGTCGCCGACCTTTATCCTGGCGAGTGTCGATATTCCACCCGCCATGACGGCTGATGCTTCTAACGCGAATCCGGGTAACGGTAAACCGCCAAGCGTGATCTTTAACGACCGGTATATCAACACGTCGGGTGCCGATCAAACCATAACCTACTATATCCTGCCGGTGAGCGGTAACGGATGTGTGGGAGATACCATGCCGGTGACACTGACCGTAAGGCCTGAACCGGTGCTCGATCCTGCTCTGAACGATACGGTCTGCAGCAACATGCAGTCAGGTATTCTCCTGAAAGAAGCTACCGGTAGTGTGCAGGCCGTAGTGTTTGACATTCCTGATATTACTGCTGACTATGGCTTGTCCGGTGCCGCCGGAAATGCTGTGCCGGGACAGGCTTTGGCAGCGGATACTATCTATCGTGATGTCTTTACCAACACCACGGCATTGCCGCTGAATGTAAACTATCAGGTGGTTCCTGTCAGCGCTGAAGGCTGTAAAGGCGAACCGGTGACCGTCACCCTGACGGTGAATCCCGAGCCCAGCCTGGATCCGGGCCTGAATGCCACCATCTGTAGCGGTGACGAAACGGGTATTTCATTGGCCGTTATTCCTTCGGGAGTAGCTGCAGCTTCCTTCAATATTCTGAATATTGATGCAGATCCTTCCCTGGTGCCTGATGCTGACAATGCCACTTCGGGGACAGGACTGCCAGCCGATACGATCATGAATGACCGTTTCACCAATACAACCAATACCCCGTTGCTTGTGAAATACGATGTGGTACCAGTGAGTGCGGCCGGATGCGAAGGCCAGATGCGACAGGTGATTGTGACGGTACAGCCTGAACCGGTGCTGACAGCAGGACTGGGTGAGACAGTGTGCTCCGGGGCAATGACCAGCATTTTGCTGAGCAACGCTAACAATGTGCCTGGAACACGCTACACATGGAGCACCCCGGTCAATACGGGGGGTATGACCGGTGGCACGGCCGGCACCTCAAGTGTGATCGCAGATGTATTTACCAACAATACCGGTGCGCCGCAAACGGCTACCTACCGGGTAGTTCCGGTGAGTGGCATGGGTTGTCCCGGAGATACGGGGACCGTAGTTGTGACGGTAAACCCGAACCCACAGGCCGACATCCTTGGCGACGGTGTTTCTGCCGATAACTTCCAGCTCTGCGGCAGCCATGATCTTGTTCTCAACGGAAACCCGTCCGGAGGATCCGGGTCCTACACCACACACCTGTGGACAGGAAATACGGGGCCGCTGGATAATGTGAACAGTCAGTCGGTGATCTTTAACTCGCAGTTTAGCGGAACATTTACCCTGGTTTATTCTGTGACGGATAACAACGGATGCCAGGGCAGTGACCAGGTAACGATCAATGTGGATAGCCCGAAAGCCATCTTCAGCGCCGATAATATTGCCGGGTGTGACCAGCTTACGGTACACTTTACCAATAACTCGATCGGTTCGGCCGGATATATCTGGGACTTCGGCGACGGCTCACCCCAGGAAACCACCCCGAACCCGGTACATGATTTTGACAATCTGACCACACAGATCCAGTACTTTGAAGTGAAACTGATCGCCGAGTCGGCCAACGGATGCCGTGATAGCATGATGCAGACCATAACGGTATACCCAACCGTGGAAGCCAACTTCTACATTACACCGGATACCATTTGTCACGGTGATCCAGCCGTGATGCTGATTGCCGATCCGGGGGCTTCGGCTTATTACTGGGATTACGGCGACGGTAATGCCGAATATGCAGGGAACGTGACGACACATGACTTTACCAATACAGGTACGGATATCGTCACCCGCACCGTCACCCTTACCACCGAGTCTTTCTATTCATGTAAGGACACAGCTACTTATGAAGTGACCATTTACCCGATGCCTGTTCCCGGGTTTACGCCTATGCCTGCGTCACAGACCTGGCCGAGCAGTCAGGTGACCTTCAATAACCAGACCAACACAGGCACCTGGTCGTATTCCTGGAACTTCGGTGACGGGAACACTTCGACAGAAACCTCACCGGTACATAACTACGATGCCCCGGGCGTCTATACCGTTGTGCTGACGGTACGCAACGATCGTTGTACCGACAGCATCTCACAGACCGTAGAGATCAAGCCGATCCCGCCCGTCGCAAACTTTGAACAGGTGCCGCCTGCATGTAATCCTTATACGGTGGATTTCGTTAACACGTCAGAGAATGCCACCTCCTATCTGTGGGACTTCGGAGACGGGTCTGTCTCCGATAAGGAGAATCCGCAACATACCTTCTATGAGGCGGGCACGTATGACGTGCGTCTGACAGCTACGGGCCCGGGAGGTACCGATCATTACCTGCAGATGATCACGGTATACCAGTCACCTACCTCCTTCCTGGGCGTAACCCCAGATACCGTTTATGCCGGGGTGGACAAAGTGAAATGCTTCAACCTCTCTACCTACGGTGATTACTATGTGTGGGAGTTTGGCGACGGAGATACCTCCACGATATACGAACCGTTCCACCAGTATGAAGAACCGGGGATCTATGATATCACGCTGAAAGTCTATACTTATCAGGGTTGTGAGGCCTCTTATACTATGGCCCCTGCCGTATGGGTGCTGGAGGCTGGAGACATTAGGTTTGCTACAGCCTTCCGTCCTAACAAAAACGGTCCGACAGGCGGGCATAAACCACCGCCGGGTCAAATCAATACCGTTTTCTTCCCACCGATACATCAGCAGATAGACGACTACCATTTGCAGATTTTCGACCGGTGGGGCGAATTGATCTTCGAAAGCTTCGATATCAACGTAGGCTGGGATGGTTATTACAAAGGCAGACTGTGTCAACAGGGAGTGTATGTCTGGAAAGTGGAAGGTAAATATGCCAATGGAAGACCTTACCGGAAGGCGGGAGATATAACACTGCTGCATTAGAAAAAAAGCCCCGGGAGGGGCTTTTTTGGTATAAGGGTATAAGGGGATAAGGGTATAAGGGTATAAGGGGATAAGGGTATAAGGGGTTAGAGTATTAACTTGATAGGTATTGAATAAATGATTAAGATTTTAACTGGTAATTTCTTAGTGAGCTTAATTGTTTGGTTAAGGAATGGATGTCATTTTTAAGCAGTTGGAATTCTGATTCAGGTAAATATTGAAGGTCCAAAGCTACATAAAGATGACTTAAAACCTCAAGGGCACTGCCATATGCAATTTGTGTAAAGTGGGCACGGTCTTTTTGGGAAGAACGGGATGATCCTTCTGCAATGTTTGCCGGTACTGAAATAGCAGCTCGGCGTATTTGCGGGGTTAAACAAAAATGTTCTTCTTTTGGAAACGACAGACTGACTTTATAAATTTTTGTAACAAAATTTCTGGCATCCTGCCATACACGGAGTTTTTCAAATGAATATTGATGGTCCATAATAATAAAAATTTAAGGATTAATAATACGCGGTCAATAAAATAAAAAAATCCCACAAACCCTAACCTCTCCAACCCTAACCTCTCCAACCATTATCATCTCATTATCAATCTTTCCCCTCTCCTGGTCACAAACCTCTTCGCTTTTTCGCCAAAGGATCGTATATTTGCAGTGGCATAACATTATGGTACAATTCATCCGGAAGCGGTTTGTTTACATTCTTATTGACCTTCTGTTGGTCCTGCTTTCCTATGTTTTGGTCGTGCTGATCAAAGGAGGACATTTTTCAGGGTATTTTTCACCCCGGTATACAAATCCTTTACTCATATTTCTGGCGATCTGGCTGGGGGTTTCATGGGTTTTCAGGAAATATGCTTTTGGGGACTATAACAGGGTTAAGCGTCTTCTCTTTTATATTATCGTCAGCAACTTCCTTATCCTGGGGACCGTGAGTATCCTGGTTTATTTTCTTAACACTTTTTATCCGTCCAGGCTGTTGGTGTTGGGGACAGTAACCATGGCTACCTTCCTGGAACTGGGCATCGGGGTTGTTTATCATTTTGTCAGAGTGGCCCAGGTACACGGGGAGCCGGTGGATCATGAATATGTGGCACTGAAAAAGCATAAGCTGAATGGAAACGGTCGCTATGAAGCCAGGGAACCGGAGCCGCTGCGACCGCTGCCGGATTCTTTTGCCGGGTTGATCACCAGGGAGGCAGGAGTGGAGGCCGCCGATTTTATCCGTCGTCACAACTGTTTTGGGGAGAAAGAGATTCTGGTATTGGTTACTTCCAACCCGTTCAATGTGATGGCCCAGTCCAACGGCTATCATAAATACATTATCAACCTGCGGCGTATCAACGATATTCGTTATATCAACAAGTTCTTCGAAACGGTGAATGAAAGTCTGCCTGACCATGGATATTATACTTGCTGTGTGGAGACCAAGGATATGCGCAAGCAACGATTGTTCCGCAAGTATCCTTTTCCGGTGAACTTTCTGTATTATTATTTTGTCGACTTTCCCATGAAGAGGGTTATGCCCAAGCTTCGGATAACCCGGAGGCTATACTTTATGCTCACACGCGGTCAGAACCGCGTGGTTACCCGGGCCGAGACCTTGGGGCGGCTTATGTCCTGCGGCTTCAGGATCGTGGATGAAGATTATATCGGCAACCTGTGCTATATCACTACCGAAAAGATAAAAATCCCGGCCTACGACCCCGATCCTTCCTATGGTCCTTTGATCCGGTTGAAACGTGTAGGCAGGGACGGCGAGATCATCCGGGTTTATAAGATGCGAACCATGCATCCTTTTGCAGAATACCTCCAGGAATATATTTATGAACACTACGACCTGGATGACGGCGGAAAATTCAGCAATGATTTCAGGATTTCCACACAAGGTCGCGTTATGCGGAAGTTATGGATTGATGAATTGCCTATGCTGATTAACTGGATGAAGGGAGAGATGAAGCTTGTCGGGGTGCGGCCTATCAGCAAACAATACTTTTCACTTTACTCCGAAGAACATCGCAGGCTGCGGATAAAACATAAACCAGGCCTTGTGCCGCCCTACTATGCCGATCTTCCGAAAACATTGGAAGAGATAGAAGAATCCGAGAGAAGATACTTGCTGACATGGGAAAAGCATCCTTTCATGACAGATTGGAAATACTTCTGGAAAGCGATGGTTAATATTGTGTTCAGGAAAGCGAGAAGCAAATAGTTGCTTCGTCGTTCCTGTTGAAAGGAACTCCTCGCAATGACCGGCATTGATCAAAGCTCTTGTGAATTCCTGAATGATGATTAAAGGGTATAATAAAAGTCTCTCCATTCGGGGTTCATGCTGTTAATGAGATCGATCTTCTTTTGACGGGAACCGGCTTTGATCTGTTTCTCTCGTTTTATGGCACCCCGAATAGTGTCGTGTTTTTCGAAATAAACAAGCTTCTTTATGTTGTACCTGGCAGTAAAGGATCGGGGATAGGCATTTATTTTGTGCTTGTGGATCCTTTTTTTCAACTCCGATGTTACTCCCGTATACAGGGATCTGTTGTTTCTGTTAGTCATTATATACACCCATCCAGTCATGCTTTGATGTTCCCTGCGGTCATTGCGAGGCCCGGCTTGCCGGGAGAAGCAATCCCCGTGATAAACCCTTAAACTTGTTATAATTAAAATACCCTATAAAAATAATAAATCCTTTATATATTTGTATTTCCCAGTCAACCAAAAATCCATGAAACACCTTTTGGTATATTTGTTCCTGTTTTCTTTTATTTCAGTTTATCCTCAGGAGGTATATTATCACATTTCCAACAAAGATATTTATGCTTTTCTGGAGGAGATGGCCGATGCACATTTCATTGAGATCAACAGCATGGCCAAACCCTGGTCCCGGAAATACATCGCCGGGAAACTCTCTCAACTGAAAGACCAATACGAGCAGCTTACCCCTGTGCAGCAAAAAGAAGTGGACTTTTACCTGAGGGATTTTAACAAGGAACTGAAACCGGACAAGCACTTCAAAAAACGTTTCGACATATTTTATTACAAGGACAGTCTTTTTACTTTCTCTGCCAATCTGATTCTGGGGATGGAGTACTGGCAAAATGCCGGGGGGGGCATGCATCATCGCTGGAACGGAGCGGAGGCATTTGCATATGTAGGCACCCACTGGGGTTTTTATGCCAGCCTGCGGGACAATCATGACTCGAGGGTGATCCGCAGCCCGCAATATCTGAACCAGTTACCCGGAGCCAATTACAAGGGCGATCATGATTTCAGCGAGATGCGCGGAGGGGTTACCTATTCCTGGAAATGGGGCTCTGTGGGGTTGCTCAAGGATCATTTTGTCTGGGGGGACAACCTGAACGGATCCAATATTTTTTCAGGCAGGACCCCTTCCTATGCTTACCTGAACCTGCATCTCACGCCGGTGGAATGGTTTGATTTCAGGTATATCCATGGCTGGCTGGCCTCCATGGTGGTGGACAGCGCCCGCAGCTACTGGTTTCAGGACGGCGGGGAAATGACGTACAGGGGAATGTATCATCCCAAATTCATAGCAGCCAACCTCTTTACATTAAAGCCCTGGAAGAGACTGTACCTTACCTTCGGCAACTCTATCATATATGATTATTCGAATCCATACCCGGCTTACCTGATCCCTTTTGTCTTTTTCAAGTCGATCGATCATACGGCCAGTGCCGGGATTGACAATATGAACTCCCAGATGTTTTTCGGGGTGACCTCCCGTCAGATCAAATACCTTCATCTGTTTGCCACGCTTTTCCTGGATGAGATCGCCATCTCGCGCATGTTCAAGCCGGAAGAACACAGTAACTTTTACAGCCTGAAAGTGGGAGGGGCCCTGAGCAACTGGCCTCTGAAGAATGCCGGTCTGAAACTGGAATACACCCGCACCAATCCACTGGTCTTTCAGCATTATGTCCCCACGCTCACCTTTGAATCTAATCGCTATAACCTCGGGAGTTATCTGAAAGACAATGCGCAAGAGGTTTATCTGGCTGTAAACATTCGACCTCTGCGGGGTTTGTTCACGGAAATCTCTTATACTGCCGCGCAGAAAGGTCCGGACTACACCTATCTGGGCAACCATGGCCGTCTCGGACTGCCTTTTATGGAAACCGTTGACTGGTCCGGCAAAACCCTCCGTTTCTTTGTCCGCTACCAGGTGATTAACGACGCCTATGTGACGGCTTCTTTCAGCCACCGCCAGGTTACAGGCAATCCTGTATATACCCCCCCGTACTGGCAGGGGAACACCAACACCTTTTCAGTGGGTGTGAATTTCGGATTTTAAAAGGCAGGAAAATTAAGATGTGGAGGTTCCTTGTTGACAAGATCATCTGATGATGAACAACCCTTATCTGCGCAAACCTGCGTAATCTGTGAGAGACAGGAAAAACCCGACAGCATTATCGATAGCTTCTTTTACCGGAATAAACTCATACCCGAGCGTACTCCTGATCTTCTCATGGTTGTAAAAGATTTGAGTGCTGCTTGTGCGGGCCGTCTCAAGGGTTAGGAGATGGGGCTTTCCCGCCAACCTGCTTATCACCCGGTCTGTCATGGCTGCCAGGGTCATCAATCCTTTGCCTGTCCTGAGAGAGGGCGCTTTACGTCCAAAACCCTGAGCGATCCAGGACAAAACCTGCCGGTAGCTGAGGTTTTCCGCACCGATCACAAAGCGTTCTCCGGAAATATCCCTCTCTGTCAAAAGCACCATGATCCGGACCACGTCCCTCACATCAACAAAACCGTTGCTTCCGGACGGGTAAAACGGAAGACCTTTTTGCATGGTTTTAAAAAGCCTGACGCTGCCCCGGTCCGGATTCCCTGGTCCCAGGATGATAACAGGATTAACAATCACGGCCCGGAGTCCTTCTTCCATGGCCTGCCACACCTCCAGCTCCCCCAGCAACTTGGAGAAACCGTAGCTTGATTTCTCTTTCTTCATCTTCCGGTAGTCTGTCTCAGCCACCCATAGCTTGTCTTCCTGATGGTGCTTGCCCAGGGCTGCCACCGAACTGACATGGCAGAAATGCTTAACCCCATGCTCTAACGACAGTTCTGCCATATGACGGGTGCCCTCCACATTGATTTTTAGTAGTCTTTTGTGTTCTCCGGGGTCGAAAGAGACATAGCCTGCCGTATGATATACGGTCGTAACATCCCGGAAAGCGCCCGTCAGCGAGTCCGGATCGGTGATATCTCCGTCAACCCATTCAATACGGGAGAATAATTTCCGTCCTTTTTCCGGTTCATAGTAGTCAAAAATGCGGCGTATCCAGAAGGTGTCCGAAGAATTTCTCTTCAGCGCCCGGAGAGGCTCCTTCTTTCTGCTGAGCTCCAGCAAAAGATGAGAGCCGGTAAGTCCGCTGCCGCCGGTTACAAGGATCATAATGTTGTGTTCTGCAAAGTAACGAATATAAGGAAAAATACTTGCCCCTTAATCTTTTCTTCACTACTTTCGCGAAAAAATAAATATTATGTTTTCAGGAATAGTAGAAGAGACCGGAAAAGTTGTAAAACTGGAAAAAGACCGTGAAAACCTGCATATTACTCTCAGTTGTTCTTTTGCACGGGAGCTGAAGGCCGACCAGAGCATCGCTCACAACGGGGTATGCCTGACCGTCGTCAGGCAGGAGGGGGATACCTATACGGTTACGGCCATCAAAGAGACGCTGGAGAAATCAAATCTGGGACTTTTGCAGGTGGGCGATGAGGTCAATCTGGAACGGAGCATGAAAATAGACGGCTTTCTGGACGGCCATATTGTGCAGGGCCATGTTGACCAGACAGCCGTTTGTACCGAAGTAAAAGAAGCGGACGGCAGTTGGTACTATACGTTCGCTTATACCCCGGCCCGTGAGGATTACATTACCGTGGAAAAAGGCTCCGTCGCCGTCAACGGGATCAGCCTGACGGTCGTCAATGCCCGGCCCGAATCTTTCCAGGTGGCCATTATCCCTTATACGTATGATATCACCAACTTCCACAATATCCGCACAGGTTCGGTCGTCAACCTCGAGTTTGACATCATCGGGAAATACATCGCCAGAATCGTTAAACAGGAGATAGAAGGATATCTGAAGAAAAGTCGAAAAATATAAAGGACCCTTCTGCCCTTTCCTGGTCCACCATAGCTACGAAGTTACGCCCCCCTTCTCTGCCCTGCCTGCCGGCAGGCAGGCGGTTGGGGGATCCGGAGGGCAAAGGAAGGTGGAGACCCCTGGACGCTTTGACTTTTAGCCCTTTTGGTCTTTCCTCCTGCACACCATTCTTTCCTTTTGTTTTTTACCGACATACCTCTTATCTTTGTGGGCTATTTTTCCGGAAGTGCCGGAAGAACAAATAAGTAGAAGTAAATTTTAATAACAAGATACAGATGAGCAAGAAATTTCCCGAATACAAAGATTTTGATCTTTCCCGGATCAATAAAGAGGTTTTGGGGAAATGGGACAGGGAGAACACGTTCCATCGGAGTGTGGAACAACGGAAAGGCCGTACGCCTTTTATTTTTTATGAAGGGCCGCCTTCTGCCAATGGCATGCCCGGCATCCACCATGTGATGGCCCGGACCATCAAGGATGCGTTCTGTCGCTTCAAGACGATGGAAGGATACTATGTCGAGCGGAAAGCCGGATGGGATACCCACGGCCTGCCCGTCGAACTGAGTGTGGAAAAGGCTCTGGGGATCTCCAAGGAAGATATCGGGAAGAAAATATCGGTAGAGGATTATAACAAACGGTGCCGGCAGGATGTGATGCGCTATACGGGTGCCTGGGAAGAGCTGACCCGCAAAATGGGCTATTGGATCGACATGGATGATCCTTATATCACGTATGACAACCGTTATATTGAAACCCTGTGGTATCTGCTGAAGCAACTCTATGAAAAAGGATTACTCTACAAAGGTTATTCCATCCAGCCCTATTCGCCTGCAGCAGGTACCGGTCTGAGTACGCATGAGCTGAACCAACCCGGGGCATATCGCGACGTGAAGGATACCACCTGCGTGGCTGAGTTCAGGGTGATCAGAGACGATAAATCGCAGTTCCTCTTTGAAAAAACAGATACCCAAGAGGTCTTTTTCCTGGCCTGGACAACCACCCCGTGGACCCTTCCTTCCAATACCGCCCTGGCGGTAGGACCCAATATCCGCTATGTGGAGGTCCGTACTTTCAATCCTTATTCAGGAAAACCTATTACGGTGATTCTGGCGGAAGACCGGCTTCCGGCCTATTTCCCGGAGAAAAATGCTGAACTGAAGGCGGAAGATTACAAACCGGGGGATAAAAACATCCCCTGGAAAGTGGTGGCCGGATATTCCGGAAAAGAACTGACAGGCATCCGGTATGAACAACTGCTCAAATGGGTGGATTCCGGAGATAAAGCTTTCCGCGTGGTAGCGGGAGATTTTGTGACCACCGAAGAAGGTACGGGGATCGTGCACATTGCTCCTACTTTTGGGGCCGACGACGCCCGCGTAGGCAGAGAAAATGATATCCCTCCCTTACTGCTGAGAGACAGGGAAGGGAATCTTCAGCCTATGGTAGATAAAAAAGGGCGGTTTTTTTCTATCGATAAACTGGATCCTGATTTTGTCAGCGGGAAAGTGAATGTTGAAGCTTACAAACCGTTTGCCGGGCGTTATGTGAAAAATGAATACGATGAGACCCTCCCGCCGGATGCAGAAAGTATTGATGTCAGCATCGTAGTGCATCTGAAAAAACTCGACCGTGTCTTCAGGATTGAAAAACATGTGCACAATTATCCGCACTGCTGGCGTACCGACAAGCCGGTTCTGTATTATCCGCTTGATTCATGGTTTATTAAAACCACAGCTTTGCGCGATCGTATGATCGCACTGAACAAAATGATCAACTGGAAACCGGCAGCCACAGGACAGGGCCGTTTCGGTAAGTGGCTGGAGAACCTGGTAGACTGGAACCTGTCGCGCTCCCGGTACTGGGGCACGCCCCTACCGGTATGGGTGTCGGAAGATAAAAAAGAAAAAAAATGTATCGGCTCGGTAGCTGAGTTGAAGCAGGAGATCGGGAAGGCTGTTGAGGCCGGTATTATGAAGGATAACCCGCTGAAAGATTACCGTGAGGGGGACTGGTCGAAAGAGAACTATGAGCAGTTTGACCTGCACCGGCCTGTGGTGGATGAGATCATCCTGGTCTCGGACCACGGGAAGAAAATGTTCCGCGAACCGGACCTGATAGACGTATGGTTTGACAGCGGCGCCATGCCCTATGCACAGAACCATTATCCTTTTGCTACTGATGAGGAACAATTGCATGAAAAATTCCCGGCCGACTTTATCGCCGAAGGAGTGGACCAGACCCGCGGATGGTTTTTCACCCTCCATGCCCTGGCCGTGATGCTCTTTGACTCGGTGGCTTATAAAAACATTATTTCCAACGGGTTGGTGCTCGATAAAAACGGCAACAAGATGTCCAAGCGCCTCGGCAATGCCGTAGATCCGTTCGAGACCATTGAAAAACACGGTTCCGACCCTCTGCGCTGGTATATGATCACCAATGCCCAGCCGTGGGATAACCTGAAGTTCGATCCCAAGGGACTCGAAGAGGTAAAACGGAAGTTTTTCGGCACCCTGTACAACACTTACTCTTTCTTTGCTCTGTATGCCAACATCGACGGTTTTGCATATCATGAACCGGAAGTGCCGGTGGCTGAAAGACCCGAGATAGACCGGTGGATCATCTCCCTGCTGAACACCCTGGTGAAAGAGGTCGGTGAGTTGTACCGTCAGTATGAGCCTACCCGCGCCGCCCGGTTAATTCAAAACTTCATCATCGAGAACCTGAGCAACTGGTATGTGCGTCTCAACCGCAAACGTTACTGGGGCGGAGAGTATTCAAAAGACAAGGTCTCTGCGTATCAGACGCTATATACCTGTCTGGAAACCATAGCTATCCTGGCAGCACCCATTGCTCCTTTTTACATGGACCGGATTTTTACCGACCTGAACGGAATCACCCGACGCTGTCCGGCAGATTCGGTACACCTGACAGACTTCCCGGAACCAGATGAGAGTCTGATAGATAAGGACCTTGAAGATCGCATGATGATTGCACAGAAAGTCTCTTCTATGGTGCTGGGATTGCGGCGTAAGGTGAACATCAAGGTGCGGCAGCCCCTGAATAAAATTATGCTGCCTGTGCCGGATGAAAACTTCCGGAAGAAATTTGAAGCGGTGAAAAACCTGATCTTATCCGAAGTAAACGTGAAGGAAGTGGAGTATGTCCCGGATACGGCTGATATCCTGGTGAAAAAAATCAAACCGGATTTTAAGAGGCTGGGACCGAAATACGGGAAAAAGATGAAACAACTCTCGGCTGCCATAGCCGGTATGAGCCAGGAGGATATCCGGCGGCTGGAGCAGGAGAAGACCTATACTATTGTTCTTGAGGGAGAAGAGATACCCCTCACGGATGAAGATGTGACAATCCATTCCGAGGATATCCCGGGTTGGCTGGTAGCCAGCGAAGGACCCTTAACCGTAGCCCTGGATATTACCATCACCGATGAGCTGCGGGAAGAAGGAATTGCCCGCGAACTGATCAACCGGATCCAGAACATAAGGAAGGAGAGCGGATTTAATGTTACCGATAAGATCAGCATCCGTATTAAGAAACACGAGGCGATAGAATCCGCCGTATTACATCATAAAGAATATATTGCAACACAGACACTTGCAGGGGATGTCCTGCTGGAAAATGAGCTGGATGGAGAGAATGTTTTTGAAGTGGAACTCGCAGAGGATGTGAAAACATTAATTTCTGTTCAGAGAGAGAGTTAGGTACGTGGGATTTTTTATCTTTGTGCCCTGATATTTTTGGATTGTACATTGATATTTTTAGTATATTTAGAAAAATTGTTGAGTTATGGCCGAGAAAGAAAAGAAAAGATATTCCGATGAAGAACTGGAGGAATTCCGGCAGATCATTTTGGATAAACTGGAAAAAGCAAGAAAAGACTATAATCTTTTGAAAAACGCAATTACGCACGAGGAGAGTAACGATACGGAAGATACTTCTCCCACTTTCAAGGTGCTCGAAGAAGGGGCCACCACTTTGTCTAAGGAAGAAGCGGGCAAACTGGCCCAGCGGCAACAGAAGTTCATCCAGCATCTGGAGGCCGCACTGGTGCGTATAGAAAACAAGACGTACGGAATCTGCCGGGAAACTGGCAAGCTGATCTCCAAGGAGAGACTTCGTGCCGTGCCTCATGCCACCCTGAGTATAGAAGCAAAGAAAAGACAACAATAATATCTGATCAGGGCTGTTTGCAGACGGAGAAAAATGTCGTTATGTCTTTAACTAAGAAATCTATCCTTACCATCTTTTTTGTGCTTCTGGCCGACCAGGTGTTTAAGATCTGGGTGAAGACACATATGGTCATCGGGCAGGAGATCCCGGTGTTTGATCACTGGTTTCTGTTGCATTTCATTGAGAACAACGGGATGGCCTTCGGCATGGAGCTGGCCGGGAAGGCCGGAAAAATGATCCTGAGCCTGTTCCGCATCATCGCCGTGGGAGCGATCGGAGGATATATCTGGTACCTGATACGTCACAAAGCCCCTTCCGGACTGGTGGTAGCGGTATCTCTGGTCTTTGCCGGCGCTGTGGGCAACATCCTCGATAGTGCTTTTTACGGACTTATCTTTGATGACAGCTATTTTCATGTGGCTCACCTGTTCCCCAAAAACGGCGGTTATGCCCCGTTCCTCCATGGGAAAGTGGTGGATATGCTGTACTTTCCTCTGATAAAAAGCACTTTCCCGCACTGGTTCCCTATTTGGGGCGGACAGGAGTTTATCTTTTTCCGTCCCGTTTTCAACCTCTCCGACTCTTCCATCACCATCGGCGTTTTTATTATCCTGCTTTTCTACCGCAGGTTTTTTAAACAGGAACCGGAGGAGGACAGGGAGGGAGAAACTCCGGAGAAACAGGAACAGAACGCAGAACAACGGGAAGCGGTAAACGGGTAAGGAAAGATATTCGCGGGGTATATGATCCCGGTGTCGTGAGACAAAGCAATCCCTTTATCCCCGGAGCCTGCTCGTTCGTATTCATCCTTCCGTTTTAAACCCCACCACGACCACATCATCAATCTGTTCCATTTCCCCTTTCCACGACTCGAAAGTTTCGTCAAGGATGGTTTTTTGTTCGGTCATGGGTTTGGAACTTATACGCAGGAGGAGCTCTTTCAAGGCTTTATACTTGAACTTTTTCCCCTGCGGACCGCCAAACTGATCGGCATATCCATCGGAGAAGATATAAAAAGCATCCCCGGGCAGGATCTCTACTTTGTGGTTGGTGAAAGGATCCATCCGCACATGGATGGCCACCGGCATCTTATCCCCCTTGATCTCGAAAAGTTCTCCGTTACGGATGTAGTACAAAGGGTTGTTGGCGCCTGCAAAATGAAGGATGTTTTTCTTCTTGTCGATTACGCATAAGGCCATGTCCATGCCGTCCTTGGCTTCCCCGGGCTGTCCTTGTTGTTGCAGGGCCTCGATGACATGATTGCGGAGCTCGTTGAGGATGAGGTCGGCTTTCAGTACCCTGTTTTCCCGCACCACCTCATTGAGGAAAGCGATCCCCAGCATGCTCATGAAGGCCCCGGGCACACCATGACCGGTACAGTCGGCGGCCGCCACGATGATCTTGTCTTTCACTTCTGCCGCCCAGTAAAAGTCGCCGCTGACGATATCCCTCGGCTTGAAAAGGATAAAATAATCGCTCATGAACTGTTTCAGCTTCTCCTGCCGGGGCAAGAGAGAGTGCTGGATACGTTCGGCATACAGAATACTGTCGGTGATCTCTTTTTTCTGGATGGCGATCTGGTCGCGCTGGGCCTCTGCCAGATCGCGTTGTGCCTGTATCTCTTTATTGGCTTCTTCCAGTTCACGGGTGCGCTCGCGTACCTGTTGTTCGAGAATCTTTTTTTGGCGTTCTATGGTTTTGACCCGCCATTTATACAGGGCAAAGATGATCAGCAGGGATACAAGGATCGATATCAGACGGAACCACCCTGTTTGCCAGAAAGGCTTGCGTATCTCAAACGGAAAAGAACGCGTATAACTCCAGATGTTGTCCTTGCCCTTAGCGCGGTAAACAAACGTGTATTCTCCGGGCTTCAGATTGGTGTAATAGGCTTTGTAATCTTTTCCCCTGCGGATAATATCGAAGCTGCCTTTGTTCACACGCAGATAGTACTCATATTCGATAGACCTTTCGTCTGAGAAAAAGAGCCCGGACACTTCGAACACCAGATTATTCTCATTGTATTTCAGACGTATGCCGGGAATCCTTTCGATTTCCTTTCCGTTCACGGTGATTTTCTCCAGATAACATCGCGGAGAATACCCGGTCTCCCTTTTCACTTTGATGTTAAAGTTGGATACGCCATGGTAAGTCCCTACCCATAGCAATCCGTTGGCATCTACAAACAGTCCGTTGCTGGTGATCTCATCGCCCGAAAGCCCTTCTTTTGAGTTGATAAGAAATTCTTCTTTCAGGGTTTCTTTGTTGAAATACATGAATCCTATATTGCTGCCTATCCACAGATAGTTCCGGTTTTTGGCAGGAATGATGTCCTTTACGATCACGTGTTCCTGAGCGAGGGGTACATCCCTGAACTGTCCGTCTTTGAAAAGCTCCAGCCCTTTCTCCGTACCGACCCATAAGGCATCTTCGTCCAGACAAAGAGACCATACGGATGAATTCATCGGAACAAAGGGGATAAAACGTTTTCCGTCAAATTCTATCAAACCCAGGTTACTCCCTCCTATAATTTTCCCCTGATACTCCGTAAGCTGATATACGTTGGCTGTCTCCTTCCCGCGCAACGTCAGCGGACTTGCTTCGAAGGACGGGAAGTAATACACAACGCCCTTTTTCCCGGTAAGCAGAAAGACCTTTCCGTCGGGGGATACATAAATATTTTCCAGGCCGATCAGTAACTGTTTTTTATTTTGACGGATAATGTGCAGCGTGTTAACATCCACCTCGAAGATCCCTTCGGAGGTAGCCAGCAGAATATTTTTATCGGGCAGAATGGCCGTGATCACCTTGCCCGGTGATATGGGGAGGTGAGAAGTGAAATTAGCCAGATTCTCCCGGTAATAGTATACCCCGTCATTGGTGCCGATCCATATCCTTCCGGCTTTATCCTGGGTGATGGAATAGATGTAATTGTTGATTTTCTCCGGGTAGAAATTACGCAGGTTCTTGGTGTTGATGATCCGTTGCAGCCCCCCGGAGAAACCGATCCACAGGTTCCCTTCATTGTCTTCACAATAGGATAGCAGGGTGTTGTTGATAAGCTCCCCGCCTGCTTTGTAGGTTACTGCTTTCTGATCCATGGAGATCAACTGGTAGAGGTGAGAATCGTTCATGAACCAGATAGACCCGGATGCGCTCTGGCTGATGGCTTTGATCACCGTCACGGGGATGCCGAACTGATGGTTGAGCGGGGTTCCCTTGTTCCCTTTCAGGAATGCCTGTACCGGATTGCTGAAAAGGCCTTCGGGGGTGGAAAGCCACATGCGGTCGTGGTTATCCGTAAACACGGCATAGCAATGGTCTTTTAACAACCGGGAGACTTTCCCGTTTTTTGTCAGGAGATAAAGTCCGGCGGGCGAAGCAAAAAAGTACCGGCTCCGGGATGTATCCTCGGTCATGGCATTGATATTGGCAGGCAGGGTGGGATAAAGGTCCTGGATACGCAACACTTCTCCGACAGAATCTATTTTGTAAATTCCCTCATTGCTCAGCAGCCATTTCCCATTTTCCTTATCGATATAGATTTTATTAAAAGAGACGTCTTTCATGATGCGGGATACCACAGAATCTTCTGAGATCACGGACACTCCTTTGGAGGTAGCCAGGTAGATAAGTCCGTCACGGTCTTGCCGGATGTCGGAAACCGTGTTGTCGCTCAATCCTTTTCTCACATCAAATACTTCCATCTCCCGTCCGTTGTAACGCACCACGCCCGAATTGGTGGCGAACCACATGTATCCTTTCCGGTCCTGCAGGATGGCGGTGACATCTTCCTGGGGGAGTCCGTTTTCCACACTGAACAGGATATAGGGCAGCTTCCCTGTTTGAAATCGTTCATAGTAGCTCTGGAGAAAATCCTGCGGATTGACGAAGGTGTTGCCTCGCTGAACACGGTTCAGGACATTTAGCAACCCTTTGGTTTTCGACTCGGCCAGGAACTGTCTTACGGCTTCTTCCAGCATTGGCTGATCTTTTCGCAGGGCCCAGCAGACGTCATTACGGCCTACGACAAGGCGGGGCGTCAGTTGGGGATAGAGGAAGGCATTGTCGATGATGGTATAATCCGCTTTTTTGTTTATCACATCGCGAACGAACTTTCCTGTGGAATTGGCATAATAGAAGCTGTCTATGCCCTGGCTCAGCAACCACTCTTCATAACTGGTGCCCCGGCCTGTCACCCCGTACAGTTTTTTCAGATCCTTTGCGGTGTGTACCTCGGTTTCCGGGCGTGTCAGCACAACATCTTCGGTGGCATATACCGGGAGGAGGTTTACTTTTTTCTTGCGCCACGGCAACGGAGCCATCATATCACAGGCGATGTCAAAATAATGAAATATCTCAGGGGTATAAATACTGTCTTTTACGATCTTACCCCGGCTGTCTTCCCAGTATTTGGCAAAGGTAGGCACCAGTACAAACTCCATCTGTACTCCCAGATAGTCGGCAAATTCTTCGGCCAGCGCCTGCATGAACTGTTTGGTATTTCCTTTGTGATAGATAAAGTCACGGTCACGCAAAGCCACCACGATCTTTTTGGATTTAAGGATCTCGTCCAGGTCCCGGTGATAAGGCTGTATCGGGGTATGTGGGTTGATATTTTCCACAAAAACAGAATATTTCTCTCCGAATTTCTGAAAGAAGATGTGGTCGAGCACCCCGTTGTTGGAAATGGTACGAAAGAAATTTTCCACCTCGTCTTTCAGCTTGTTCCCTTTTTCCACAGCCCAGGCCGAGTTGGTGATCTTACTGATGGGAAAGACGATTTCCACCTGACCGGGATGCTCCTTGCGGAAGAGCAACGCCTCGTCCGCATCCAGAATAACCCCGTCGGCCCGGCCCTGCAGCACGAGGTTTTTCGAATCATCGGTAGTGGCCGTTTTGATCATTTTTATTCCTCCGCCCACTTTGTCGTTGATGGCTGACAGATGGGTGACAAAGCTGGTACCGTCCATCAGGGCAATCTTCATATTCTTAAGTCCATCGAGGTCTCCGGGCAGGGTCACGTCCTTTCTCATGACCAGTAATTCGGCCGATTTCAGGGTCTCGGCAAAATCGAACAGTCTTTTTCGCCAGTCGAGGATAGAGATGGTGCTACAGACGATATCGGCTTTATGAAAAACGTCAGGGGTAAAATGATAAGCAGGGTTGGTTTCCAGGTCGGGAGGTCTCTTCCCGTTTTGGCTGAAGAGCTCATCCCAGTCTATGATTACCTCCACCAGGTCCAGTTTCAGATATTTGGCAAACTCGTAAGCCAGCGGATAATTGATGGAGTTGACATCGGTATGTTCAAAAGCAACATATATTTTCCCGCTGCGCTGGATTTCTTCGAGCGAGCGTGCTATGGATTTCTGACTTATCAGAAAAAGTATCAGCACAAGAACAGGCAGGAGCAGGTGGGCAGGCCGGATAAAACGAAACAAGAAATTGTTTTTATTCAGGAAGTTACAGGTATGATGCATTATTTGACGCTTTTTCCCGTTTTTCAAAGTATATTTGCGAAAAGATGTAGCAATTTATTTCCTTTTTATGGAAGAACAAAATTTGAGGGAGATATTTATAAACATGATGAGGACCCCGGGCAGAAAAAAAACCCGGGAGGTCCCTGTCGGAAACGTTCCCCTCGGCGGGAAATATCCGGTGCGGATACAATCTATGGCCAGCAGTCCCACTTCGGATACGTCGGCCTGTGTGGAAGAGAGCATTCGCATCATCCGGGCCGGTGCCGATTATATTCGATTTACGGCACAAAATACCAGGGAGGCCGCAAACCTGGCGGATATCAGAGATCATCTTCGCCGGAAAGGGTATTATACACCTGTCATTGCCGATGTACATTTCAATCCGAAGATTGCCGAAACGGCAGCCCGTATCGTGGAAAAAGTACGTATAAATCCGGGAAACTTTGCACGCATGGTTCCTCCGGGAGCGGGGATGAATCCGGAAAAAGAGCAGGCTTATTATATTGAGCAGATACGTGAGCAGTTGGTTCCGTTGCTGAATATCTGTAAAAAACATCATACGGCGTTGCGGCTGGGGGTGAATCACGGGTCCCTCTCAAAAAGGATCCTGGAGAAATACGGAGACACTCCGCAGGGCATGGTTGTCTCGGCAATGGAATATTTGCGTATTTGTAAAGAGGAGGATTTTCATGAGGTTGTGCTTTCGATGAAATCCAGCAACACCCGGGTGATGGTGCATGCTTATCGCTTACTGGTGACCACCATGGCTGCCGAAGGAGAGCTGTATCCCCTGCATCTGGGGATTACAGAAGCGGGAGAAGGAGAAGACGGCCGCATTAAATCGGCGGTGGGCATCGGTGCATTGCTAACAGACGGATTGGGGGATACCATCCGGGTGTCGCTGACAGAGCCTTCAGAAATGGAGATCCCCGTAGCCCGGCATCTGGTACATCATTTTTCCCGCAACAAAGAACAGGCACCGGAGGTGAACATCCCGGCATCTTTTGATCCGTTTGAATATATTCCGGCACAGCAAACGGGGACTGTGGCAGGATTCCCGAAAGTGCCCGTCGTGGTGAAGACGGGAGAACAGAATTCAACCCGGGAGCCCCGGCCCGATTTTTTTGTGCGGGAAGAGGCGGAGCACGTACTCTTTTCTTCTTCCGGGGAAAAATTATCTTATGTTAAGGTCCCGGTGGGAGAAGAAGGGGTCCGGTATCTTTTGCAACGGATGAAGCAGAATCCGCCCGTAGTAGTGGTGGCTGAGGCTGGCGAAACGGATTCGGATCGGGCGATGCGTTCTTTCTTTTTTCGCCTGCAGGAGGCAGGGATACGCTACCCGGTCATCCTGAAAAAAGTGTATCACAGTGAAACGGTGGAACAGTTTTGGATTGAGGCGGCGGCCGATATGGGACCATTGTTCCTGGATGGTTTTGGGAACGGACTGTGGCTGGAGTATGTAATAGATAAGGCAAAAGGCGAAAGTCAAAAGGCAGAAGTAAAAAACCGGAAAGATGGAGGCGTTTTGGCAACACAGGAAATGGCGGTGGTTACGGCGTTTGGTATTCTGCAGGCCGCCAGGGTGCGTTCTTTCCGCCCCGAGTATATCTCCTGCCCTTCCTGCGGCCGCACACTCTTTAACATTCAGCATGTGACGGCCGAAATACGGAAACGAACCTCACATCTGAAAGGCATCCGCATCGCCGTGATGGGTTGCATCGTCAACGGCCCCGGCGAAATGGCCGACGCCGACTACGGATATGTGGGATCGGGAAAAGACCGGATTACGCTCTACCGCAACCGGGAGATTGTCAAACGTAACATCCCTGCCAGGGACGCCGTGGAAGAATTGATAAAACTGATTAAGGAAAACGGAGACTGGCAGACGTAATGTTTATCCCGGATTGTGCAATTTGGGTTTATAAACTACAAGGGTTACAATCCGGACACATCGTGCACAAAGGAAAGAAACACACTATATTGTTTATCACTTTAGGATTTTTCCGGCATTTTCAAAAGGGCTTAAATCCAATAATCTCCCTGACCTCGCGTATCGTCTTTGCCGCACTCTCCCTGGCTTTTTCAGCTCCCGCACGTACCACTTTCCGCAAATATTCATTGTCGTTATAGATCTCTTCTACTTTCTCGCGGATGGGGTTGGTGAAAACGATGATGTCTTCGGCCAGTTGTTTTTTCAGATCGCCGTATCTGATCTCACAGCGGTTATACAGGTCCCTGAAATGCCGGACCGTATCCGGCGAGGAAACCACTTCCATGATCGTGAAAAGGTTTTGCACCGGCTCGCTCATTTCCTGGTTTTCTTTTGTGGGGCCGCTGTCGGTGACCGCGCGCATCACTTTTTTACGGATCACTTCGGGCTTATCGGTGAGGTACAGGGCATTGCCTTCACTCTTGCCCATCTTCCCGCTGCCGTCGAGGCCGGGGATCTTGATCAGTTGTTTTCCGAAGTTGAAGGCCGTAGGCTCGGGGAAATAATCCACACCGTACAGGGTGTTAAAGCGCCGGGCAAAGCGCCGGGTCATCTCCAGGTTCTGCTCCTGATCCTTCCCGACCGGCACCTTTGTCGCCTTGTGGATGATGATGTCGGCAGCCATCAATACCGGATACGTCAGTAGCCCCGCATTAACATTATCGGGTTGCTTCCGCACTTTTTCCTTGAACGAAGTGGTGCGGGTCAGCTCGCCGATGTATGCGTTCATGTTTAAAAGAAGGTATAGCTCGGTCACTTCCGGCACGTCACTCTGCAGAAACACCGTGGCCGAACCGGAGTCTATACCGCAGGCAAGATATTCCGACAAAATCTGCCTGACGTTTTCATGCAGGTTCTTGGGTGTGGGATGGGTGGTCAGGGAATGATAGTCCGCAATAAAAAAATAACAGTTATATTCATGCTGCATCTTCAGATAATTAACCACCGCTCCAAAATAATTTCCCAGATGCAGATTTCCCGTCGACCGTATTCCGCTGACAACCGTTTCCATGAGTGAAAGATTTGATTTCTGCAAAACTATAAAAGATTCATGAAAAGAAAATCATTGAAAAGAAATTATAAGTTGTTTCTCCTTCTGAATAATATGGCAAGCATTCCTGTTGCAGAATCCTGATTTTTTGCACGCAGATATCGCAGATTATCGCAGAAAGAGCTCTTTTTATTATTCATATTCCAGCTTTTCCAATAGGTCAGATTTATAATGTTTCATTAAATATCTTACCTTTGCGGGAAGAAAAAAGGGGTTTGTTTATGGAATCGACGAGGCAAAAGAGAGTAGCCAAGCTGGTGCAGAAAGAGCTTGGAGGCATTTTCCTGAAAGAGAGCAAAAATATGTTCGCCGGGAAAATGATCACCGTCACACAGGTACGGATGAGTCCGGATCTGTCGCTGGCCCGCGTGTATTTAAGTGTCTTCCCGGCAGTGTCAAAGGAGGAGTTTGAATCCCTGGTTGATGAACAAAAGAAGAAAATAAGGTTCGAATTATCACGGCGTATCCATAACCAGCTCAGGTCGATGCCAGAGTTGGCTTTTTTTATGGATGACTCACTGGATTACATCGAACGCATTGATAAATTACTGGAATAATCCTGAGAGAATATGCAATATGACCCGATAAAAAGGACGCTCGGGAAGGTCTTTAATAAGACCCCCGGGCTGAGAAAACTGTTTTACAGGTTGCTGGATCTGTTATTGTTGCGAGCCTGGTATGTCAAACGGGAGATAAAAGTTTCACTGAAAGATCATAAAAAACAGGTTAAGATCCTGGATGCCGGCTCCGGTTTCGGGCAATATACCTATTTCCTGTACCGCCGTTTCCCGGCAGGAGAGATTGAGGGAGTGGACGTAAAGGAAGAACAGATTGAAGACTGTACGCGTTTTTTCAGTAATATCGATCCGGACCAGCGGGTGCGTTTCTCCGTACAGGACCTGACCCGTTTTGTGCAACCGGAAACTTACGATTTTATCCTTTGTGTGGATGTGATGGAACATATTGAAGAAGATGAAAAAGTCTTTTTGAATTATTACCGGTCGCTGAAACCGGGAGGTTTATTGCTTATCTCCACACCGTCCGACCAGGGCGGCTCCGATGTACATGATCACGAAGGGGAGAGCTTTATAGAAGAACATGTGCGCGACGGTTATAACATGGCAGACATCCGTGAGAAACTGGGAAAGGCAGGTTTTTCACATATAGAGGCCTATTACTCGTATGGTAAACCGGGCCAGATCGCATGGAAGCTTTCCATGAAATTCCCCATTATGATGCTCAATGCTTCCAGGCTGCTGTTTATCCTGCTTCCGTTTTATTATTTGGTGGCTTATCCGGTAGCTTTTATCCTAAATAGTGTGGATGTTCATAACTCGCATAAAACTGGTACGGGTTTGATCGTGAAAGCCTGGAAATAATTTATATTTTTGCCATGATTTTTTATCCCGGCATGGATGACGGGGAAACTTAAAAGAGCCTGGAAAAGAGAGAAAGAGAAGAGTATCATTATTAGTCAGAAGGTCTCTGTGGTTTAATTGACAGAACGTTCCGGGGTTTCCGGGAAGGTGCAGGTTAAAGTCCATGCCGGAGGCCTTCTTTTTTTGATATGGATTTGATTTATCCATTAAGGAATATTATAACGGACGATCGCTTTCAGGCTATATTTTGAAACAAGGGAACCCGCAAATCCGGGGATTGCACAGGCTGGAGCAAGATTACAAGAAATAATTGAATAAACATTGAACTTTCCGTTCTACATAGCGAAGCGCTACCTGGTTGCCAAAAAGTCCCACAATGTTATCAACCTTATTTCTTTTATCTCCGTTATCGGGGTAATGGTTGGGACCATGGCGCTGGTGGTGGTGTTATCATCATTCAATGGTTTTGACGACCTGGTACATTCCCTGTTCAATTCTTTTGATCCCGACCTGAAAATTATGCCGGCCAAAGGCAAGACTTTTCCGGATACCCTGACGGTGATAAAGCAGGTGAAACATTTGCCGGAGGTGATGCATGCCGCAGATGTGATTGAGGAAAATGCCCTGTTACAGTACCGGAAAAGACAATACATTGCTACGGTGAAGGGGGTCAGCGATGAATATACTGCTATGAGCGGGATTGATTCCATGATGGTGGACGGGGCTTTTGTACTGCATTCCAAAGGAGCCCCCATGGCGGTGCTTGGACAAGGCATTGCCATGAACCTGGGCGTGGGACTGAATTTTATCTCCCCCATAAAGATCTATGTACCCCGCCGCACGGAACATATCTCTCTGAATCCCGAAAGGGCATTCAGCAAAAAATATATTTTCCCCTCCGGTGTGTTTGCCATACAGCAGGATTTTGACCTGAAGTATATGATCGTACCCCTGACGTTTGCCCGGGACCTGTTTGGATATACGAATGAACTCAGTGCCGTGGAACTGAAACTGAAGCCGGGGGTCAGGGAAAAACCGGCCGAATATAAGATCAAAGAGATCCTGGGCCCTGATTTTCTGGTAAAAAACCGGTATGAACAACAGGCTTTGCTCTACAGGATCATGAAAACGGAAAAATGGGCTATCTTCCTGATCCTGACCTTCATTCTGATCATTGCCTCCTTCAATGTGATCGGTTCGCTGTCCATGCTGATCATCGAGAAAAAAGAGGATATCATGACGCTCCGCAACCTCGGCGGAGATCATTTTCTTATCCGGAGGATATTCCTGCTTGAAGGATGGATGATCACCATTGTGGGGGCGGTGGCCGGTATCGCCCTCGGGTTGTTTATCTGTTGGCTGCAACTACACTTCGGGATCGTGAAGATTCCCGGTAGCGGCTCGTTTGTGATAGATACCTATCCCGTAAAGATTCAGACAACGGATATCTTTCTGGTGTTCCTGACGGTCCTGGCCATAGGCTATGGCGCTGCCTGGTATCCCGTACGTTTTATCATCGGCCGCTTGGTGAGGAACGGGGGTCGTTGACCTGTGAATATGGAAAAAGGCGGAGTAAACGAGGTGATTCTCCTACGTAGGCGCCTACGTAGGAGAAAACAGGAAATCCGCGTGATCTTTGTAAATCAGCGAGATAAGTGAAAATGTCCTGAGGCATTTACAGATAATTCCAGAAAAGTAATAACCTGCCGAAACAGCAGGCAAAAAGAATCACTGAAACGAGGATATCTGCCGGCAAGAGTTTTTTATAAGGGATCCATCCTTTTTTCAGGGAGAAAAAGGCCACGGCCCTGAAGATCCATTCCAGGAAGAAAAAAAGAAAGATCCGGATCCCGAAAGAATTCAATTGTTTTGCATCGTGGAAATTACCCCGTACAATGGCCGAAAAACTATGGGAAAGTCCGGTGGTGGGAGATGGCTTTCCTGACATGAAGCGGTTATAAAAAGAGGGGATGGGATAATGAGGATTCTCCGGTGAAAAAAGGGCTGCATAGACAAATATCAACAGCAAAAGCACAAAAAACACAATATTCAGGGTCTGATAGGATCTGTAACTGTAGGGTCCCGGACGCACAACGCAGGGATTTGTCTTATTTGCGGATGAGCGTGTCCTGTTCTGTGTTTATCACCGAGTCTCCGCCTTCCAGTTCTTCCAGTTTCTTCACCAGGCTGTCCTCGGTGGAACTGTAGGTTTTTTTGATGGTGATGGTATAGGTTCCTTCCCCCTCCTCGGTATTTTTCTCTATTTTTTTATCCAGGTTATCCAGTTCTTTGGTCAGATCGTCCATGTTGATCACATTTCTGAAAGTTTTCATCATAGAGTTGGTCATGACAGCCGGTGTAGATATAGCCAGCACCCAGAAAGTGGAGATGGCCGTTCCGAGGGAAGCCAGTACCAGTGCAATAATGATCATCGCTCTGGCTCCGTTGTTCTGATTGGCTTGCACCAGGGCAATGACGGCAAAGATAATCCCCAGAATCCCGGGGATCAGGGCTATGATCCCGAGGCAGGGGATGACGGCAGTGATAATTGCAATGATGCCCAGTACCAGTGCGGCGATCCCGAAACCCTGCCCTGCGTTTGTCTGTACGTTTTCTTCCATAATATTATTCTTTTTTTAAAATATCTTTCAGGTCTGCTTCCAGGCTGATCTCCGGCGTTTCAACAATCCGGCCGGCTTCTTTTCCGGAAACATATACAATAAAGGTAGGCACGCGTTCAATGTTAAGATTGGTAAGGTCTATTCCGGGAGCGGTCTTGTCGCGGTCCACAAAAATGACCTTAACATGATCTTCCGGGATTTTCAGGGCATCGGCCACTTTGAAAAAACGCGGTACCTCCCGACGGCTGTCAGAGCACCAGGTACCCAGGATAACGGTGATATTTACATCGGAGAAACGGATGGGTTCCATAATGTTTATCAAGCTGTCATTTAGTTGATAAAAGCTGTACTCCCGGTCAAACCACCGGTTGAATGGTTCCTGTTCCATCCCTTCGCGGTTGCCGTAACCGATCAGGATCTCCTGGTTGGCCCCGTCGGAGAATATCCGTTTGTTCAACGCCTGGGCCCGTAGCAGAGCAGGTGATATGAACCATAAAGCCGCCAAAAGAAGAATATCCGCTAACCATCTTTTTTTCATAGGGTTTGTTTTGGTTTGACAAAACAAGATAAAATTAATAAAATTACGTCACAACCCCGCCTAAAAAACGAAAAATCCTTTTTTCAAAAGACGTAGGATAAAAGAAGATGTTGCAGGAAACAGGTTGTCATGTGGCATGGTTTTTCAACCCTCCCGGATACAGGCGGTTTATTTAAATCAAAAGAATTCCTCGGGGTTCCACCTGTACCTCTCCTTGAGGAGAGGTCAAAACTTTCGAAGAAAGTTTTGGGTGAGGTGGAATAAAGAAATTTCGTTTTAAGAAATTTCTTTATTCCGGGATAACCCCTGCCAGGCATATTCGATACTCCGTTTCCTTATGCTTTTTCTTTTTCAAGGAGTATGTTCAGGATTCGTATGGCGGTGTCGGTGACAGGGCTCCCCGGGCCGAAAACGGCAACTACTCCCAGGCGGTGCATATATTTATAGTCCTGTCGCGGGATGACGCCTCCGGCCACAACCATGATATCTTCACGGTTCATATTACGGAGTTCTTCCATCACTTGTTTGATAAGGGTTTTGTGTCCTCCTGCCAGGGAAGAGATGCCCAGCACATGCACATCGTTTTCAACGGCTTGTTTGGCCGCTTCGGCCGGAGTCAGGAACAGCGGGCCGATGTCCACGTCGAAGCCGATATCGGCAAAGCCGGTAGAGATGACTTTGGCGCCGCGGTCGTGGCCGTCCTGGCCCATTTTGGCTACCATGATGCGGGGCTGGCGGCCGGTGAGACTTGCAAATTCACGCGTGAGCCTGCGGGCTTCGGAGAATTGTGTATCGGTCTCCGACTCGGCAGAGTAAATCCCCGAAATTGAGCGGATCACAGCCTGGTACCTGCCGCATACTTTTTCTACGGCCAGGGATATTTCTCCCAAAGTAGCCCTTTTTCCGGCGGCTTCTACCGAGAGTTCCAGCAGATTTCCATTACCTGTGCGTGCTGCCTGTGTGATGGCATCCAGCGCTTCCTGTACCGCCGCCTGATCCCGTTCTTTCTTCAACTTCTCCAGCCGCTTATTCTGGGCTTTGCGTACGGCTGTGTTATCCACTTCCAGGATTTTCATAGCTGTTTCCTGTTCGGGCCGCCAACGGTTGACTCCGACAATGATGTCTTTTCCCGCATCTATACGTGCCTGTTTGCGGGCGGCGGCTTCCTCAATACGCATTTTTGGCAGACCTTTTTCGATGGCTTTGGTCATACCTCCCATTTCTTCGATCTCTTGTATCAGTTTCCAGGCTTTGTGTGCAAGTTCGTGAGTAAGTTTTTCGATATACCAGGATCCGCCCCAGGGATCCACCGTCCGGTGTATCTGTGTTTCTTCCTGCAGATAGATCTGGGTGTTGCGGGCAATGCGGGCGGAAAACTCGGAGGGCAGCGCGATCGCCTCATCCAGGGCATTGGTATGCAATGACTGGGTGTGGCCATGTACGGCCGCCAGCGCTTCGATGCAGGTGCGGGCAATATTATTGAAAGGATCCTGTTCCGTGAGGCTCCAGCCCGAGGTCTGGGAATGCGTGCGCAGGGCCATGGATTTGGGGTTGGAAGGATTGAAGTCTTTCACGATACGGGCCCACAGGAGACGGGCAGCCCGCAGCTTGGCTATCTCCATGAAATAGTTCATGCCGATGCCCCAGAAGAAAGAGATACGTGGAGCAAAACGATCGATATCCAGGCCTGCTTTCATACCGGTGCGCAGGTATTCCAGGCCGTCGGCCAGGGTGTAAGCCAGCTCAAGATCGGCGGTGGCGCCGGCTTCCTGCATATGGTAACCCGAAACGCTGATCGAATTGAACTTAGGCATATGCCGGGCCGTATAGGCAAATATGTCACCGACGATTCGCATCGACATCTCCGGAGGATAGATATAGGTGTTACGCACCATAAACTCTTTGAGGATGTCGTTTTGTATGGTCCCGGAGAGTTTTTCCAAAGGGACCCCCTGCTCCAGTCCCGCGACAATATAAAAAGCCATGATAGGCAAAACAGCGCCGTTCATGGTCATAGAGACGGTCATTTTGTCGAGGGGGATATCCTCGAACAGAATTTTCATATCCAGTACCGAATCCACAGCTACCCCTGCTTTGCCGACATCTCCCACCACCCGCTCATGGTCGGAGTCGTAACCCCGGTGTGTGGCCAGGTCGAAAGCCACCGAGAGGCCCTTCTGGCCGGCAGCCAGATTGCGACGATAAAAAGCATTGGACTCTTCGGCGGTGGAAAAACCGGCATACTGGCGAATGGTCCAGGGACGCGTGACGTACATGGTGGAATAGGGCCCGCGCAGGAAAGGCGGGATCCCGGAGACAAAATCAAGATGCTCCAGACGGTCCATGTCGCCGGGGGTATAGAAATCCTTTACCGGGATCCCTTCGGGGGTCTCCCGTAAAACAGCGCTTTCTTTTTCTTTTCCGGAATCTCTTTGTGAAGCCGGACGAGTCATCTCTTGCCAGGAATACTTGGTGAAATCCGGTTTTTTCATACGCCTTTCAAATTAGGTTTACAGCTTTCTGAAGATCTTTAAGCAGGGCAGGTACATTTACCCGGTTATGCAGAAAAAAACGAATGCCTTGTTCTTTTAGCTCCCCTGTCATTTTCCCGGGATCACCGGCAACGCCCAGTACAGGTTCATATTTTAACTCTTTTTTCAGCAATGCGGTCATCCCGATATATTGTTCTTCATCGCCACAAAGAAATACAATGTCCGGTTTTAAACGGTTGATCGTATCCATGTGCTGTTCCGGAGACATGCCGGGGGTAGTTTCTGTAAAAGAAAATCCGGCGCAGCCCACGAGGTTTATCACGAAGTTTTCACGTGCACTGCGTATCGAAGAAGGTCCAAACCCGAAAAGATATACTACCGGTTTTTTCTGCGACAGTTCGGTGGTCAGGCGCAGGGATTCCATCTCTTCGGACAGACGGCGAATGTCTACGGGCCGGACCCGCTTGGTTGCCGGGCTCCATGACATATTCAGATGATCCATCTTTTTTTCTGCGGTGATATTTTCTTCCGGATTGGGATAATGATTGGTGCCCACCAGGATCTCTTTCCGGGTGGCTATATCTTTCAGGCGCCGGTTTAATGATGTGGCAAGCGAATCCTGTATGCTCCCTTTCTCCAGCGCTTTGCGATATCCTCCCTCTTTTTCAACGGAAAGGAAGATATCCCAGGCTTTATCTGCCAGTTGACGGGTAAGGGATTCGACGTAATAAGCACCTGCCATGGGGTCTGTAACGGTATCCAGACGTGATTCATGTTTGAGGATAAGCTGGATGTTACGTGCCAGGTGTGCGGAGGTTTCATTATAAGCTCTCAGCATGCTGTCATGGGGACGAACCGTCAGGGAGTCGGCTCCGCCCAGGATGGCCGACATGGATTCGGTGGTAGCCCGCAGAATATTCACGTAAGGGTCATACAGGGTCTTGTTGCGCAAGGTGGTGGTGGCATGGATATGCGTGATCAGGCTTCCGGGATCTTTAGGATTCCATCCTTTGACAACTGCCGACCACAGCATACGGAAAGCCCTGAATTTGGCAACTTCCATGAAAAAATTGCCGGACACGGCGAATAAAAAAAGCAAATGCCGGGCTATCTTATCTACCGGAAAACCGTTTTCCGTATAATAAGAAAGGTATTCATTTCCTGCAGCCAGGGCATAGCCTGTTTCCTGTGCGGCGGTAGCGCCTGCATGATTGAATATATCGGCATGAACAGCCAGGGTGCGAAGATGGGGGAATATCGTATCCGACTCTTCCATCACCTCTTTTCCCCATTGGAAAGTGTCTTTTTCCGTCGAGGGATAATCGCCGTGAACGGTCAGAAAACCCAGCGGATCAAAAGAGATTGCCCCCTGGAATTTATCATAAGGGATGCCTGAAGCCGAAATGGCTTTTTTCAATCCTGTGTATAAAATATACGGATGCAGGTTGTTTTCAAGAAAAACGGGGACCGTGGCCAGGTCAATATTGTCCAGCAGTCCGTCCATGCCGATACAGGGTACTGGATGGTCGGGATAGATGAAACCCAGGGCTTCAGCGCCTCCCCTCAACGCTTTTTGCGCCTGCCTGTTGGCATCTTTCGAATCGGTTACGGTAATATCCTGACCTATGATCCAGGGGCGGCCGGAAGAGTATCCCCGCAGATAAGGAAATTCTCCGGGCAGGGAATCCGGTCCGGATAAGGTCTCAATATTTTCCCGGGTGTAAACCGGCTCTACAGGGATTCCTTCAGGACTTTTCCAGATAAGCTTCTCGTAAGGAAGTCCCTTCAGGTCCTGTATCATCCGGTCGATCCACTGCCGGCGGGTAACCGGCTCAAAATCGGGAAATAAGTTTTCTTCCATGCATGGAAATTTTTCACAAAGTAAGAATTTCTAAAAAAACCGGGGGAATGATAAATATCAGATGAGATCAAATATAACCGGATTTAATTCATTGCTAACATTATTGCGAAAGGAAATCGTAATATTTCCCGCTTCAAATACTTGCTTCTACAGGGAGAATGTATTATCTGATAAGTTCGAAATGATTGCCTTCTTCTTCCAGGATTTGTTCGGCTTTATTAATTTCTTCTTCAGATCCATGGATCATCAGTGCATACTTCCCTTTTTCCAGATGCTCCTGAATCTTAGTATTATGAGCTTCTTTTAATCCCAGGGATGTAAGCAGAGATCCGATCCCCCCGGCGACAAGACCCACATCAAAGCCGGCTAAAGTGCCTATGATTGCTCCTGCACCGTATAAAAAGCCAAAACCCGGTATGGCAAAGACCCCTATTCCTGTGAGAAGGCCTATAAGAGCACCCCCGCCGGTCCCTAGTAAAACAGGAGCATTTTTAGCTTTGTTATAAGATTTTATATGCACATGATCTTCTATGACCTCTGCTTTTCCTATAAGCGACACCTGTTTCATAGGGAAGTTATTTTCTTTTAATGCCGCTAATGCTTTCAGAGCGTACTCATGTGTATCATAAATACCGATTATTGATTCCATAGGATAAAAAATTAAGTTATTGTTAATTCCAAAATATTTATTCAGAATGTAAATTCCCGAATGTGTTTTTACAAATTTATAAAAAACTTAAGGATTAATACACTTTCGGTTAAATATCTTTTGAGACATATAAATAACAAGCTAGAAGTAAGTAGCTTTAAAAAAGAGGTGATAGGTTGAGTCTCCCGTATGGATGATCCCGGAAGGCTGATGTTTCAGTACGGGCGCTTTCACGCCGGTATGGAAATAACGGTTTCCCTTGAAAACACGGGCTTCATCCCACATGCCGGATTCAATGTATTGCCGGAGGGTGTAGGCTCCCCCCTCAACAATCAAAGACTGTATCCGGCGGTGGTAAAGCTCTGCTGTTATTTGCGGGATTATGGATTTGCTAAAATCGATTCTGACCGGTTCGGGATGGGTGTGTTTTTCTTCCCGCAGGTTGTTGAAGATGATGGTAGGGGCTTCGTCGTCGAACAGTTGCAGGTCGGGGGGTAACGTCAGCTCCCGGTCGATAACCAGCCGTAAGGGATTGCGGCCGTACCATTCACGTGCGGTCAGCGCCGGGTTGTCTATCAGGGCTGTTTTCCGGCCTACGAGGATCGCCTGTTCTTCGCTGCGCCATTTATGCACCAGTTGCCGCCCCAGAGGACCGCTGATCCAGTTGGGGCCCTGCTGTCCGGCAATACGTTCCTCGTCAAGGTATCCGTCGGCGCTCTCTGCCCATTTCAGGATGATATAAGGACGTTTTTTTTCATGATAGGTGAAAAAGCGGCGATTGATAAACCGGGACTCCTGTTCCAGCATACCGGTGATCACCTCCACGCCTCCTTCCTGCATTTTCCGGATGCCTTTCCCCTGTACTTTTTCGGTTGTGTCGGTCGTACCTACTACCACACGGGGAATGCCTGTTTTCACGATCAGGTCGGCACAGGGAGGGGTTTTTCCGTAATGGGAACAAGGCTCGAGGTTAACATACAGCGTGGCCTTTTTCAGCAGATCCCTGTTTTTTACCGAACGGATGGCCAGCACCTCGGCATGCGGTTCTCCGCTGCGGTGGTGAAATCCTTCCCCGATGATCTTATCTTCCCAGACCATCACCGAGCCGACGAGAGGATTGGGGTAAGTCGTCCCCAATCCCTGCATGGCCAGGTCGAGGCAACGTTGCATATACCTGGTATGTTCGCTTTCTTTGTTCATCGTCCGATCCTTTGTATCTTTATCCGGTTATGCAGTCCCGGGAAACATTCGATATGCTGGTACGCAGGCTGACTGCGACCCTCGAACCGGAACACGGTCTGCCGGAAGCCCGCAGCCTGACCCTTCTGGTGGTCCGGTATGTTACCGGACTTTCACCGGCAGCCCTGTTGCGCGATGCCCATGAGCCGTTTCCCAAAGAACTGTTGCCGAAAGTTAATAATATTCTCCGGCAATTGAAAGCGAGAATACCTGTTCAATATGTGTTGGGCGAAACGGAATTTTACGGGTGCCGTATCCGGGTCTCCCCTGCCGTACTGATCCCGCGGCCTGAGACGGAGGAACTGGTACGTGAGTTGTTGCATCAAGCCGGGAAAGATACGGCCCCTTTCAGGATCCTGGATGCCGGCACCGGCAGCGGATGTATCGCTATTGCTCTGGCCCGGAAATTGCCGGAAGCAGAGATTTATGCCTCGGATGTGTCGGAGGAAAGCCTGCAACTGGCCCGGGAGAATGCAGAAGGAAACAGGGTGAAGGTGCATTTTTTCAGGGGGGATATTTTGAATCCGGAACCGGGGGGTACCTATCGGTATATCGTATCCAATCCGCCCTATGTGCCCGAATCGGAAAAAAAGAACATGCAACCGGAAGTGGTGCATCATGAGCCACCCGGAGCCCTGTTCGTGCCGGATGATGATCCGTTGCTGTTTTACCGGGCACTCCTTGATTATGCCTCTGGACATCTGGAAAAAGGGGGTTGGCTGATGGTGGAGACACACGAAAAATTTGCCGGGAAAGTAAAAGATCTGTTTGAGACTTACGGAATGAAAGAGGTGGAGGTTAAAACAGATATCAATGGAAAAGAACGGTTTGTGAAAGGGAGACATGGGGGTGGGGTGATCACCGGGCCCGGGAGGAACGGTTGACCCCCTCCGGGGACCGGAACCTGTTGCATTGTGTAAGGCTGTCTCCAAAGGTTAAATTGTATCTAACCACAAAGAGCGCGGAGGATGCATAAAGTGCAAAAAGGTCTAATTGTATAAGTTATCACTCTGAGTTCTTTGTGTATTCTTGGTGTCCTCAGTGGTTAAAGCATTTTTTAGGCAGCCTCTATTCATTTTTCACCACTCCGTGGTCATAACGATAAATTGCTAACCACTACTGACTTGTACCTTGATGGGTTTTTGTAATTCCAACGACCCCGCCTCGCCTTTGCGTAGCCGCTTCGGGCGCCTGCGCTGAAGCTTCGGTGACAGCGTGCGGAGCAAGGGAGGGGTTGAAGAATTGTCCCCGGATTTCGCACCTGCCAACGACGAAGGAGTTTGTCGTTTGTGGTGCCGCAACTCTTGAAATCTTCGATTTCGTCAGAGTTGCGAGCATCCCCGCCCGGCTGAAGCCGTTCGGACGGGCTCGAAAAACTACCCAAATCATAGATTTGCTGTTTTTCGGGATTTGAGGAGTCTGTGGCGCGTTTGTGGTTTGAGGGTTTTCGTCAACCCCATCCGGGGTTGTTTTGTGGGTAAGAATCTCCTAGTACCCCGGGTGGGACCGGGGCTATTCTCTGCGACCACTCCGTGGTCATAAAGATAAATTGCTAACCACTACTAACTTGTACCTTGAGGGGTTCCTGTAATCCAAAAGACCCCGGAGGGGTCGGACGAAAGTAGCCACAGTTCCACCTGTGGCGTAAAACATCCCATAAAATCCCAACCCCAGCGGGGTTGAAGAATTGTACAGGACGGGTTGCCCCGTATATTAATCTCTATAAGAAAAAAAATATTATATACTGAGGTCTTCAACTTCTTAAATCAAAAATCGTTGATCCTTGTTCGATATTCTTCAATCCTTTAGAGGCTCGTTCGGTTGAAGAAATTTCTTTATTTTTACCGGGCCCCGTTGATTTTGCCTTTAATATTAAAATAAGTTATGCCGGATATTCCGTATGATAAGGCCCTGGAGCGTATCAGCCGCATCTGCAGCCGGCAGGAGAAATGCAGTCATGATGTGAAGGAGAAGCTGCACGCCTGGGAAGTGAAGGAGGAGGATATCCGGAAGATCATGCAATGGTTGCAGGACAGGCAATTTGTGGATGACGGCCGCTATGCCCGGGCGTATGTCCGGGATCAGCATCTTTTCCGGAAATGGGGCAGGGTCAGGATCAGGATGATGCTGCGGAAGAAAAAGATTCCCGATGAGCTGATTGATAAGGCCATGGAGCATCTCGACGAAAAAGAGTACCGGGAAACGCTGAGGAAAGAACTGCAACGGAAGCGAAAAACCCTTAAACCGAAAAACCGTTATGACATGATGGCCCGCCTGCAGCGGTTTGCCTGGTCCAGAGGATATGAAGCTGACGTAGTGAGCGAGGTGCTGGATGAGATTATGAAGGGAGAAAGAGACTGAGGAACGGTGGATGGTTCGGCAAAAGAGCCTTATTCGATGAAGGAGAAAGAAAATGTCAGATAGCCGGCTGCTTTGCGGGGAGGTAAGGGATGGCCCGGGGAAGGAAAGGGGCTGTTATAGAATATAATTTTTTCCGTCATATTTTTCTACCTTTGTCAGGAACGAAAAGTGTAGAGATATTATGTTTCAACCGGAAGCAGTGAATGAATTGGTAAAGCGCCTGGATGCGCTGAGGAGGCATCTTTGACATTGACGGAAAACGTCAACAGATTGCTGAAGAAGAAAAGATCACCCAAGCCCCCGGTTTCTGGGACGAACCCAAAAAAGCGGAAACACAACTCAGGAAAATCTCCGAACTGAAAAAGTGGACGGATGCCTATGATGAAGCAAAGTCCTTTGTGGAAGATTTGCAGGTGCTGTCTGATTTTCTGAAAGAAGGGGAGTCAAGTGAGGAGGAGGTAGAGAAGCAATACAGGCAGGCTCTGCAAAAAATTGAAGAGCTGGAGCTCAGGAACATGCTCCGCCGCGAGGAAGACCGGCTGGGAGCGCTCCTGAAGATCAACTCCGGCGCAGGGGGCACCGAGAGCCTCGACTGGGCCGAGATGTTGATGCGTATGTATATACGGTGGGGTGAGAAAAACAACTATAAGGTGAAGGAGGTGGAGTATCATCCCGGTGACGAGGCCGGCGTGAAATCGGTCACCCTGGAGTTTGACGGAGAATTTGCCTATGGTTATCTGAAAAGCGAAAACGGAGTGCACCGTCTCGTACGCATCTCTCCCTTCAATGCCCAGGGGAAACGGCAGACCACCTTTGCCTCGGTGTTCGTCTCCCCCGTCATTGACGAAAAGATTGAGATCGAAATCAACCCGGCGGATATAACCTGGGAAACCTACCGGTCGAGTGGCGCCGGAGGACAGAACGTAAACAAGGTGGAGACCGCCGTGCGTTTGCGGCATATCCCCACAGGGATTGTCGTAGAGAACCAGGAGACGCGCTCACAACTTAAAAACAAGGAAAACGCCATGCGTATTCTCAAATCGCAGTTGTATGAGCTCGAGCTCAGGAAGAAAAAAGAAGAACAGGCCAAGATCGAGGGAGAAAAGAAAAAGATCGAGTGGGGGTCACAGATACGCAGTTATGTGCTGCATCCCTATAAAATGGTGAAGGACCTGCGTACCGGCTATGAGACCTCCAACGTACAGGCGGTACTCGACGGGGAGCTGAATGACTTTATCAAAGCCTTTCTCATGCAATTCGGTGCGACCGTTTAACCCTTTAACAAAAAAATATGGCAGAAATTATTATCTATCATAACCCCAGGTGCCGGAAAAGCCGTGCCGGACTGGCTTATCTTCAGGAAAAAGGAGAGGATTTCACCATCCGGCAATATCTCAAAGAGCCTTTTACAAAAGAGGAGTTACGGGAAGTTTTGAAGAAGCTGGACGTACCGGCTTCGGAGATGATACGTACACAGGAAGCTGAGTATAAATCCCTGTACAAAGGGAAAAAACTGACAGAAGAGGAGTGGATACAGGCCTTAACGGAACATCCCAAACTGTTCAAAAGGCCCGTGGTGGTTAAGGGAGATAAGGCTGTCTGGGCGGATCCGCCGGAGAAGATGGATGTTTTGTTTTAGATACTACATATTACGGAAATATTAACACTTAAAAACCTTACGATCATGAATGTGAGAATTGAACATGATACGATGGGTACGGTTGAGGTCCCTGCCGATAAGTATTGGGGGGCGCAAACCCAGCGTTCAAAAAACAACTTTAAGATCGGCGAACCGGCCTCGATGCCGATCGAGATCATCCATGCTTTTGGTGTGCTGAAGAAAGCGGCTGCCATGGCCAATATGGATTTGGGGGTATTGCCCGAAGAAAAAGGCAAACTGATCATGCAGGTGTGTGACGAGATCATCGGAGGCAAGCTGGATGACCAGTTTCCGTTGGTGATCTGGCAGACCGGTTCCGGAACCCAGTCCAATATGAATGTCAACGAGGTGGTGGCCAACCGGGCCCATGTGCTGCACGGAGGCAAGCTGGAGGACGATAAAAAGTTTATTCATCCCAATGATGATGTGAACAAGTCGCAGTCGTCCAACGACACCTTTCCCACGGCGATGCATATTGCTGCCTATAAAACATTGATGGAAATAACCATCCCGGGGGTGACGAAACTGCGGGATACCCTGGCAAAGAAAGCCGAAGAATTCAAGGACATTGTCAAGACAGGCCGCACACACCTGATGGATGCCACGCCCCTGACCGTGGGGCAGGAGTTCTCGGGTTATGTAGCCCAGCTGGACCATGGGCTGAAGGCCCTGAAGAACTCGCTGGATCATATCTCCGAGCTGGCGCTGGGAGGTACCGCCGTAGGTACCGGCCTGAACACTCCGAAAGGATATGATGTGCTGGTGGCCAAAAAGATTTCCGAACTGACAGGTTATCCTTTCAAAACAGCCCCGAATAAATTCGAGGCGTTGTCGGCGCATGATGCCATTGTAGAGTCGTCAGGGGCGTTGAAGACGCTGGCTGTAAGCCTCATGATGATTGCCAACAACATTCGTTTCCTGGCTTCCGGACCACGGTGCGGTATCGGTGAACTCAACCTGCCGGCCAACGAGCCCGGATCATCCATCATGCCGGGGAAAGTAAACCCGACACAGAACGAAGCGATGACCATGGTGTGTGCTCAGGTGATTGGCAATGATGCCGCCATCAATGTAGGAGGTATGCAGGGACATTTCCAGTTGAATGTCTTCAAACCGGTGATGATCTATAATTTCCTGCAGTCGGCCCGTTTGCTGGGCGATGCCTGTGTGTCTTTTGCCGATAATGCCATTGCCGGCGTAGAGCCTAATCCCAAGAATATAGAAAAACACCTGAAAGACTCCCTGATGCTGGTGACCGCTCTGAACCGTTATATCGGCTATGAAAATGCGGCGAAAATTGCAAAAAAAGCCCATGCCGAAGATAAGACCCTGAAAGAAGCAGCTGTGGAGCTGGGACTGGTAACCCCCGAGCAGTTTGACGAGTGGGTGGATCCTAAAAAGATGATCGGTTCGTTCTGATAAAGACAGTCAATAAAAAAAAGCCGCTGAATGCGGCTTTTTTTTATTGGGATACCTTTATATCTTTTATATTAAGCTGAAGGGTTTTGGTCCCTCTGAACTCATTCTCCGTGATGGTATAACAGATATCAAAAAGTTTTCCTTCCCGTATCAGTTCGTAACGGTGCGACTGGTTAAAAGCGATGGCCGGGAAAGGGCGTGAGGTTTTTCCGTCCTGGAGGAGGTCGAGCTTGAGATGGCCTCCGTTGTTGCCCACCACTCTTCCGGTGCCGGCATCCCTGACATTTCGGGTAACAAATACAGGGGGCATATTCCCGGGACCGAAAGGTTCCATCTGATTCAGAATATCTGCAAACTTATCCGTGATTTCATCCAGGTCCAGCTCGTCATCCACATCTACGCTGGGGATCATTTGTTCGGGGGTGATTCTGGCATCTACGATTTCCTCAAAACGGGCGCTGAAAGCTTCAAAGTTTTCCTTTTTCAGGGTCAGTCCGGCAGCGTACATGTGTCCTCCGAAAGTCTCCAGCAGATCACTGCAGGATTCGAGGGCCTGATACAGGTCGAAACCTTCGACCGACCGGGCGGATCCTGTCAGAAAACCGTTCGATTCTGTTAGTACAATGGTAGGACGGTAGTAGGTCTCAATGAGGCGGGAGGCTACGATGCCGATCACCCCCTTGTGCCAGTCTTCACTGTAAACCACCGTACTTTTTCTGTTTACCTGCATGGCATCCTCCGAGATCATGCTTAAGGCCTCTTTGGTGATTTTCTGGTCTTCTTCTCTGCGTTCTACATTGAAATTGTTGATCTCGTCACTGATCAAAACGGCATCTTTACTGTCTTCAGATACCAGAAGGTCCACGGCCTTACTGCCCGACTTCATTCTCCCGGCGGCATTGATGCGCGGCCCGACACGGAAAACGATATCTTCTACGGTAACATTCTTGTTGTCCAGGCCGGCCGAGTGCATGATAGAACGTAGGCCGGTGCGGGGATTGTTGTTCAGTTGTTCCAGCCCGTGATACACCAGGATCCGGTTCTCGCCCGTGATAGGGACAATATCCGAAGCGGTACTTACGGCCACCAGGTCGAGATAAGGGATCAGATCCTCAAAAGGCACGCCGTTGATACGGGCATACCCCTCTATCAGTTTGAAACCCACGCCGCAACCGGAGAGATCTTTAAAAGGATAATCACATCCGGGTTGTTTGGGATCCAGAATAGCCACGGCCTCCGGGATGGTGTCCCCGGGAAGGTGATGATCGCAAACAATAAAGTCAATTTTTTTCCGGCTGGCATATTGGATTTCTTCCACCGCCTTGATGCCGCAATCCAGCGCAATAATCAGCGAGTAATTATTTTCTTTGGCATAGTCAATACCCCGGAGAGAGATCCCGTACCCTTCCGAGTACCTGTCCGGGATGTAGTATCCCAGATTGTTATAAAACGTTCTGAAAAAAGAATATAACAAAGCCACCGAGGTGGTGCCGTCCACATCGTAGTCCCCGTAGATCAGTATCCGTTCGTTTTTGGTGATGGCGGTCGTGATGCGGTCGATCGCCCGGTTCATATCTTTCATCAGAAAAGGATCGTGCAAATCCTCCAAAGAAGGACGGAAAAAAGCTTTGGCTTCTTCGTACGTTTTTATACCCCGTTGAACCAGCAGGTTGGCAATATGAGGGTTTACGTTGATGGCCGATGAAAGCTTCTCAACGTCCTCTTTGTCGCCGGGATTTTTTATATGCCATTCTTTTTCCGTCATGCTTGTCCGGTTAGTTGAATCTGAAAAACTTCTTCAAATTGTTTCCGTACCCTTTGTTTCATATCTTCAAAATCCCACTTCCGGCCGGTTTCCTTTTCGACAGAGGTAACGCCTTTATCTGTAAACCCACAGGGGTTGATGTAGTCAAAAAAACGCAGATCGGTATTGACATTGAATGCAAAACCGTGCATGGTAATCCCCCGGCTTACGCGCACCCCGATGGCACATATTTTTTGGGGCATCTTTTTCCCGTTGAGATGCATCCACACCCCGGTAGCGTTATCCAGTCTTCCTGCTTCCAGTCCGATCTCAGCGAGGGTGTGGATGATGGTTTCTTCGATGAGCGCAATGTATTTTTTTACACCTACCTGCAAGAGGTCCAGGTCAAGGATCGGATAACCCACGATCTGGCCCGGGCCGTGATAGGTGATGTCTCCGCCACGGTTGGTGTGAAAGTAGGAAATATGTTCCTGGTCCAGCCTTTCCTGGGGGATGAGCAGGTTGTTTTCTTTACCGCTGCGTCCCAGCGTATATACGTGCGGGTGTTCACAGAAGAGCAGATAGCCCCCGTCCGGGAGATCTTTTTTCCCCTCCGTAAGATGCAGTTTCTTTTCCTGCAACTGTTTCAGCAACTGTTCCTGGTAGTCCCAGGCTTCTTTGTAAGGGGCAGGTCCCAGATCTTCAAAGACAACTTCCGGTTTCATGATCTTCCGTTTACGGTTACGACAGCATGGATATGCTTCTCGGCATGATAGGAAGAACGTACCAAGGGACTGCTTTCGACAAACTGAAAGCCTTTGTCCAGACCGATTTTCTTATATTCTGAGAACGTCCCCGGCCTGACATATTCTTTCACGGGATAATGCGCAGGTGAAGGTTGCAGGTACTGACCGATGGTCATCACCTGGCATCCGGCCTCCAGCAGGTCGTCCATGGTCTCCAGCACCTCTTCGCGGGTTTCTCCCAGCCCCAGCATGATCCCCGATTTGGTGATTACCCCGCGGGAAGAAATGTATTGCAGGACCTGCAGGCTACGATCATAAATATTTTTATTCCGTACTTCCGGGGTCAGTCTTCTGACGGTTTCCACATTGTGGGAGATCACCTCCGGGCCGGCATCTATCACCTGTTGCAGCAGCGCACCTCTTCCCTGGAAATCCGGGATAAGGGTCTCCATGGTCACCTCCGGGTTGACTTTTTTTATGGTACGTATCGTCTCTGCCCAGAAGGAGGCGCCCAGGTCAGGCAGGTCGTCCCGGTCGACGGAGGTGATGACACAGTGCCGGATACCCATGAGTTTTACAGACTCAGCCAGTCGCCGGGGTTCTTCCGGATCGGGTGCCTGAGGCCTGCCGGTTAATACGTTACAAAACTTGCAGGCCCGCGTACAGACATCCCCCAGGATCATAAAGGTGGCGGTCCCTGCATTCCAGCATTCTCCTATATTGGGGCAGTTACCGCTGGTACATATGGTGTGCAGATGATTTTTCTGAACCAGGTTTTTCACCCTTGAGTAAGTCTCTCCCCGGGGCATCTCCATTCTCATCCAGTCGGGCAGCCTTCTTCTCCTTGTTCTTCCTTCCTCCATTTACCTGATCTTTTAAGAGTGCAAAAATACATGAAATAAATCAGCCCACCTCATTTTTTTTATCTTTGCAAAAATAATTTTCCCATGAACAATATACAATTATCAGAACAAGAGATTATTAGAAGAAAAGCGCTGGAAGAATTACGGGCATTGGGTATCGATCCGTATCCTCCGGAGGCCTTTCCGGTGACTGCCTGCTCGGATGAAATCCTGTCACAATATGATCCGGAGAAAAATAATTTTCAGGACATAAGCCTGGCCGGCCGTATTATGACGCGCCGGATCATGGGCAATGCTTCCTTCGTTGAGTTGCAGGACAGCCGGGGACGGATACAGGCTTATTTCCGCCGCGACGATATCTGCCCCGGTGAAGACAAAACCCTGTATAACCGGGTGTTTAAAAAACTGCTGGATATCGGCGATATTATCGGTATCAAAGGCTTTGTGTTTATCACCAAAATGGGAGAGATCACGGTGCATGTCAGGGAGTTCAAACTCCTGAGCAAGTCGTTGCGCCCGCTGCCGGTGGTTAAGGAAAAAGACGGGAAGACCTATCATGCCTTTACCGATCCGGAACAGAGGTACCGGAACCGTTCACTGGATATGATTGTTAATCCCGAGGTGAAACAGATCTTTATCAAACGCACACAGATCGTTAATACGATGCGTGAGTTTATGAATGCCCGGGGGTATCTGGAGGTGGAGACCCCGGTACTGCAGCCTGTGTATGGCGGAGCGGCAGCGCGCCCTTTCAAAACCCACCATTACCGCCTCGACCAGACCCTGTACCTGCGTATTGCCAACGAACTGTATTTGAAAAGACTCATCGTAGGAGGCTTTGACGGGGTGTATGAGTTTTCCAAGGACTTCAGGAATGAAGGGCTGGACCGTTATCATAACCCCGAGTTTACACAGATGGAGATTTATGTGGCTTACAAGGATTATTACTGGATGATGGATTTCTTCGAAGAGATGATCGAGAAGGTAGCGGTGACCCTGCATGGTTCTACCCGGGTGACCATCGATGACCGGGAGGTGGATTTCAGAAGACCCTGGGCACGGATGACCATGTTCGAAGCCATTGAAAAGCATGCGGGAGTGGACATCTCACAGATGGATGAGGAGGAGCTGCGCAAGACGGCGGAGAAACTGGGGGTAGAGACCGACCCGACCATGGGCAAAGGAAAAATTATCGATGAGATCTTCGGGGAAACAACCGAACCCAACCTGATCCAGCCGACCATCATTATGGATTATCCCGTTGAGATGTCACCCCTTTCCAAAAAACACCGCTCCAAACCCGGGTTGGTTGAACGTTTTGAGGTGATCGTCAATGGCAAGGAACTGGCCAACTCTTTTTCCGAGCTGAATGATCCGATAGATCAGCGCGAGCGTTTTGAACAACAGATACTGCTGGGCAAACGGGGCGACGAAGAGGCCATGATGCTGGATGAAGATTTCCTGAAAGCGCTGGAACTGGGTATGCCCCCCACATCAGGCCTGGGCGTGGGGATAGACCGCCTTACCATGCTCATGACAGGAGCACACTCTATCCAGGATGTGATCTTCTTCCCGCAGATGCGGCCGGAGAAAAAACAAACGGCCGACCCCAAAGAAAACTTTATAGCCCTGGGGATTCCGCAAGAGTGGGTACCCGTATTGCAGACGTTGGGAATACTGCAGACAGAACAACTGAAAGAACAAAAACCCGGCAAATTGTTTAACGACCTGTGCGGCTATAATAAAAAGCATAAACTCGGACTGAAAAATCCTGCGCCGGAAGATGTAAAAGCCTGGGTGGAGAAACTGGAAAAGAGAAATGAGAAAT
>JANTHB010000011.1 GCA_024762655.1 Bacteroidales bacterium
TGGCTGAGATGCTGGGCACTTCCCGTGAAAGCATCAGCCGCCTGCTGAATGAGTTTGCCGAAGAAGGGATCATCAAACTGTCCGGAAAAGAAATTACCATCCTGGATGAAGAACGACTGAAAATGATCAGTCAGACCGGCTGAAGAATGTTGTACGTTGAATGATAAAGTTTTCTTCCTTTCATCATTCATCGATCATCGATCATCGTTCCCATACCCTCCTCCGCCGGGTGTCACAATCACCAGCTTATCCCCGGCTGTTACCCCGGCACCGTCCACGCTCTTCAGCGCTGTTTTTCTTCCATCCTCATGCAGGATTATCTGTGCGCCTTTGGCTCCCGGCTCACCTCCTTCCAGCCCGTAGGGGGCAACGGTGCGATGTTGCGTAAGAAGCGAAAGACGCAGGTCTTTGAGAAAGCGTATTTCCCGGATCACACCGTCGCCACCGGTAAACTGACCTTTTCCACCCGAACCGGTACGTATTTCAAAACGTTCTAACCGTACCGGATAATGATATTCCATCACTTCCGGATCGGTGATGCGGGTATTGGTCATATGATGATGCACGGCCGAAGCCCCGTCAAATCCGGGTCCGGCCCCACATCCGCCACAGATCGTTTCATAATAACTGAATGTATCATCTCCAAAAAGGACATTGTTCATAGTGCCCTGGCTACAGGCCTGTATCCCGAAAGGTTTCAGCAACGTATCGGTAAGTCGTTGGCTCACTTCCACATTCCCACCCACTATGGCAGGACTGCGGGCAGGGTCCCCGGGAAAAGAAGGGTTGAGCAAACACTCCGGCAGGATGATCTTCACCGGGTCAAACAAACCGTCGTTTAGGGGCACCGGCTCGTCCACAAGCAAACGCAACACATACACCACCACCCCGTTGACAATGGCTTCCGTGGCATTCAGATTGCCGGAGTGCACTGCATCCGTGCCGGTAAAATCAATTACGCAATTCTCCCCGTTTACGGTAAAAGTGACCTGCAGTCGCGTTCCGTCATCCAGGAATTCCACCGACGTATATTTCCCGTCGGGGATTTTTCTCAGCGTTTCCCGCATACGGCCGGCAGCATGCTGCCTTATCAGTTTCATATATTTAATAACTTTCCCAAAGCCATGTTCCCTCACCATTGCTTTCAGTGCCTCCCCACCGTTCCGGTTAGCTGCCAGGGCGGCATTCATGTCCGCCATATTGACCTGCAGGGCACGTGTAGGAAAGGGCGCTTTCTGCAGCATCTCCTTTATCTCATCCCATCTCACCTTTCCCCGTTTCACCAGGTATGTGGGAGGAATAACCACGCCCTCTTCTGCCAGCGAGGTGGCATCTGCCGGCATCGAACCGGGGCTGATGCCTCCTATCTCAGCATGATGCGCTCTGTTCACCACATAACCTGCCAACTGTCCGTTACCGGAAAAAACCGGCGTTATCAGCGTAACGTCCGGCAAATGCGAACCTCCGTATGCCGGATGGTTGGTCACGACTGTATCCCCCGGCTCCATTTTTATATTCTCCCGTACCTTGCGGACACACACCCCCAGACTACCCAGATGCACGGGAATGTGCGGAGCGTTGACCACCAGTTCTCCTTCCGGGCTCATCAAAGCACAGGAAAAATCCATCCTTTCCTTGATATTTACAGACATGGCCGTCCTCTGCAGAAGAGAACCCATGTTGCGGGCGATAAAGGTAAACCGGTTGATAAACAGTTCCAGTTCGGTCACTTCGGCATGACGAACCGCCCGGGAGGGTCTGTCTTTCTCTTCTTCCCGGGTAAGGACGGCGGTCCTGTTCCCGTCTAGGATCAACGTCCATCCTCTGTCAACCACAGTCGTACTGTGAGCATCCAGCAAGAGGGCAAAGCCTTCCACCACGGCGCCGGGATGCAGGTCTTTTCTTAAGAAAACCGGCACCTCCTTCCATTTCCCTCCCACCAGCGCACGCAGGGTATGGTGGTGTTGCGGTGCATATTTTTTTACTTCGCGCCCGTCCTCCCGTTGTTGTTCCCCGGGCCGGGTGGAAGCAATCACCCGGATCGACTCAATCTCTATCTCACTCCTGGAATTCCAGTGACCGAAGACCCGCTGGTATTCTTTCCGGAAAGTATCCCCCAGGTCTCTCCCCTCCTGCCACGGGATTTCCAGGGAAGATTCCTGTTCCCGGAACCGCATAAAAACCAGACGATCCCGGATCATTATTTCTTTCTCATCCACTTTTTCTCCTCTGAGTTTCAGCGTAGCCTCCCGTTCTGTTTCACGGAATAATCCGGATAGGTTCTTTTCACACTCCTCCAGGGATAAGAGCACTTGTTTTTCGGCAAACCGTTCCATCGGGGCATGACCGATCCCGTAAGCGCTAAGCAGGCCGGCATCTTCCGGGATCAGTATCTTTTTCATTCCCAGATGGCGGGCCACACTGGCAGCATGCAGGCCTCCGGCGCCTCCGAAGGCCACCAGCACATACTCCGACGGGGCATACCCCCGGGCTACGGATATCTTCCGTATGGCCCCGGCCATGATCTCGTTGGCGATATCCAGAAAGCCGTTCAGCACTTCTTCTTCAGGAGGTCTTTTCCCTGTCCTTTCCCGTATCCTGTCCAGCAGGGTATGGAGTCTTTTCCGGGACTCTGCCGGAAACACGGGGATCCCAAACTCCGAAGTATCCAGTCTTCCCAACAAAAGGTTCACGTCGGTAATCGTCAGGGGACCTCCGGCGCCGTAACATGCCGGGCCCGGCACAGCCCCAGCACTTTCCGGCCCCACCTGCAGGCGGTACCCGTCAAAAGAACACACAGAACCTCCACCGGCGGCTACCGTCTCGATGGTCAGGGCCGGGGCCATGACATGCACGCCTCCGATCTCAAGCTCGTAACGATAGTCATATCTTCCGTGAATACGGGACACATCTGTGCTGGTACCCCCCATATCAAAAGCGATCAGTTTTTCATACCCCGACTGTTTCCCTTTCAGGAAGGCTCCCACCACACCCCCTGCCGGACCGCTCAGCAAGCTGTCTTTCGGCTGAAAACGCCCGGCCCCCACCAGTCCGCCCGAGCTAGTCATCACATGCAGGGTAGAAGCTTCCGGTAAGATCCTGCTTATCTTCTCCAGATAATCCCTGATAGCCCCCGAGAGATAGACATTCACCACCGTGGTCTCGGCCCGCGGGAGAAAACGCATCATCCCCGACAAGGAGGTCGAAGCGCTTATGTATCGAAACCCCACTTCCTCTGCCAGACGAACAAGCATCTGTTCATGAACCGGATTGCGATAGGCATTCATAAAAGCGATAGCCAGCCCTTCAAATCCTTCTTTTTTTAACTGCTTTAACAGGGTACGGTATTTTTCCGGATCCGGTGCTTTCAGCACATGGCCTTCTGCATCCAACCGTTCTTCCACCTCCGTCACTTCTTCGTACAGGACCGGTTCTTTGACCACATTCCTGGCAAATATATCGGGACGTTGTTGTGTGCCTATCTTCAGGAGGTCCCGGAAACCTTTCGTAATCAGCAGCAGGGTACGGACCCCTTTCTTCTCAAGGAGGGCATTGGTACCGCGGGTAGATCCCAGCCGCACCTCCATCGGAGGCAAAGATTCCCGCAACCCTGTTGAGGTGATCAACCGGGCTCCCAGCACAGGAGCTTCCTCACCGGCAGAGATCTCGATCATATCTCCGGATTCGGGCAACACATGCGCAGAAACTTTGACCAACGAAATAATCTTTTTTTCCGGATCAAAGGATCCGATCATAGCACGTACCTCGCATTTTTCCGGCACCTTCAGGTGGTAACCCGTTAAAATATCCTTTGTCAGCCCCCAGTCATCACTGATACGGTAAGAAGCCTCTCCGGTCTTTTCCAGGATCATACTGCGTACAGCACCATGGCTCAGCACTTTTCTACGTATGGTTTTACCATCCGGAAAACGGGCAATGCAGTCGGTAAAAGTCCCGCCGGTGTCAACAAATAATTTGATATTGTTTTGCCTTTTCATTATCATTCCTCATGACTCCTCTCCCATCCCTTACCTCATTAATCAGAGGCAGAGGGAGTGTTTTTATTCGATTTTTTCTTTAAATATTTTATCCCCACGACTGAATCCAACACAAAAGCTATTCCTATTATCAGAGGCAGGAGTATCCTCTGTTGTTGTATTTCTATTCCTGTTAGAGACAGGGCTACTTTGATAAGCTGCCACAACCCCAGGGTCAGGGTCACCCAGTTGACCAGGAACATCAGAAGATTGGCTCCGCGGCTGTTTTTGTACGCTCCCATCAAAGAAGTGTCGTTGACCACCCGGAACAGGAACAGGGTGATCAGCGGCAGGACCAGTCCGTTGAGGGCCTGTGCGAGTATGATCACAGGTACCGGTTTCACATCGGCCAGGCCAAAAGCCACACCCGTGAAGAGTACCACGAGCCAGGTGAAGACAAACCATCGTTTTCCCTCTCCCCAGTGGGGCCGGCTTTTTTCATAAAACAAGGATTTTGCTGTAATAGCGGATGCCAGCGGGGCGGTCACCGCCGAGGTAAAACCGGCAGCCAGCATGCCGATGCCGAATATGGCCACTGCCCACCTGCCGGTACCGGTTCTGAGCACCGTAACGAGGCCCTCATAGGAAAACGCTCCCTGCACCGCCGTACCCACCACCAGGACAGCCATAGAGATCAGACCACCCAGAATCACTGCTACCGACAATCCGAAACGCATCTCTTTCAGCGTCTGTTTTTCCCCGGCCATGCCGGAGCCCAGGAAGAGATTGTAAGGGACCACCGTGGTGCCGATCAATCCGAGCACGAGCAGACCGCCTCCGCCGCCGGAAGGGATCTTTGGAATGATCATTCCTTGCAATAGCGGCCCAGGCTGAGGTTTGACGGCCACCGCCGTAATAAAAAAAGCCACCCCCATGACGGCCACCAGGGTACCCAGCACATTGGCCACGCCCCGTACCGAACGGCGGCTTAGCATCAAAGCAGCAAAACCGGCGATCAACAGCACCCACAACCAGCCAGGTCCGGCGGCAATAAAACGGATGCCGGCCAGAGCACCCAGGATATTGCCGGTTTCATAAGCCGCCGACCCGAGGATGATCGCCCCCACCACCAATACAACCACCCACACAAACATGGAAGTGTCCTTGTACCTCCGCCGGATCGCTTCCCCCAGATTCAGTCCGGAGACCAACGTCAGCCGGGCAGCCGCTTCCTGCAACACGATACAGGCAATGGTGGAGAAAAGCAGTGCCCACAACAGTTGGTACCGGAATACAGCACCTGCTTTGGCTGCCGTGGTAACCGTCCCCGGACCAATGAAAGCGGCCGAGATCACAGACCAAAAAAGGATATTCAGAAAGCGGTTGCGCATAAACGGAAAAAATAAAATCAAAGATGTTAAAATAAATTCAAATTTGAAATATTGGGTGTGCTCATAGCCATGGGTTCCGTAGGGTCCTCGCCCGGGCAAACCAAAACGATTGGTGGGTTGGTCACCACATTTGTCAGTATTTCCCTGGTCGGCGTAAGCATCCGGGTTAAGCTCGAAAAATACGGTATATTCCGATACCCTCGGACATTTCACTGCAACCTGCCTGCCAAAGGATAAAATACTGATCACTGACAATGGACAACAAACCATGAGGTGGACAAAATACGGGGGTTCAATGCCGGCTTAGGGCATGGAATTCTGGGTATGGCTAAAATCTTTGGGTCCTTACAATATTTTGCCAGAATATGATAACTACTTTCTCCAACTTAGGAAATGGAGAGAAGATTCAGCTAGTGAGTGTGAAAAAATCACTATATTTGATGAAAAGGAAACAAAAATTTAAAGCCGGGTTTCTTTTCGCCGGGGAAACCTTTTAAATGCTTGAGCCGTGTACGGTGAAAGTTGCACGTACAGATATTAGGGGACGTAAGCTATTTGGTAAACCAGTAAAAAATAAAATCATGAAAAAAAAATTTACTTTCTTATTATTAGGCTTGCTTGTAACCTTTACAACAACACAAGCACAAACCTGGACGCAGATTGGGCAAGACATCTACGGCATAGAAGAAGGTTCCTGGTCCGGCTGGTCTGTGAGTCTAAGTTCTGACGGATCAACAGTCGCAATTGGAGCAAAGGGTAGTTATATAAACTACACTCATGTTGACAGCTATGTTCGAGTTTACCAACAAAACCGAAGCGGAAATTGGAATCTTATCGGGCAAATCGACTCATACGGTAGTTCAGTAAGTTTAAGTTCCAATGGCACAACTGTCGCAGTTGGAGCATCTGATAATAACGAAAACGGCACTAATGCCGGTCAGGTTCGGATTTACCAATATCAAGATGAAACCTGGACGCAGATTGGGCAAGACATCAACGGCGAAGCAGCAGGTGACAACTTCGGCTGGGCAGTAAGTTTAAGTTCCGACGGATCAACAGTCGCAATTGGAGCGCCCCATAGTTACGGAAAAGATTCTTTAGCTAGTACCGGTCAGGTTCGTATTTACCAAAACCAGAGTGGGACCTGGGAGCAGATTGGGCAAGACATCAACGGCAAAGCAACAGGTGACAACTTCGGTTTCTCTGTAAGTTTAAGTTCCGACGGATCAACTGTCGCAATTGGAGCACCCAATAGTTATGGAAACGATTCTATAACTAGAACCGGTCAGGTTCGTATTTACCAAAACCAGAGTGGAACCTGGGCGCAGATTGGACAAGATATCAACGGCGAAGCATCATGTGACAACACCGGCTGGTCCGTAAGTTTAAATTCCGACGGAACAACTGTCGCAATTGGAGCACCTGGTAATGTCACGCTCCATACTTGCGCTGGTCGTGTTCGGGTTTACCAGAACCAAAGCGGAACCTGGGCGCAGATTGGGCAAGACATCAACGGCGAAGCAGCAAATGACAACTCCGGCCAATCAATAAGCTTAAATTCCGACGGAACAACAGTCGCAATTGGAGCACCTAATAATAACGGAAACTTAATTAATACCGGTCAGGTTCGTATTTACCAAAACCAGAGTGGAACCTGGGCGCAGATTGGGCAAGATATCGACGGCAAAACATCAATGGAGAACATAGGATTCTCGGTAAGTTTAAAATCCGACGGCTTAAAAGTCGCATTTGGAGCACCAACGGTTGAGAAGCCATACGGCGTCGATAATGCCGGTGTGGTTCGTGTTTATGAGATTCCGCAGCCACCGGTTATAACAACTCAGCCGGCTAACCAAACTAATATTTGCCCGGGAGACAATGTTTCCTTTACTATTGCTGCAGATAATATCGATATTTATCCTCCATGGGAGGTAAACAATGCGTATCAATGGCAGGTAAATGAAGGCTCCGGTTTTGGGGATATTACAAACGGTGGAGTTTATGACAATGCAACTACGGATACCCTCAATATAACCGGAGTAACTCTTGCAATGAATAATTTTCAATATCGTTGTGTTCTTACAAACCCAATCGGAAGCACTACAAGCGATACCGCTGTTTTAATAACAGACTACGAAGCCCCTGTTCTGGATGTTGCAACACTAACTGATGTTACTGCAGAATGTGAAGTTACTACTTTAACTGCTCCTACTGCAACCGATAATTGTGCAGGTACTATTACAGGAACTCACAATGTAACATTGCCTATTACAACACAGGGAACAACCGTTGTAACCTGGTCTTATGACGACGGCAACGGAAATACAGTAACACAAGACCAGAATGTAATTATCGAAGATGTTACAAACCCAACAATTACTTGCGTAGGCAATCAAACAATTGATTTATTGGCAGGTGATACAGTTTATACAGTTACCGGAACGGAATTTGACCCAACGGTAACCGATGATAACTGTAATGTTTCAAGTGTAATAAATGATTTTAACTCAACAGCTACGCTTGCCGGGGTACAACTTCCGATAGGAACAACAACAATTGCCTGGGTAGTAACTGATGATGCAGCAAATACAGATACTTGCACATTTGATGTTACGGTAGACGCTTATACCGGAATTGAAACATTACAACAAAAAGGAACTACCATTTATCCAAACCCGACAAACGGAATTGTAAACTTTAATTTTGCAGTTAACAATATTCAAAAAATAATAGTTTCAGACGAAACAGGCAAACAGATAATTGAAAAAACAGAAATAAAACAAAGCGATCAGATAGATTTATCAGGTTTTGACAGCGGAATTTATTTTATCAGCATTCAAACAGATAAGGAAATATTTACAACGAAGATAATAAATAGGTAAGCTGTTTTTAACATAATAGGATTTAAGACTCAGTAAAGCCCAAAAAAGAGCCAATAAGTTTACATACCTACCGCCTGTCTTTGTGCTGTTTTATTTCAGGATACCTGCTCAATTGAGTTTTAAATTATGCCTGTCCCGTAGCTTTAGCGTTACGGGATTGGGCTATATCATTGACATTCAATCTTCTGCCCTTAGTGGATTTTACATCTTTGGCAGCTCTCAAGAATCAATGTTTTCTCTTCATTTCATCAAAATCTACAGTATATTACAGAATAAAGAAATTTCTTAAAACAAACGATCCCCGGGGCAGCCTGTCCGAACGGCGTCAACCGGGCGGGCCCGTCCGAACGGAGTCAGCCCTGCCCGAAAGAATGAATTCTTTCATTCAGGCAGGCGGGTGAGAGCTCGGGGGAATTCTTTAGATTAAAAGTTCAAAAAGATAATTCTCATGTGTACAATTTATTTCACATTTCTGTTGTTCCTGCTATCCATGTAAAAATATTCCACTAACTTTGTAATAATAAGACGGTCCATAAAGGTTGCTTCTTTTCTGCTAAAAGGACAGGAAGTGGCTTGTAAACGAACTGATTTTGGTTTCCTGCCGGTTCCTGTACATGAACCGGCGACGTAACTTGCCCAGCGTATTGAGGATTCTGCCAATAGATAGAAGGAAATAAATTAAAAAGAGAAAAACATGGATTTAGGACTGGAAAACAAACCGGTGCTGGTAATGGCCTCTACCTCAGGAATCGGATATGCCGTTGCACTCGAATTTGCCAGGGAAAAAGCAAAGGTTATGTTATTCGGCCGTTCTGAAAAAAAATTACAGGAAGCGCGTTCAAAGATCTTTTCGATAACACACAATCCGGTAGAGTACATTGTGGGGGATATGACAAAAAAACGAGATATCGAACATGCCGTGAAAGAAACAGCCGGCACCTTTGGAACAATATACGCGCTTTTTAACAATACAGGGGGTCCACAACCGGGCAAATTTGAAGACCTTGATGATACGAACTGGAAAGATGCCTTCGAATTAACTTTACTGAGTTACATCCGCTCCGTTCGTGCGGTGTTACCCATAATGCGAAAAGCAGGGAAAGGCCGTATTGTAAATAACACCTCCTCTTCAATAAAAAGTGCTATTGACAATCTCATACTTTCAAACACGTTCCGTACGGGCATTATGGGTTTGACCAAAACACTGAGCAGAGAGCTGGGGCCGGAAAACATCCTGGTGAATGTAATTGGTGCCGGGAAGATTGCTACCGAACGCGTTAGATATCTCGACTCTGTTATAGCCTTACAGGAAGGGGTTTCTCCTGAAGAATACCGGAGAAAATTTGAAGAAGGAATTCCACTGAAGCGCTATGGGGATCCTGCAGAAATAGCGAAAATGGTTGTTTTTCTTTGTTCGGAAGCCAATACATACATCACCGGACAGAGTGTGCTGGTGGATGGGGGCATGATACAGGCCTATTGAAGGTTGCTAAATCATCAATAAATATATAGCTTAATTAAATTAAATCATTATGAAACCAAGTCTGATCGTCATCACTCTCTTATTGTTATCAGGGTCTTTGTCTGCACAAAAAAAGGAAACCATTCCTTTGGCCGGCAATACCAGTCTGGTCCCCGTAAATGTTACCATGTCCGTGGAAAACTATTCGGGAAAAAAATCCTTGAAAGTTATTGATATCGGTAAAAATACAGAGGCGAAATTTGTAAAAATCGGGAACCTGATTTTCAAGAATGGCACCATTGAAATCAATGTCGCCGGGAAACCGGCTGCAGGAGCTGGTAAACAAGCAAGGGGATTTGTGGGTATTGCTTTTAGAATCAAGAATGATAATTCGGGATTTGAGTGCATCTACCTTCGGCCGACAAACGGTCGCGCAGAGGATCAGGTCCGCAGAAATCATTCGGTGCAATATGTTTCTTTCCCCGGTTTTCCCTGGTATAAAATGCGCAAAGAATTTCCGGATAAATACGAATCTTATGTAGATCTTGTACCCGGAGCATGGACAAAAATAAAGATCGTGGTAAAGGGGAAGCAAGCCAGATTGTATGTTCACGGAAACACCCAGCCTACGCTGATAATAAATGATCTAAAGATGGGCGAAGATACGCAGGGAAGCATCGGATTGTGGATTGGACCCGGCACCGAAGCACATTTCTCAGATCTGCGCATTACCCGGGAAGAATAGAATCCCCTTTTTTGCCTTTTCAGGATTATTTCCCTGCTCAAAACCAAACATTTGATAAATGGCAGTTATTTTATTGAAAAGGAATCTTCCCGGTCTGATAATTTTAGCAAACCGGAAAGATTTTCGGTCAAAAATATTTAACTTTGGAAGCAGAAACTTTTGTTACACCTGAACATCCTCATAAATTCATTATCATTAGCAGTAGATAATCCAAAATCATTTTAACCTCATGCACCCATACATTCATCCTTCAAAACGGATAAGATTCTTTCTATTATCCCTTTTTTTATTTTTTACCGGTTCACTGGCCTATACAAATGCCCAGCAGATAAATACCGGGCAGTTAAAGCAATTAAAATTCAGATATATCGGGCCGGTAGGAAACCGCATTATCTCCATAGCGGGGATCCCCGGAGATCCCCTGACCTATTTTGCAGGGGCTGCTTCCGGAGGGATCTGGAAAAGCAACGATGGAGGCATTCATTGGAAACCGGTCTTTGATGACAAACCGGTTCATTCCATCGGCGCCCTGACGATTGCCCCTTCCGATCCGCAGGTTATTTATGCCGGAACAGGAGAGAGTTTTATACGCTCCAATATTTCCATGGGCGACGGCGTCTGGAAATCCACCGACGGCGGGAAAACCTGGAAACACACCGGTCTGGACAATACCGGACGCATCAGCAGGATCGTAGTACATCCGGATAATGCGGATATTGTCTGGGTGGCTGCGGTGGGCCATGCTTATTCTCCCCAAAAAGAGCGCGGCGTATTCATGACCACTGACGGCGGGAAAACCTGGAAACAAGTACTCTTTGTGGATGAAAATACCGGCGCCTCTGATATCGTCATAGACCCGGAAAACCCCAGGGTACTTTTTGCCGGTATGTGGCAGCTTGAACTGAAAACCTGGACCAGATACAGCGGAGGCCCGGGCAGCGGAATATATAAATCTACGGACGGAGGAATGTCCTGGAAAAAACTGCAGAAACACGGCCTCCCGGTGTTGCCCGTAGGCAAGATCGCCCTGGCTATGACCCCGGCACAACCGGAGCGTGTATATGCCCTGATAGAAACCGGCGACGGGGTTCCTCTCAACGGTAAAAAGACCGAAAGCGGAGAACTATGGCGGTCTGATAACCTGGGGAAAACCTGGACGCTGATCAACTCAAACAGAAACCTGGGCAGCAGACAGGCTTATTATACACGCTGTGCAGCCTCTCCGGACAACCCGAATGAAGTATATTTTATTGCGGATAATTTTCTGGTGAGCATAGACGGAGGGAAAACGGCCCAGGCAGGACCTTCCGATTCACAGCCCAACTGGGATCACCATGAAATGTGGATTGACCCGACTGACGGAAACCGCATGGTGGTGGTGGGTGACGGGGGGCTCTCCATTTCCATAAACCGGGGAAAATCATGGAACAGGATCCAGTTGCCGGTGGCCCAGGTTTATCATGTAACCACAGATACGGAAATCCCCTACAATGTTCTGACAAACAGACAGGATGGCCCTTCCATGAAGGGGCCGAGCCGCACAAATATCGGCAGTATTTTCGGCGCAGGATATATTACATCCGGCATGTGGCATGCCGTAGGCGGCGGGGAAAGCGGTTTCGCTACCCCCGACCCGGAAAACCCCGATATCATCTGGTCCAGCACCTCAGGGTACGGCCCCCTGGGGGGAATTGTGGTAAAATACAATGAAAAAACCAAACAATACCGCCATACTGAAATATGGCCCGAACTTACCCGCGGACACCCGGCAAAGGATGTGAAATACCGGTTTCAATGGACCTTCCCCCTGCTTATCTCCCCGCATGATCACAATACCGTATATGTCGGAAGCCAATATGTTCACCGCACCACCGACGGCGGGCAGAGCTGGGAAATCATCAGTCCCGACCTGACCCTGAATGACAAAAGCAAACAGGGCTTCTCCGGAGGTTTAACCGGCGATAATATCAATGTCGAATATGCCGACGTGATCTACGCCCTGGATGAGTCACCTGCCCGGAAAGGCCTGCTGTGGGCAGGTACCAATGACGGACTGGTACAGGTGAGCCGTGATGCCGGAAAAACCTGGACCAACGTGACAAAAAACATCCCGGGCCTGCCGGCACTGGGCGTGGTCAGGAATATCGACGCCTCCAAATGGAACGCCGGAAAAGCATATATTACCGTTGACTTTCACCAGGTGGGGAATTTTCAGCCTTATGTCTATAAAACCGAAAATTACGGTAAAACCTGGAAGAAAATCGTAAACGGAATTTCCTGCGGCAATCTGAACTATGTCCGGAATATCCGTGAAGATCCGGTCCGTCCGGGACTCCTTTACCTGGGCACCGAGAATGCCCTTTATGTCTCTTTCAACGACGGTGAAAAATGGCAGTCCCTGATGACCAATCTGCCTCACACCCCTATGTACTGGCTTGATGTACAGGAACAATTTAACGACCTTGTGGTCGGTACCTATGGCCGGGGCATATGGATCCTGGACGATATCACCCCCCTGCAGCAACTCACCGGAAAAATCACTTCGTCCGATGCGGCACTCTTCGACCCCAGACCGGCATACCGCTTTCAGCCGGTTACCAGAACCATGGAGTTTTTCCCACAACCCTCTTCCGGCCAGGATCCGCCTTACGGAGCCACTATTCATTTCTGGCTGACCAAGGCCAACAATCATGTGCATCTGGTCATAAATGATTCGGACGGGAAAACAGTTCGTTCCATGAACTTGAAAGGAAAACCCGGGATAAACAGGATCTGGTGGGACCTGAGGAGCGACTCCACCAATCAGGTCGTTTTCAGAACCAAACCCCGCTATGCCGAATGGTATCCCTTATCTGCCGGCAGGACACGTAAACAGAGCGGCCTTTCGTTCTCTGTCCTCCAGCCTCCCGGCACCTATACCCTGACACTTACCGTAAACGGAAAATCATTCACCAAAAAACTGGAAGTTCTGAAAGATCCGCATTCGGAAGGCTCTTTGCAGGATATCATGAAGCAGACTTCCCTGCTCAATGAACTGTATCACGAAATGAATACGGTTGCCTCCGAAATCAATAAAATAGAAAACATCAGAAGACAACTGCTGGATCTAAAAGCCTTGCTCGGTGCCATGAAAGATAAGCAGGAGGTGATCCCCGCTGTCGATTCCCTGCATAACCGCCTCCAGTCTTTTGAAAACAAACTGGTCCAGTTGAAAATTACGGGAACAGGACAGGACGAACTTCGCTATCCGGTAAAACTGGCAGGACGCATTGCTTACCTGGCTTCCATTGTGGCGGTTTCCGACTTCCCTCCGACAAAATCTGATTACGAAGTGCATCAGATCCTGAAAAAAAGGCTGGAGGAGTACACTGAAGAATTGAATACATTGCTGGACAAACCTTTTGCCTCCTTTCTGGAACTCCTGAAAGATCACAATATCGGACCGGTGATTACAGAATAGTTTGTTTATCTTTGATAAGTGCACGATACATTAAAAAACATTCATCATGCGTTTACGCTTCATTAAGATAATATTTGGATTGCTCATAGCCATGGGTTCCGTAGGGTCCTCCCCCGGGCAGACCAAAACGATTCATGGGTTGGTCACCACTTTTGACAGTATTCCCCTGATCGGCGTGAGAGTCCGGGTAAAAAGCTCGAAAAAGACGGTATATACCGACACCCTCGGACATTTCACGGCAACCTGTCTGCCCAAGGATAAAATTCAGATCACTGCCAATGGATTCATAAAACGGAATATTAAAATCAGGGAGAAGGTCAGGTATGTACTTGTAAATCTTAAGCTGAAACCTTCTCCCGGCAGTGCGGATATTGCCATCGGATACGGATATGTCAGGGACAGGGATAAGCTCTTTGCTGCCTCCCGGTTAAGTGGCAATGAACTGGATATGTCACACTATAATAACATCTACGATGTGATCAAATCCCGGTTTCCGGGGGTGCATATTGAAAACGGAGAGATTATCATCCGCGGCTCCCAGTCGGTAATGAGCAGCAATGCCGCTTTGCTGGTTGTGGACGGCTCTGTTGTTGACCAGGGCACTTTCGCTGCCATTGAACCTTCGGATATTGCAAGTATTAATATCATAAAAGACGGAGGCGCAGCCATATATGGCGCCAGGGGATCCAACGGCGTAGTCATTGTAAAAACCAAAAACGGAAGCCAAAAATAGGAAATCCCCCGGCTAACCAAACAGGCGATCCTCGTCATCTGTCTGATTTACCTGATATTACAACTTATATCACAACCAATTTTTGTTATTTCCAATAACATCTTCACCATACGACCCGGTATTCGGCTGAATACCTGTCGAATACCGACAAGTACCTACGTAGGCGCCTACGTAGATCACTCACAACTCACTCAATTACTTCGCCTTAAAGTATATTTATTTTAATCAGGTACAAACCGGTTCATCACAATAATGCGCTTGAGTTATCATCCGGGTTATTTTTACAGATAATAAAGATTGCCAGGAGCCTAAGCGGTTATTGTTTAACGATCCTGAAAGTGGAAATCCCTTTAGAGGTATTGATTTTCACGAAATAAACAGCATTAACATAATGTGACATATCAATGGTCATTTGTTTGCGGGTATTTTCTGTTTTATAGAGAAGTTCACCGGTCACCGTAACAATAGTAACAGATATCGGCTTTTCCGGTAAAATAATATTTAAATCATCTTTCACAGGATTTGGAAACATATTAATGGCATCAGCTTTCGCATCCTGAACGGCAGTTGCCCGATTAACCGTTAACGAAATGTGGCAATTATTACTATTATTGGAGTTATCGCTAACTATCCAGAGAATATCGGTTGTCCCCAACGGAAAAGAATGCCCCGCCAGACTTATGCTACCGTTAATGTTGTTTGTTATATTATTGACCGAACAATTATCCTCTGTTAATACATCTAGTTCTGTTCCTGTAACCAAATACATAGAATCACTGACATTCGCAATTACATCCATATCACCCGGGCAGGTAATGGTTGGAGCAAGAGTATCTGCAACCAGAACGGAAATTGTGTCGTATAGAATATTCCCGGCACCATCTTCCAGCTTGATGTAAACAGAATTATAGCCCGTCTGCGAGCAGTCGAACGATGAAGGAGACGCAGAAAAGTTTATTATACCGCAATTATCGGTAGCATCAATATCATCAAGCGTTAAACTTGCATTGCCGAGCGAGTCAAGATAGATGCTTGGGCTGGCATTTGAAAAAGCAGGAGAAATGGAATCTGTTGTCAACAGGGCAATATCACTATATTCATAGCCATACTGATTGGATACTCTGCATCTGAACCGGGCACTGTCTAAATCAGGATCATCAACATTAAAATAGAGTGTGTTTGTTAAGGCACCCTTAAAACCAGACACATATTCAAGTAAAGTAAAATTTGCAGTGCCGGCATATTTAATTTCCCATTGGTAAGCAATAATACTATCACCTGACACAGAAAAAGCTACACTGTCTCCTATACATATATTAAATAAAGAGTCAGGTTGTTGTGTTATTTCAGGCATATGAGGCGTAAAGATATATGCCGAACCTGATCTGGAATCTATATCACTATCATATTTGGCACCTGAGATAATAAAATCACCGTCTATGGATACGCTGTAACCAAACAAATCATTTTGATTGCCATCCGACGCTGTTAATTTAGCGTTTAATTGCCAGTTCCCGGCATTATTATAATAAACATAGATAGCTCCTGAAGCCGGTTCATTTCCATTATCATGATCGGCGCCGACAACAATTTTATCATCACTAATAGCTACTGATCCACCAAAGTCAATTTCCGTCTGAGCACCATCCGGGATAAGTTTTGCATCCAATTGCCACGTGTGTAAACCCGTAACATAATGATAGCTGTAAACATATGCAGCTCCTGCGTTGAGGCAGACTTCGTCATTTTTTGGAGAACCTGCCACTAAAGTTTTGTCTGATTTGTTAAAACTCAGGGAAGTACCGAAATTATCATAATCCCCTGCGTCAGAGGGTGTCAGTTTTGCATATTGCTGGTAGGTGCCATCGGACAGTATTTCAAAAACATATACGGCTCCCCTGGAGGTACCGCCACCATCACATCCGGGCGCCCCAATGGCAATAAAAGGATAAGCCAGGGAAACAGATTTACCGAAATTATCATTCGCCGCTCCGTCATCCGGTTTAATCTTAATTTCCAAATAACTGTTGCTGGATGAGGAGGCAGTACTATCTATATAGACATACACCGACCCCGATTGATTTCCGTTATCATCGTCACCGGGTGCGCCTACTGCAATTATTTTTCCTGTTGATGACCCAAAGTCATATTCTTCCATTTCTGTGGATGATCCAAAAATATCATAATCGCTCCCGTCTGATGCTGTTATTTTATTATAAGCCATCCATACGTGTCCGCTTAAAACATTCAGGTAGGCAACTTCATAGACTGCACCTGCATTTATACCCTTTTCATCATCGAAAGAAGCACCGACCACAATATGCTCGCCCACATTTGAAACAGAAATTCCAATATTATCATCAGGGCCACCAGCCATATTAAAATTTTCATACTGCCATATATTTCCAGCTTTTCTGGCAATTTTAATATTCCCTGTTTTACCATTACTCGTTTCTCCACCGGGAATCCCGATTACTGCGATATCATTATTAATATTAACCGAATTACCAAAATATGCATTTGCAGAATCCTGATAAGTCAGCTTTTGCAACTCAATAAATGTTTGTGGCATTGCATCTATACCAACAGATATAAAAAGTATGGCCAGGAAGTTTTTTGCTTTCATCACTAATTTATTCTTTAATATGCAATAATAATAAAAATATTACACCTTGAAAGAGTAATGAAAATAATGGATAAGGATCTGTCATCATCATTCCAAATACACATTATGCGAAAGAACCCGGGATTATAGAAATTTTCCGTGTTACTTAGGGAATCTGAAACACTTTCCCTGCACCCTCTCCCGGTTTGCATTTAATTAGTCCTTCATCCCGTAAACGCATTTATTTTATTATAAAGAGAAAAATTAGAAGGAGAAGATCTGTTAACCAAAAAATAACGAAATTTCTTAAACCTAAATTTCTTTATTACACCTCACCCAAAACTTTCTTCGAAAGTTTTGACCTCTCCTCAAGGAGAGGTGTAGATGGAACCCCGGGGCAGCCCGTTTGAACGGCTTCAGCCGGGTGGACCTGTCCGACTGGCGTCAGCCAGGCGGGAGCCCCGAGGAATTCTTTTGATTAAATAACCCTCTGATATCGGAGACCCGGCATCAGGAGGGTCTAATAATATCATTTTTTCTTTTACTTTTGTCTTCCATGAGCAAGGTTTTTATTATAATCTGGTCCTTGTGGTTTCTTTCGGAGATTTTCCTGAACCGTTTGTTACGTTCCGGAAAACAGGACCAGAAGGATCAGGATAAAGGTTCTCTGCGCCTAATATGGATCACCATCGCTGCAGCCAATACCCTCGGAGTTCTCTTTGCTGTTTATATCCCGTTGCCGATAGGTCATGGTCTTACGCTGCCTTTGACAGGTCTGGCGATCATTGTCTGCGGAATGATAATCAGGTTTGTGTCCGTATGGTCGTTGGGGAAATACTTTACCGTGGATGTTACCATCCGTAAAAACCATAAAATTAAAACGGACGGGATCTATAAACGGGTCAGGCATCCCTCCTATACCGGCTCCATCCTCTCGTTCATCGGTTTCGGCATATCCCTGAACAACTGGATCAGTCTGGCAGTGGTCGCCATCCCCGTCATTCTGGCCATGCTGTACAGGATCCGTATTGAGGAACAATTGCTTACGGAACAGTTTGGCAAAGAATATCTGGATTATAAAAAAAAGACCAGGCGACTGATTCCCTTTTTTTAATTAAGAAATTTCCTAAAACAAAATTTCTTTGTTACACTTCCCTCAAAGCTTTCTCCGAAAGTCTTGACTTCTCTGCAGCAAGAGGCATGAAAAGCATCCCTTGCCCCGGGGAATTCTTTTAATCATAAAAATCATCGTTTCCGCTTTTTTTCGTAATTTTAAACAAAAAATGTTCGGGAAAAGCAAAAGAACAACGCCATACAACAAATCCGGGAAGCTCTCTTTTGCAGATATGGATGGCCACACGAACCCGCAAAAACGGATCAAGCTGCTGCAAAATGAAAAAGACATAGAAGTCAGGATCAGGAAAATGCAATAAGGTTCGCAGTTTACAGGCAAATACATAAAATACAATATTTAACGGTTTCTGAAACTACAACCCAGGGCGTATTAAACAATGCATTCACAAAAACAATAATAGTATGAAAAAGTTAATTTTCCTGTTTCTGATTTCCGGTCTTTTGGTTTATTCCGCACACACACAGACAAAACTCGATTCAATCCTGCCTGTACGGGGTTTATGTATAGCGGCCCCCACACCGGCAGGAGTAAACCAATTCATTGATTTCATCAGAAACGAACTTGTTCCGGGGAAAATTAACACGCTTGTCATACGGATTGACTACCGGTACCGGTATAAGTCACATCCCGAGCTGATTGACTCAAATGCCCTGTCCAAAAAAGAGGTAAAGAAAATCGTTAAGGCTTGCAGGGAGGGAGGCATAAAGATCATCCCGCAGGTAAATATGCTGGGGCATCAATCCTGGTTCTCAAACGTCGGGAAACTGCTGGAGGCCTATCCCCAGTTCAACGAAACCCCGGATGTCCCCCTGGATAAAGGCATTAATAAATGGCCCAACAAATGGGGATTGTATTGCCTGAGCTATTGTCCGCTCCATCCCGATCTTCATGCAGTGACATTTGATGTTATCGACGAAATTGTGGACGCTTTTGAAGCCGATGCTTTCCATGCGGGTATGGATGAAGTCTTTTATATAGGCATGGATAAGAGATGCATAGGCAGGGATCCTGCCGAATTATTTGCAGGTGAAGTCAGGGCCATCAGAAATCACCTGGCGCTCAGAAATAAAAAACTCTGGATTTGGGGCGACCGCCTTATCGACGGCAAAACAACCGGCATCGGCATGTGGGAAGGAAGTTATAACAATACTTACCGGGCCATCGACATGATCCCGAAAGATGTGGTGATCAATGACTGGCACTATGAACGGCCCGACCCTACTGCCGCCTATTTTGCCCTCAAGGGCTTTCATGTGATCACCTGTCCGTACCGGCTCCCGGAGGTGGCCCTGAAACAACTTCAAATGATGATGGATTTTAGGGAAAATGCAACCGCTGTCACGAAAGACAGGTACCAGGGGATCATGGAAACCGTCTGGACCAGCGCCGAAAATGCCATGGATCAGTATTACGGCCGGAAAGAGATCAAAGACTCCGGAAGAGGAAACTGGGTAAAGACCTTCAAAGCCCTCTTACAGGAAATTGCAAAACTTGACCGGGGGGATTAACATATTATTATGGCTCATATAAAAATATATTCAGAAGACCTCATGAAAATTTTGGGCACCTTTAACCCGTGTAATTAAAACAAACTATAAGAAAATAATATGACTAAATTCTGGATTACCGGTATTGCATTATTTATAATTTTCACATTCATTATAGCCAAACTCTCAATTAAACATTACAAAGAGGAGAACGGTGAAAAAATGTGGAAGCAATTTGGTATCAGAACCCGGTACTGGCAAGTGGTTGTGCTGGTAAGCCTGATACTAACCTTCCTGGTGCTGTTCATATTGAAATGGACGAGTATTCTGACAATATAGAATATCTTTCCAACTGATTATCATAAGATAAAACAAGTAAAGAAGTTTCTTAAAACGAACGATCCCCGGGGAATTCTTTAGATTAAAAGCATTTGATTTCGCCTGGCATCAGTTGTTGACATGTGTTCCTAATCAACTGATTGAGCATTTACAGTGATCACTGCAAACCATCCTCCATCACCCGGGGCTTCTATCTTGCGGTAGTCACCGCCGGGAATTTCCGCCTTGCCACCCCACATTCCGGATTTTACATCAATCCATTGCAATCGAAACGATTGGTTATGATGCCTGAGATCCAGAGCCACCAACCCCCCGTCGGTAAAATATATCACATACTCTTCTCCAGGCAAAGCAGAAAGATATGCCTCATCAGGATCTCTGTCGGAGAGCAACTCCATCCGGGGCATAATATTCCAAAACTTCACAAGCGTTTCCACCTTTCTTACAGCCTGAATAGAAGCCCTGGACCGGTCATTTAGACCATTACCATACGGAGGCCTGTGATGACGGGCAGCAGCACATCCCCCCATGATGTCCCGACAGAACCGTTCAACCCCATCTGCATTCGAACCGGAACCCCAACTTGAGTTCATCCCTCCGTATATTTTCACATTGTTAACCGGCCGCAGAGGATATCGATCCCTTTGCTTCAGAATCCATTGCAGAGTATCCCAGTGAGACTGATTGAAATTTCGACTGTTTATCTGTGAAATATCAACGAAAGTGTAGACATGTGGTTTTGCAATTACCTGCAGACAGGAGGGACATTTCCGGGGTGCAAAAAACCGGTCAAACATATCTGTCAGATAAATCTTGATATTTTTCCTTTCAGCTACCTCTTTTATATATTTTATCCAGAACTTTCCCCATTCCGGTGGAGTACTGGTTTCATTGTCCATACAATACAAAATATTACCGTATTTCAAAGAATACGACAACAATTTGCTTATATATTTCTTCTGATAAGCCCTTATGATATCAAGATTTTCGCTGTACCCGGACATGCCGGGAACGGAATGAAAGAAGGGTTGAACATCCCTGGAAGGATGCAGTGGATATTCTTTATTCAGTCCCGTTTCTTCCGAAGTATAATTCACATTATTGGCCGGATTCCAGGGACTGTGCCTCCAGGGTTCTCGTGAAAAGTCAAACCGGTCCCATAACTCAAGCTGTACTATAATGTCTCTTGCGTTGGCAAGTTTCAGCAAATTCTCAAATTTCTTCCAGTATTTCTTATTCCATTTATCCAGATCATATTTACCGTTTTTCTGCTTGAAGAAAGGCCAGATATTTCCGGAATCACCCGAATCCATCGTATTACGAATATAATTTCCGCCAATAGCTTGTAATGAGTCCAAGTGTTCTTTCAAACCGGAGGATTGAAAAAGATTGTCATTTTTCGACCCTCCGAGCAGTAGCACCGGTTTGCCTTTATATTCCCAATATCCCGGATTCTTACCATAAGGTTTTATATAATCATTAGGGGGATCCTGATTTTTAAAACCCTGAAAAGAGCTGACTCCGATTAACAGCAAACCTAAGATAAGATTCATCATCAATTTCATGGATTCTGTTTTTTAAATGATATCATTTGTATGCAAAGAGTAACCCGGCAATATGGGATTATAATTTAATAAAAGAAAATTATAATCACAACTTACCGGGCATGAATACAGTACTATTTTATTTAAAAACAGCTTTTATTCTCGTAAAAATATCAGGCAATCCTGTATTCAGGCGGTAAATAACCCATCCCATGCCCCCTCCGAAGGCAATATGAGCCAGTGTTACGGTAGTGAGAAACTGATAGCCGTCCTTGAACTGCAGACCAAAAACACCAATACCCAATGATTTTGTGGCCGGACTGACCATAAAGCCGATACCGACAAGTAAGCCATAAATGACTCCCTTCCAGGGTTTTCCTCTGCCCAGCAACAAACTAAAGATAATTCCGAAAGATGCCCCGTTCCAGAAGTGGTACCCCCACCCTGCCAGGTTAGACCATACATTGGGTCCATAGGCAAACCGGTTAAGCAGCAAGACCCCTAACAGCTTGGGCATATCGCCCGGCATGCCCCCCAGACGGAATCCGGTCTCCCGGACGATCTCCAGGCCGACCGTCCCCACAATTCCGGCAAGAATTCCTGTAAGTATCTGTCTCTTTACATCCTTGTAGGCAAGCCAGTGAGTCATCCATATCAGCACGAAGATAAGAAGTACGGAAGGGATTAGTAAATGAGTAGCAAGATGAGATAAGGAAGCATAACCGGCCTGTGCTGCGGAAAATAAATTGGGCGAGATGCCTGCCAGTCCCAGGACCAGAGCAATGATTATTAATTTTATTTTATCCTGTTTCATGATGATGTTATTTAAAGCATTGTTAAAAAAAACAAAGCCGGAGAAGCCTTATTCATCCGGCTTTGCGACGGCATTACTTCGCAATCATCTTCATCATCATCCCCAGTTTGCCGTCCAGTTTTTGGGCGATCATCTTCGCCTGCTGGTTCTGGCTATAGGAAAGCAAGTCCGAAGGTTTGTAATAATTAACCTTAACCTTTCCATTTTCTTCATAGATATTCACTCTAACAGGGATAGCCACACCCACGGAAGGGTCTGCCGAAAAAGCCATTTTCCCTACATTCGGATTGCCGATAAATAAGGAATGGGCATTGATCTTCAATCCGGTCATGGAAAGAATCTTTCCCTGGTTGATCTCAGCCAGAACCATCATGCCTCCGCCGGAAACAGCCTTTTTTATAGCGGCAAGGGTGCCGTCGAAATCTTTGGACGATTCAATGGTCACCGGCTTAACGGATTGGGCCTGCATCTGATTGGTAAATCCCATGGTCCCTAAAAAAAGTACTGTTAAAATGAACAGTGCCGGAAATCTTAACTTACGTGTTTTCATAATTTTTGCTTTTTTAATTAAAATTTATTTCACTTTTCAACATCCGGTCCAACACATCAGGATCAAATGTCAATCAAGTAGTCGGAGCTGATCCGATAACCTGACAAAAAATAAATTTTAAATGGATTTTTAACGCCCCGGCCGGAGCGCAAGACCCTGACCTGTCTTTTATAGAAAAATACAGAAACGATACTATAACCTAAAGAACTTGTATCACCGGCTTTTATAGAACAACTGCCGGGTATACCCATTCACGTCCTTCTGCTGTTCTTTGCCCTCCCTGGTCCGGAGGACAAAGGAGGATGACTTCTCACCTCTCACTTCTCATATCTCATCACTCACTTCTCATATCTCATCACTCATTTCTCACTTCTCCCCCTCTCACTTCTCCGGCACCAGCTCATACCCGTCCGTCTTCCCCTTTTTCACCGCCGGGATACCTTTCACCATCCATGCGGGGGCCGGCTTATCTTTCAGGTAATGGTCATAGAACTGCATCACACGGATGGACAGATCTTTTTCATCGGCACGACGGGTCAGGTTGTGGTCTTCATTATTGTATTCCAGCAGCCAGGCCGGTTTGTTCAACCGGCGCAAAGCCACGAAAAATTCGATGCCCTGATACCAGGGAACGGCACCGTCCTTGTCGTTGTGCATGATCAGCAGCGGTGTGTGGATCTTCGGCACAAAGAATACAGGGGAATTCTCAATGTAATGCAAGGGTTTTTCCCACAAGGTTCCGCCAATACGGCTCTGTGTCTGTTCGTACTGGAACATGCGGCTCATACCCGAGCCCCACCGGATTCCTCCGTAAGCCGACGTCATGTTCGATACCGGAGCTCCCGAAAAAGCACACCTGAACATGTCGGTCTGTGTCACCAAATAAGCGATCTGATAACCGCCCCAGCTCTGACCGTTCATGGCCATACGGTCGCGGTCGATAAAAGGATATCTTTCCACCATCGCCTGCGTACCGCTGACCACAGCCTTATAAGCACTCTGACCGGGGTATCCTGTTTCATAGGTAATGTCAGGCACAAAGATCAGGTAGCCATGGCTGGTGTACATGGTACGGTTGATGATCGAGCGGCTGGGAGCAGGCACCCAATGACGGTGCAACCCGTCCGAACTGCGTTCATAGAAATACACGATCATGGGATATTTCTTATGCGGGTCAAAGTTCTCCGGTTTGTACAACAGACCCTGCAATTTTTCTCCGTTAAAAGCTCTCCATTCCACCAGCGCTACCGATCCCCACAGGTAGTTTTTCTGCTGCGGGTTGGTCAGGGAAATCTTCCGGGCCTTCTGCATCTTCATATTCCCGGTCCACAATTCCGGGTATTCCTGAAATGTCTCTCTTCGCCAAAACAGTTCATCGGCTTTTTCAGGTTTCATCAGATACGAATACTGGTAATCCTCCAGCACCAGCTTTTTTGGAACGGCCGCTTTGCCGGCAGAAACCGTATAGTATCCGGACTTTTTATTAAACATATGAAACGCCTGCAGGTAGAGTATCTCCTCCGGTCCGATGGTCTCCTTTTTCCGGTTGAGTCTTACTCTGCGAAAACGTATCTGTTGTTGCCGGCCGTATCCTTGTGTCAGACATACCGGCTTTTCCCTGCCGGAAGGGTCCACTTTCCAAAGATCATACATATCGTAGAGGATGAAATAGCGGTCTTGGTCATACCACCCTCCCAGACCATAAGGATGAGGATCACTGGGTGTATCGTGGCGCTCATTATAAAAAGCCACCGGAAGGTTCCCGGTCACATTAATCTCTTTCCCGCTATTGAGATCCCTGACATACCAACAACTGTCTACCGTCTGATACCACACCAGGTAGTTCCCCTCCGGGGATAAGGATACCGAGGAAGGGGCTTTGGTCAGTAACTTCTCTTTTTCCCCGGTTTTTAAGTTGACCCGGTAAATATCCTGGTATCTGTTCGCTTCCCAGGAGATCAGCTTGCGATACGGCAGGTTGGAACGCCCCAGCCCCCAGGGTGCGTTGCCCTTCAATGCCACGGAGACTTCAGGAACCTTCTCATCCCCCAGTTGCACAATTTTCTTATCCCCCGGGTACCACAAGGCCATCCAGGTCCTTTTCCTCTCCCGCTCAGCCTGCAGTTTCTGCATAGGCTGCAGATAAGGATCCTTCCAGTTCCAGATATCCACATGGTATTTTTCTTCTTCCAGCAAAGTATCCCTGGGCTCCGGTTCCGGTTTGGGAGCCGTCCCGAAAAAAAGACACGAACCATCTTCCGAAAACCAGGGTTGCCTGTTAAGGCTTACACTCCAGCCGTCAGGCATGCCCTTCGTTAAAGGATCTGCTGCTACCCGGGCGGAATCCTGTCCCGCACGCCAGTAATACAGATCAAATATCTTCGCATCCCCTGTATCGGCCGAATGGAGAAACACCAGCTGATCACCCTGTTTATCAAGGACTGGCTTATCCGAGTGAACGGCTTTCCCCTCCCTTTTCAATACCGGACGCTCCTGCTCCGTTTCCGTATTAAACAAATAAACGACAGAGTGTTCCAGCGAGTCTTTCTTTTCTGCGATAAAAGCAATGCTCTTTCCGTTCCGGGAGACCGTCTGACTGGTTACTTCATGATAGGTCAGATACGTATCCTTCAAAGGATTCACCACCACCAGATCCGTCCCTTTGGCCTTCTTTATCTCCTTCATCTCTTTATCATATGCCTTTTTTTTCTGCTGATAAGATTTTTTTGTTTCTTCGGATAAGTTTCTACCCGCAGTATCCGGTTTCTCAGGATACACTTTTTCTCGCCGGTACCAGAACCATTCGCCATTTTCATAGGGGACACCAAAGGAACGAACCTTCGCAATCCTGATCAGGGACTTGTCCTTCAGCAAGACGACTCCCAGGGAATCCTTCGGCATATTCTCCTTTTTCTTTTTATCCCGTTTGGCTTTCCTCACGACCTTGTATTGGGGTTTGATCTTAAATACCAGATAATCCGAGGCCGGAGAGAAACGAGCCCCCGAACCTCTCGGAAAAGAATCCAGGCTGTGTTTTTTCACATCATACAGATAGAGCCAGCCATCTCCCTGCTGCGGATCGGTTTCATAGCTCGCCCACCGGCCGTCACGCGAAAGGGTGATCCCTTTGATGCTCTTCCACGAATCATATACATCATGGGTCAGAGGTTTCCTGTCGGAACGCTGGCCGAAAAGATTCATAACCAATAAACTCAGGAACGCCGGGAAAAAGAAAATTTTTAGGGTTTTCATAAAATGAAGATTTAAATTTTCATTAAAAATAAAAAATTTTATGTAGGTTTGAAATCAAACCGTTAAAACCATGTTTATCATTCACACCTATACCCAGGCTGTTATCCTTTTGATCATTACCATGCTCTGCTGGGGATCGTGGGCAAACACCCAGAAACTGGCTTCCCGGGAATGGCCCTTTCAGCTTTTTTACTGGGATTATGTTTTTGGTATTCTGCTTTTCTCGGTCGTTATGGCTTTTACCCTTGGAAGTATCGGCGGACACGGCAGGAGCTTTCTGACAGATCTCCGCCAGGCTGAAGGGCACGCAGTGATTTCGGCACTTACCGGAGGGGTGGTCTTCAATTTTGCCAATATCCTCCTGGTCCTTGCCATTGACATTGCCGGCATGGCCGTAGCGTTTCCCGTAGGCATAGGACTTGCTCTGGTTCTGGGAGTTGTTGTAAACTATCTGGCGGTTCCGTCAGGAAATCCGTGGTATCTTTTTGCCGGCGTATTTGGGGTGGTGGTGGCCATCTTTCTGGATTCGTTTGCATACCGGCAGGTGCAGACAAAAGACGCCAATAAAACTTTCTGGAAAGGCCTTGTCATTTCTGTGCTGGCAGGGGTTGCCATGGGGTTCTTTTACCGCTTTGTAGCGGCTTCCATGTCTATGAATTTTGAGAATCCCCTGCCGGGGAAACTGACCCCTTATACGGCCATGTTCCTTTTTTCCGTCGGAGTATTTCTTTCAAGTTTTCTTTGGAATACCATTGTCATGTACAAACCGTTATCAGGGAGTAAAACTACCTACAGAGCGTATTTCAGGAAAGGGACCCCAAGACTGCATTTGATCGGTATCCTGGGAGGTAGCATCTGGGGCCTCGGCATGCTTTTCAGCATCATAGCCGCTGACAAAGCCAGTTACGCCATCTCCTACGGTCTGGGTCAGGGAGCTACCCTGGTATCCGCCATCTGGGGGGTCTTTATCTGGAAAGAATTTAAGGGCGCCCGGAATCCCGCTAAAATAAAGCTATGGCTCTCTTTCATGTTTTTATCATTTGTACTGGGACTTACCCTGATCATCATAGCTAAATTATAAGTTATGAAAAACATTCTTGTAATAGGCAGCACAAATATTGATATCATTGCACAGGTAGATCATTTGCCGGCCCCGGGTGAAACCGTCGGGGACGCTATCCTGTCGGAAGCTTTTGGCGGAAAAGGGGCCAACCAGGCCATTGCGGCTGCCCGCGCCGGCGGAAAGGTCACCTTCTTTACCTGCCTGGGAGACGATGACAAAGGACGGAGAGCCCTTCAAAACTTACAGGAAAATCATATCGACACCAGATACGTATATACGGTACAAGATCATTATACCGGGACAGCCCTGATCTTTGTGGACCGGAAAGGTGAAAATATTATTGCAGTCGCTCCGGAAGCCAATCAATATTTAAGCAAGGAAAAAATGAATCCTTACCTTGACGTAATTAAAAATGCCGACCTTATCGTTATGCAGTTAGAGATCCCTTATGAAACCGTAAAACATATTACAAAACTGGCTTCCTACAACGGGAAACAGATACTTCTGAATCCTGCCCCGGCACGGCAACTGGATGAGGAGGTGCTGAAATCCGTTAAATATCTCATTTTAAATGAAACGGAAGCGGAAATGATTGCCGGCCGGCAAGTCTCCGAAGAATCCCTGCCTATTATCGGACAAAAACTGATAGAGAAAGGACCAGAAAATATTATTCTCACCCTGGGGAAAAAGGGAGCTTATATCTTCAACAACAAGCGTCGGACATTTGTAGATAGTTTTCCGGTCACTCCGGTGGACACCACTGCTGCCGGCGACACTTTTTGCGGCGCATTTGCCACCCGCATCCTGGAGAAGAACGATCTGACCCGGGCTGCCCGGTTTGCCAACGCAGCTGCAGCAATTTCCGTAACCAGGCTGGGCGCACAGCCTTCCGTGCCTTCGTTGCCTGAAATTGAACGGTTTTTAATGAATCATAAAATCTCCGGTCATGAAAAATAAATATGTATTACCGGTATGGTTATTGCTTTTTCTGCTGCCGTCCTGCCATACATCAGGCCCAGGAGAACAATACGCCCCACGCATCATCTTTGATACCGATATGGGTAACGATATCGACGACGCCCTGGCGCTGGCCATGTTAAATAACTATATGTCGGAAGGAAAACTTAAACTGATGGGGGTAATCCTGAGCAAAAAAAACCGTTATTCCGCCGAATATGTTGACATTCTGAATACCTGGTACGGTCATCCCGGTATTCCTTTGGGCATGACCCGTAAAAATAGGGGGCCGCAAGATCCGACCTATGCGAAAGCCATAGCGGAACTTAAAGAAAACGGGGAAAAGGTTTTTCAGGGATCCCTTACCGGGTACCGGAATATTCCGGACGGTGTAAGTCTTTACAGAAAGCTTCTCGCCGGATCCCCCGATACCTCGCTTATTGTTATCTGTGTGGGCTTTTCCACCAATCTTTCCGGTCTCTTAAACTCGGGGCCCGATGAATATTCCACACAGAACGGAAAAGATCTGATCAGAAAAAAAGTAAAGTACCTCAGTATGATGGCTGCCAACTTTGACGGCTCCATTCAATACAGGGAATTCAATGTTGTCAATGATTGTGAAGCTGCCGGGAATGTTTTCGACCACTGGCCTACCAGGATCATCATCAGCCCGTTTGAAGTTGGGATACAAGTGAAATATCCCGCCTCTTCCATTGAACATGATTTCGGGAAAGAGAAACACCATCCGTTGGCTGACGCTTATAAATCCTTTATGAAGATGCCTTACGACAGGCCCTGCTGGGACCCTACATCCGTATTGTACGTCATGGAAAAAGACTCCGGATTTTTCAGCCTGTCCGGTCCGGGTATCGTCAGAACGGATACCGTTTGTGCTACTCACTTTGTGCCAGAAAAGGACGGCAAATGTCGATATCTGAAGACGGACAGTATCCAGGCAAAGAGAATAATCCACCGACTGGTAGAAGTTGTTACGACCGGTGAAAAAAGTCCGGTAAAAAATTAAACTACCTATGTAGGCGCCTACGTAGGTAAGATTTGCTGAACATCTTTCTTGTTCATTTGTCACCATTATAAAAGGCAGGGGCACAAAATTGTGCCCCTGCTTATGACTGTCTTATCCGCTGTTGCCTTTGCGAATGCATTGGCAGCGGAAGAGGACTTCTTCAATGTTCTGTTATTTTCCGCTTTTATCGGGAAACGGCGGTATGGGCGGAATTTTGTATTTGAAATTCTTCACTTCTTCCTTAATCACATCGATGGCTTTGTTCAACTGATCGTCAATCCCTTCATACTCCCTGACCGGGTCGTTTTCGATATAAATATCCGGTTCAACCCCATGACCTTCGATGATCCAGCCACTGCCATTGGCCGCAAAGGGAGCATAAGAAGGAGTGATCAGCGAACCCCCGTCAATCAGGGGAATAGAACCGCTGTATCCCACGACGCCTCCCCAGGAACGGGTGCCTATCAGTTTCCCGAGTTTATGATACTTAAAACGATAAGGAAAGAGGTCTCCGTCCGAAGCGGAATACTTATCCAGCAAAGCAACTTTCGGACCGATAAATGTACCGACAGGGTTCACATCCCCTTTCTTTTCGCCTGCATGCATGGTCACATAGGTAATGGTACGAAGCAGTCGTTCCATAATCATGGGAGATACATTCCCGCCTCCGTTACCCCGTACATCGAGGATCAGGCCTTTCTTCAGCAACTGTGGATAATAATGCTTCACAAATTCATTCAACCCTTCCGGTCCCATATCCGGGATATGGATATACCCCACCTCTCCGTTGGTGGCTTCGCTGACCTTTTTGATATTGTTTTCCACCCAATCATAATAATACAACTGGGACTCGTCAGCAACAGGAACTACCAGAACCTTCCGGCTTCCTGCCATATCCGGCTTGCTGTTCACCGTCAGTTCGACGGTTTTACCGGCTTTCCCAATCAACAGATCAAAGATATTATTCACTTTGTTGACCGGATGTCCGTCCACGGCAAGGATATAATCTCCCTCTTTCACATTCACGCCCAGTTCGGTCAGGGGAGAGCGCAGGGACTTGTTCCAGTTGGCTCCTTTCAGTATATGATCCACCCGGAAGTATCCGCTTTCCGCACGTGAGAATCTTGCGCCCAGTAAACCCATTTGAATCCGTTGCGGCATAGGACGTTCGCCGTTGATGACATACGAGTGGCCGATACTCAACTCTCCGACCATTTCCCCGATAATATAGGTCAGATCGGAACGGTGGTTTACATAAGGTACCAGCACGGCATATTTATCATGGATAGCTTTCCAGTCCAGTCCGTGCATGTTGGGCGCATAGAAAAAGTCACGCATCTGCCTCCAGCTTTCTTCAAACATCTGCGTCCATTCCTGATGGTGATCAACCAGCACTTTCATATTGGAAAGATCCGCCGGTTTAGTCAGTTGTATCTTCGAAGAAGGCAGGGGTATAACCTGATACTTGCTTCCCTGACGCACCAGCATCTTTTTATGATTGGATGAGATCACATAACTGAATATGCCGGAGGATAACTCCGTCTCCTTTTTCTTTTTCAGGTCATACATCCTGAAGGACGGGCTTCCGCCCATAGAAGAAGCACGTACAAAGTACACCTTGTTGTCCACACAGGAGAGATTAAAATAATTGGAAGGTTTCACCGGCAACCCAATGACCCGGTCCTGGATCCCCTCCAGATCGATCGTAAGCTGGTTGGCATTCCCCGTTTCTTTTTTGCCGGATTCTTTCTTTCCTTTCTTTTCCTTCCCTTTCTTATCAGACGAAGAAGCGCTCTTATTTTCCGAGACTTTCACCACATCATTTTCCGGAGCAAAAGGAGACGGGGTATTTTTGGCCAGCGCGATCAGATAGATCCGGTTCATATCCTCGTAGGCATAATCCCATTCCACCTGGCTATACATCGGATGAAAATCCCTGGCAGAGGTAAATACGATATATTTTCCGTCGCTGCTGAAAGTAGGATTCCCGGACTCATACCAGGCATCCGTCAGCTCGTAGGATTTCTGTGATTCCAGGCTGTAAAGCCGGATCTTCGTCATTCCTTTTTCCGCCTTGGTGTAAGTGATCCATTTACTGTCGGGTGACCAGTCATAGCTAAACCAGGGCGCCTCATCCGACTGATCCACCTGTACCACTTTCTTTGTGTCAATATCTACATAATTCAGGGTCTGCCTTTTGTCATTAAACAGGATTTTCCTGCTGTCGGGCGACCAGGCCAGATCGAAAATATAGGTTTTCAGCCCGGAAGTGATCTGTACCGGGCCTTCGGAACCATTCTGCTTTTGGATGTAGATCTGAAACTCTCCGCTGCGGTCCGAGATATAAGCAATGTACTTCCCATCGGGCGACCAGTAGGCATCACGGTCATTGGCATAAGACGATTCCGTATAATTCACCGTAATGCCGTGTTCCGACGGTACGGAAAAAACATCTCCGCGAGCCCCGAAAAGAATGCGCTTACCCTCCGGGGAAAGATCCATGGAGGAAATCTTTTTTGATGCATCTTCCCACTGTGCCCGGCTCCACTTCTCGTCATTGGCTATTTGCACATGAATTCTGGTAATATTGTCGGTATGTATATTAAACTTATACAGGTATCCGCCCCGCTCAAAAACGATATAATCTTTTCCGAAGCCGGGAAATTTGATGTCATAATCCGTAAAATGGGTCAGCTTCTTTTCCTGTTTGGTGGTGAGATCATAGGAAAAGAGGTTCATGGTCCGGTCCCGGTCGGAGAGAAAATAGATCTTATTCCCTATCCACATAGGGAAAATATCCTGGTTTATATTATTCGTGATCTTTTCCACCTTTTTAGTTTCCAGATCCACGATCCGGATATCATCGGCCATCCCGCCTTTGTAATATTTCCAGGTACGGAACTCCCTGAACACCCAGTTAAAAGCCAGTTTCTTTCCATCAGGAGAGTAGGAGCAGAAACCTCCTTTGGATATGGGCAGTTCTTTAGAGAGCCCTCCTTCGACAGGCACAAGAAACAACTGTCCCACAAAAGAGTTGAAAGAGTATCTCCGGGAACGGTAAACAATATATTTGCTGTCGGGGGTCCACCCCATTACAATGTTGTTGGGTCCCATGCGATCGCCTATATCATCACGCCCCAGGGTGGCCGTATAGGTCAGACGTTTGGGGACTCCGCCGGTGGAAGGGATTAAAAAGACTTCCGTATTGCCGTCATACTGACCGGTAAAGGCAATATATTTTCCATCCGGGGAAAAATGCGGGAAAGACTCATATCCCTTGTTGGTAGTGATTCGTCTGGCCACGCCTCCTTCGGCGCTGACCAGATACAGATCTCCGGCATAAACAAATACAACCTGATTGCCGTGAATATCAGGAAACCTCAGTAACCGGGCATCATCGGCACGTACCTGAAGCTGCAGACACAACAAGCCTGCAAAAATAAACCAAAATATTTTTTTAAACATATCCTTATATATTAAGTGAAACATACTATAACATTACATGCAAAAATATACAAAGTTTGTATATTTTTAACATGCTGAAAAACACTCTGAATATTTTCCGGACGGTTTTTTCCCCGGGATTCTATACAAATCCCCAAATCAACCATTATTCTCCCAGCAGTTTCTTAACCGCCCGGATGATTTCATCTTTCTTAAAAGGTTTCTGAAATATTACTTCTGCCCCCAGCAGTTGGGCCGAATGAAGATATTCCCGGGAATCAACTCTTCCCCCTCCTGAAATGGCAATTACTTTCAGATCGGGGTTCTCTCCTTTCAGATTCATGATTGTCTCCAATCCTTCTTTCTCGGGCATGACAATATCCGTAATGATCAGATCGGCTCCGTTTTTATGATACAACTCTATCCCTTCCACCCCGTTGGTTGCCATATCCACTTCATATCCCTCTTTTTCCAGCATCTTTTTTAACATCAGCAGGATATAGGGCTCATCATCGATAACAATAATTCTTTGCATGATTTAATTATTTTTATTCTTTTCATCCAGTACCTTTCGTATAACCTTACTGAACTCGCTTATCTTCAACGGTTTCAGTAACAACTCATCGATTTTGTAATCTTCGATGATCTTTTCATTGATTGATTCTTTTGCGCCGGTAATAACGATCACTTTCAGCTTGGGATTTAATTGTCTGAACTTGGCAGCCAGGTTGGTCCCCAGCAATCCCGGCATTACCTGGTCTGTAACCAGCAGGTCGTACTCATCGGGATGCGCTTTAAATTCCTGGAAGGCTCTGTTTCCGTCTGTTCGGATCGTAACCGAATAACCCAGGCTCTCGAGCATTTTTTTTCCGATAAAAGTAACTTCTTCCTCATCATCCACAAACATGATGTGCTCCATCCCTGTTTTCAGGAATTCTTCGGATATCTCTGTCTCTTTGGCATCGCTGAAGCGGGGCAGGAAAATATCAAAAGTAGTCCCTTTGCCCGGCGTACTCTCCACGGTAATAGCTCCTCTGTAACTGTTAATAATTCCATGCACCACAGCCAGACCCAATCCTGAACCGACCCCCACTTCTTTTTTTGTAAAAAAAGGTTCGAAAATTCTCTGCATCGTTTGCTTGTCCATCCCAATGCCCGTATCTGTTACCGTAATATTGGCATAGACCCCGGGGCTGATATTATTCAGTTTTTTCACCTGTCTGGCATCCAGTTCTACTTCTTTCAGGCCGATAAAAAGATCCCCCCCGTCCGGTGTCAAGGCATGGGCAGCATTGGTACACAAGTTCATCAACACCTGATGTATCTGTGTAGCATCCACCAGCACACTGCCGCATCCTTCTTTCAGATTTGTTTTGATCATGATATTCCTGGGCAGCGAGGCCCGCACCAGGTTCAGCACCTCTTCGATAATTGCTTTCAGATCGGACGGTTTTTTCTCCACATCCATCTGGCGGCTGAAGGTAAGGATCTGCTGTACCAGGTCTTTGGCACGTATGGCAGCATGATTGATCTGTTCGATATCAAAGCGTAAGGTGTTGTCTTCCTCAATTTCTTCCAGGGCCATCTCCGTATACCCAAGAATAGGTGTAAGGATATTGTTGAAATCATGAGCTATTCCTCCGGCCAGGGTCCCTATGGTTTCCATTTTCTGCAATTGCATCAGCTGGGCTTCCAGTTTGGTCCTCTCCTTTTCATATTGTTTTCTCAGCTCTATCTCTTTTTTAAGTTCAACATTGGTCTCGAGAAGTTGTTGCGTCCTTTCCTGTACCTTCTGTTCAAGGATATCATTGGCTGCCTTCACTTTATTCCTCTCAATCTCCAGCAGTTTTCTCATAAAAAAGTCCCGGCGGTTGGTACGGTCCAGAAAGTAACATATCAACATGCCGATTACGTTGGCTGAAACAAAAAAGAAGTTATTATTGATCAATGCGACCGTTGGTGTGTGAGCAAAACCTATGGCTACAATCTCATAGGTTAGCACGATAGACCACCCTGCAATGGTGGCCGAGACGATTCTTAATCGGATAAAGGTATAACCGATCATAAATATTAACATCAGACCGGCATAATAAGTATACAGACCTATCTTCGACACATAAAATATCATGAGAATAATACCGAACCCCGTCAGGTACATCCCTATTCCCACAAGCGTCTGAACATATTTTCTGAACCCTGGACGATAAGAGAGGATCAGTAACAGAACCAGCACAGGAATGACAAATGCAAAACGGATCAGCCACAATTGTGCCTGAAACTGTTTTGCAACGGCAACGTCAAGCCCGGCAAAAATAGCATAAAAGAAAATGGCAAGAACCAGCGTAATCCGGATAGCACCTATAGATTCGGAAAAATAAAAGTCCCTGTATTCTTCCTCCAGATAAGCCTGATCATCAACAAAATGCAAAGTAAAAGGATGAAGCTTCATCCCGATATCAGAAGCTCCATCCTTTGCAAATTTCAATTTCCCCTTACGCTGAAATAACATTCATTTTAGTTGTTGTTTATTTCGAGCCAAGATATAAAAGTTTCAGCATTTCTAAAAGGATTTGACGGTTTTTTCATTCTTAAGAACAGGTTTACTTCCAAAGGCTCCTTGTCAACGGTCACATTTTCTTCTTTGGTCCCTGCTTCCAGGGCATAACGTACCAGATCCTCGGGAGAACGCTGGTTCAGATGCCATTCGAGCATGGCATGCATTCCCTTGGTAGAAGGGTTCTGATCAGAAAAATTACCAATGATCATCTCCCCGCCATCCTTTACATAAGCCTGGTATTTCTTAAGAAGGAAAATAAAATGTTTCTCCTTAAAATAATCAAACAATCCTGCACTCCAGATAAGATCATAGAATTTATGTGTTTGATAACGAAGCACATTCATTCTGATGAAATTGAGACGGTCGAGGAATCTGGCGTTTTTCTTCTTCGCGTAATCAATAGCACGCTGATCCAGGTCAATCAGATCAAAATGCAATTTTGAATCGGGATGAGCATTCAGAAACTCATAAACGTCCGTAGCCGGCCCGCTTCCCAGTACCAATACTTCTTTGGGTTTGTCGGCCGTGGCATTCAACTCTTCCAGAACATTCTTAAAAAATTCCTTTCTGTTTCTAACCGCTTTTGCAGCATGCTGCTCATGATACCATACATCCCATTTACTATACATGGGATTATCACTCACCTTTTGCTGATACATGTAGTCAATGATCTGAAAATCGCCGGCATATCCAAAGGGTTTGGCATAGGCAAAACCCACCATGGTTCCTTCATTCATGATAGGCTTCAGGAGTTCTCTGATCTCACTGAACCCTTGCTCGTTCAAATGTTCCAGAACGGAAAAAAACGGCCTGTAATCATACCGGTCAGGACCGCCCTTGGCAACCAGGGATTTGACATAGTTTACATCCTGTTCCTCAAGAACAGTAAAAGCAGAAGCAGTTTTAGCTTTCATAATGTTAAGTTTTAGTTAATTAGTTAGTTTAGTTAGTTCGTTAGTTATTTTGTTCGTTTAGTTAGTTTAGTTAATTTTCAGGTTGGCTGCTAAAGAAATTTACATATTTGTCTTATATATATTATAACAAGATGATCTGACTCTTTAATTTCTTGCATCCCAGGTTAAAATTAAAAACTTTTCAATGCATAAATTCATAAATTTTAATGCACAAACACTTTTCTCTTCTCCCCTTCTTGTCCAGGACCCTCCTGAATTATTCACGGTTAATCCCCTGCAGAAATTAACCATAAAAAACAGGTCCGTACAATCCAAATCTTCATCCTCATCCCACCGGATTTACCACATCTACATGCGATACCCGTATACGTTTACACTCGTTCGACACACAATATCTCCTCTTGAGGCAGAACATTACCTCATCATTGGCAGAATCATCATTTTATAACCGGGGTAAAATATATCTTATGCTGTTGTCCCCCGTGAAAAATACCACGATCACTCAGACGGTATTATCTTCCCCCGGAAAAAATATAATCATTCCAAACATAAACAATCCTGAAATGAAAACATAACTTATGTATTAATATTTCTTTTTAATACACCTCCTTTCTTCCTGATTCATAAAACTAATACTTTTTTCTTATTCTTTCGTTAACATAAATTTATCAAAGCAGACAACTGTATTTAAACCTCCGGAACACTATTATACTTCCCTACGAAAATGAAATTTCATACCCTCACAGAAACCACCATCATCATCCCATTCTGTCGGTCCGGAAACACTATGGTTTATATTTACCTTAAAAATATGAAAAAAAAAATGAAAGTTCCAAAAATACGGATGATTTACCTAACCATAAAAAGATGAGATACATCACCTGTTTCCGGCCATCCTCCCGGCCGGATATTGACGAATATCATAGATTTATTACCTTCTTCGATCTAAATTTACAAAATATAAATACAAAAACCATCATACATGATTGCTTCAAAAATTGAACATATCGGCATTGCTGTCAAGGACTTACAAGAGGCCCGGAAATTCTACGAGCAGATTTTGGGACTGGAATGTTACCGGGAGGAAACGGTTTCTGACCAGCTTGTCAAAACCGCGTTTTATCAGATAGGAAATGTAAAGATCGAATTGCTGGAACCAACAACACAGGACAGTCCCGTAGCAAAATTTATTGAAAAAAGAGGAGAAGGAATTCATCATATTGCCTTTGAGACGGAAGATTTACCTCAAATTCTGGACAAATTGGATCGCCAACAGGTCAGATTGATTGACAGGCATCCCCGTGCGGGTGCAGAGGAAATGCAAATTGCTTTTCTTCACCCGGCTTCTACCCACGGCGTTTTGGTAGAATTATGTGAAACAAACCGGGGGTGATCTGCAACATGATTTTTTTTGAATTTACTTGTTACCTTTACCTCATTAACTGAAACCGGATGCTATGGAGAAAAGGGATTTTGTTTCCGCCACTGCCGGGAATACCGGCGAAAAAGTGCGCTCCGATTGTCATGTATCCCTGGAAATAAAAAAAACAGGGGGGATTGTCATAGAGCTCCAGTCCAAAGTTAAATCTATGTACGGGTGGCATATCTATAAGCTCACCGAGCGGGTCCTGACTTTTTTCGACATCGTTCACGCGGATGTCAGGATCATAGATACCGGCGCTTTGGACTTTGTAATAATGGCCCGGCTTGAGGCTGCCATAAAAAACGCTACCGCTTCGGATAAATCATTTCTTCCGGATTTTATTTCACAGAACGACTATCCCACCCAACGGGATGCCTTTCGTTTTTCCCGCCTGTACCTGCCGGGAAACACCCCCGCTCTGATGCTAAATGCCGGCATCCATAAACCGAACGGTGTGATTCTCGACCTTGAAGACTCCGTAGCCCCGGATAAAAAAGAGGAAGCCCGGCTTCTGGTACGCAATGCTCTCAGACAGGTTGATTTCTACGGTGCCGAGCGCATGGTCCGAATCAACCCGTTACCTGCCGGTATGGAAGACCTGAAAGCGGTAATCCCCCACAATGTCCATGTAGTGCTGGTTCCCAAAGCTGAGCATCCGGAAGATCTGGTGTTGATAGATAAAACCATCCGCAATATTCTGAAAAATAACGGAAGCGACCGCGAAGTCTATCTTATGCCCATCATCGAGACTGCGCTGGGGGTGGAAAATGCTTATCTGCTGGCTACCAGCACCCCCTCGGTCGTTGCGATGGCTATCGGACTGGAAGACTATACTGCTGACATCGGGGTTCCCCGCACCCCGGAAGGGTCCGAGTCCCTGTATGCACGCACACGTCTTGTCAATGCATGTAAGGCTGCCGGGATACAACCCATTGATTCGGTGTTCTCGGATGTCTCCGACATGGAAGGGCTGACAAGAAACGTCACCGCTTCACGGGCACTGGGATTTGAAGGGATGGGATGTATCCATCCCCGGCAGATCAGGGTCATCCATAAGGCTTTCGAACCCACCCCCGAAGAGATTGAAAAAGCGCTGAAGATTGTGGAGGCTTTTGCCAAAGCCCGTGAGAAAGGACTGGGCGTCGTGTCCCTGGGCTCCAAAATGATCGACCCCCCCGTAGTCAAAAGAGCCCAACGTATTGTCGGCCTGGCTACACAACTGGGATTATTATAAAAAACTTTCGTATACCTTATTATATATATAAGAAGGAAATAATATGGGAACTCAGACGCAATGGATCAGGAATGCAGCCGGCCGTATGGTCCCTGCCGAAGTAAACGGAACACCCGTCATTCCATTTTACGGAGTAGGTAAATATAAGCCTGACGGCCGCAAACATGCACCGAAGATCCCCAGCAATATCGATTATCCCTCCGACGGAAACAAACAGGTGCCTTCCCTGAAAGAAGCATTGATCAAAGCCGGTCTGCGGGACGGCATGACCATCTCCACCCACCATCATTTCCGCAACGGGGATTATCTGGCAAACATGATCTTTGACATTGCTCATGAGTTGGGGGTCAAAAACCTGAGGTGGTTCCCTTCTGCCTCTTTTCCCTGCCATGAACACCTTATTCCTTATCTGGAGGATGGGACCATCCATCATATTGAAGGAAGTATGAACGGGCCGCTGGGACGATTTGCTTCGGAAGGAAAGATGAAAGGAGTAGGTGTGCTACGCTCCCACGGCGGACGTTATCAGGCAATCCAGGACGGGGAAGTAAAGATTGACATTGCCGTAATCGGTGCTGCCTGCGCCGATCCGTTCGGCAATGCCAACGGGCTTTACGGCCCCTCCGCCACAGGATTGTTGGGCTTTGCCCTGGCCGACTCCCAATATGCGGATAAAGTAATTGTCGTAACGGATAATATGGTTCCCTTTCCCTGTGTGCCCTGGCAAATCCAGGGAAATTACGTTGATTACACCGTGCAATTAGACAAACTGGGAGATCCCGAAAAAATCATCTCCGGGACCACCCGCATTACCAAAAGTCCCGACAGGCTTTATCTGGCCGAACTGACTGCCCGTTTTTGTGAGGTTACCGGCATTATCCACGACGGTTTCTCCTTCCAGACCGGGGCGGGAGGAACCTCCCTGGCCGTAGGAGAATACTTCAGAGAGATCATGCAGCAAAAAGACATAAAAGCCCGTTTTGCCCGGGGAGGAAGCAACAAATATCTGGTATCCATGCTGCAGGAAGGACTGGTGGAATACATTCTGGACGGTCAGACTTTTGACCTGGAGGGGGTACGCTCCATGGCAGAAAACCCAAACCACGTATGGACCAGCCCTTTCACCTCTTACAATTACCATAGCAAAGGAAACTTTGCAGGCATGGTGGATGTGGTTATTCTGGGAGCTACGGAGGTGGATGTTCATTTCAACGCCAATGTAGTGACCCATTCCGACGGGTACCTGCTCCATGGCATCGGAGGATGGCAAAATTGTCTTTTCTCCAAAACCGTTATCCTGCCCGTACCCCTGTTCCGCGACCGCATCCCGGTGGTGGTGGATGAAGTCACTACACTTTGTGGACCCGGCGAACTGATAGATGTGATTGTTACCGAAAGAGGGATTGCCATTAACCCGCGTCGCACAGACTTGCTGGAAAAAGTCAAAGGCTCTGATCTCCCGGTTAAAACCATTGAAGCATTAAAAGAAGAAGCTGAAAAAATCTGTGGGAAACCCGATAAACCGGAGTTTGACGATCAGGTCATTGCTGTGATCAAATGGGTGGACGGAACCGTTATTGATGCCGTGAAAAAGGTAAAGCAAAAAACGTAATGACAACCTTAAACAACAAAACCATGAAACGATTAATTTTCCCGGGCGTACTGTTTCTTGCCGTCCTGTTCCTTTTCCCTGCCTGCACGTCCGGAGTCGCCAAAAAGAAAGAAAAACCGAACATTGTGTTCATCATGGCCGATGACTTGGGCTATGGCGAGTTGGGTTGTTACGGACAGGAGAAAATCCGGACGCCCAACATTGACAAACTGGCTGAAAACGGCATGAAATTCACCGACTTTTATTCGGGAGCACCTGTTTGTGCGCCGGCACGCTGTATGCTGCTGACCGGACGTCATCCCGGGCATGCCCAGATCAGGGGAAATAATGAAATGGCCAAACGAGGAGATGTATGGGATTTCTCCAAAGCCTCCCGGGACCCGAATCTGGAAGGACAATATCCTTTGCGAAAAGGAACACAAACCCTCGGAACCCTGCTGCAGGCCGCAGGCTATAAAACAGCAGCTATCGGCAAATGGGGCCTCGGAGGTCCCCTCACCGACGGACGCCCGACACAACAGGGGTTTGACCTTTTTTTCGGATACAACTGCCAGCGTCAGGCCCATAATTATTATCCGGGACATCTTTGGAGAAACGACCAGAAAGTGCCGCTGGACAACAAACTTTTTTCGCCGCACCAAAAACTGCCCGCGGATGCCGATCCATACGACCCGAAAAGCTATGAGCAATACAAGGGCAAAGAATATGCCCCCGACCTGATGATCAAAGAAGCACTCCAATTTATAGAAGAAAACAAAGCGCACCCGTTTTTCCTGTATTTTCCTACTACCATTCCTCATGTAGCGCTGCAGGCACCCGACGAATGGGTGGAGAAATACCACAAAATATTCGGGGAGGAAGAGCCTTATACCGGCAACCATGGCTACCTCCCCTGCCGTTATCCCCGGGCCACCTACGCTGCCATGATCAGTTATCTGGATGACCAGGTGGGACAGATCGTAAATAAACTGAAAGAACTGGGGTTATTGAACAATACCATTATCTTTTTTACCAGCGACAACGGCCCCACCTATGTGGGAGGCGTAGACACCAGATTCTTTGACAGTGCCAAACCCTTCAAATCCGATTACGGCTGGGGCAAGGGATTTACCCGCGAGGGTGGAATACGGGAGCCTTTGATCGCTTACTGGCCGGATCACATCAAACCGGGATCACAAAGCCATTTTATCGGGGCTTTCTGGGATGTGTTGCCTACATTGTGCGACCTGGCCGGTGTTCAGGCTCCCGACAGTACCGACGGGATCAGTTTTGTACCTACCCTGCTGAATAAAGGAGTGCAAAAAAAACATGAATATCTTTATTGGGAATTTCCAGCCTACACAGGACAACAGGCTGTCAGAATGGGGAATTGGAAAGCAATCAGAGACAGTATTTTTAAAGGAAATATGAGGATAAAACTGTATGACCTGAATACGGATATCCGGGAAAGCCATGACATATCTTCGGAACATCCCCGGGTTGTGGATCAAATAAAAAAGATCATGCAGGAAGCTCACATTCCTTCAAAAGTATTCAGGCTGGGAGCTATAGATAAGCAAAAAAAGTAGTTGTATATACCGGAGGTTGTGAATTTACCGGAGACGAGGTTCTTGTTGATGAGGATCTGAGGAGTGGTTTTTCAGTTTTTGCACCAGATCACGGGGAGTATCTTTTCCTGCTTCCAGAATACCTGCAGCACGGAAGTTCCAGGCCGCCTGTACGGCATCCACCAGGCGCGACCGCACCGCCCACACCTGTGGAACAGAGCTTTCCTTCAAAAGGGCGGCAATCGCATGTGCCCATCCCTGTCCTTTTAGTTCAAGGGAACCCACTTCATCCACAATCATCACATCCGGGTTATCGGAAAGGCTTCTCCACAGTACATCCTCTCCCCAATGGATAGCATCGGGGTAGAAAGTAAACCTGCCCGTAGATATTTTTCCTTTTTTCTTACCTGCAAAACCAAAGGGTTTCGAAGCTCCGTCGGTCACCGATACCAGGCGGTATCCTTTTTTTTGTCCGTTTTCCAGAATTCCCTCAGCCAACAAACCTGACGGTTTCAGACCTGTTTTCTTCAGTTCCGCTACCAGTTTTTTCAGCCAGGCGGTCTTTCCTGCCCCCACGGCACCGGTAACAAGATAGATCAGAGGCTGCCGGTCCATGGATTCCGCAAAACTTTCTAACAGACTTTCTGCCAGCGCCAGGGTCCGGGTTATGACAGATACCGGTTTTCTCATTATCTCCCGGGGTCTGGCAAAAGCCTCCATGAGCAACGGCATGGAAGAAAAAGCCAGATTCAGGGAAAGATACAACCGGGCAAAACCTCTTTTGAATAAAACGACTCTCACCAGCGGATTCCTTAATTCGACACTGATGGCCGAAAAGGATACCATCACCAGAATTGCACGCAGATTCATCTGTAACCCGGTAATCAGCCCCTCCCTGTTAAAAAGGGTTCCCGACTTAAAACCATTCCATACCAGGGAAGCCAACAGGGTTATGACTACCAGTTGTATCCAGAAAAAAGGCTTTTTCAAATGTCTGACCGCTTGTTTGTAACGTATAATGCATACGGCAACATAAGAAAACACCAACAGGGCAGCATACCCCAGCGGGAGGTGCCCGGTAACCCATAAAAGTGCGCTTAACAATGCCAGGTGAAGCAGAAGCCAGGCTATGGAATAGCCGGACGAAAAAGAAAAAACGGTGGTCGGGGGGCCGGATAAGGAAAGCGTATTGTTTTTTTTCAATTGTTCTGCCCTGTTTCCTATATAATATCCGATAAATGCAGCCAGTGATCCTATCGCCAGATAGATGGACACGAACAATGCCACAATAAGCCAGGCATCCTGTCCGGATTCACTTATATTCAGTTTCTCCAGCGCATATTGATACAGATAAACCAATAAACGGACCAGATTGTACCCATACAGCACCAATAAGGTGATCAGCTTATGCAGTAAAGCACTGAATACAGCCATCGCTCCACCTGCAATATACCCGGCAATATTTTTCCCGAACAGAAAAACAAAAGATTCCATAATAAACCCCTCCAGCATGATCCCGGTCATAGGGCCCAGGATCACTGCGCTGGGAGAGATGGATTTCATCAGGGCCGCGATCAGGCTTGCCCGCCAGAACAATCCGTTTTCCCTCCATAGCCTCGAAAAAGAAACCAATAGAACCACGGAGAAAAACGACAGGATGGTCCCGGACATGGGGAAACGCATATTGTGAAAAAAACTGCCCAGTACAATCTCCAGCGTACCCCAATAGCTGCCAATAACGGCAGCTTTCAACCATTTATCATTTATGTGTTTTGTACTCAAATTTTCAAATTGTTGCCCAAAAGTATAAAAAAAACAGAAGGAGCTTTTCATATCAGTAAATCCTGGGTGTTAATAATTGTTTAAAGAAGAATTTGGATAATTACTGAAAGTTTTTGTATTTTGACAGGCTTTTAAGGGAAGAACATTTACCATAAGGGATGAGTGAAAAAATTCTAAAAGCTTTAATGCAGCTTTTTGCGATTATTGCCAGACCGGAGAGTAACAGGTCGGATCGCAGAAGTGTCGTGGAATCGTTCCTGAAACGTGAGCTCAACCAGGAGCTGGTAGATGAATATCTGAGAATATTTGATCATTATTATAAGATCCATCAGGAAAAACAGAAGGTCAAAGAAAAACGGGTACGCCGTATTTCTTCTTCTTCGGTCAGGGTGTTGAAAATATGCACCGAGATCAATGAAGAGCTGACTCAACAGCAAAAAATCATCGTTCTGTTTCAGTTACTTGAATTTGCACGTTCCGACGGAGAGAGCGTAACCGAACAGGAAATGGCCTTTATCAATACGGTGGCCGACACTTTCAATTTCCCGGAAAGTGAATTTGACGAAATGGCGGAATTCATTTTGAACCCCATAGAAGCACTGCCCGACTCCCCCAATATCCTTATTGTTTCGGGGAAAGTCAACCAACCCGGCAAAGAGATAAAATATATTCATCGTCCCGGAACAAACGGGGAGATCTCCATTTACCACATCAATACCGGCAATGTTTTCCTGATCAAGTATCTCGGGGATAGTGAACTTTACATGAACAGCCAGCTTCTTCATCAGGACAGAATATATGTCTTTAACACCGGCTCGTCCCTCCGTGACAGAAAAGGAAAACCCGTTTATTACAGTGACGTATTAAGTCGTTTTCAGGAAGACCGTATCAAAGAGAAACTATATTATCAGGTCCGGAATATAGAGTATCGGTTTAAAGGAGGCAAAATCGGCATCCATAAAATGAGCTTTGAGGCTGAATCGGGAAAACTCGTCGGGATCATGGGAGCCAGTGGCGCCGGCAAGTCCACCCTGTTAAATGTACTGAACGGAACGAATACTCCAACCAAAGGGGAAGTCCTGATCAATGGTGTAAACATTCACTCCGAAAAAGAAAAAATTGAAGGTCTGATCGGGTTTGTTTCCCAGGATGACTTACTTATTGAGGAGCTTACGGTATATCAGAATCTTTACTTCAACGCCAAACTTTGTTTTGGAAACTATACGGAAGAACAGCTCAACGAGGCGGTAAACAATGTATTGAACAGCCTGGGATTACTGGAGATCAAAGACCTGCTGGTAGGGTCCCCTCTCAACAAAAAGATCAGTGGCGGACAGCGCAAAAGATTAAATATCGCCCTCGAACTGATTCGCGAGCCGCCCATCCTGTTTCTGGATGAACCGACTTCCGGCCTCTCTTCCAGGGATTCGGAAAACATCATGGACCTGTTAAAAGAGCTTGCCCTCAAAGGAAAACTGGTCTTCGTGGTAATCCACCAGCCTTCTTCAGATATCTTTAAGATGTTCGATAACCTGCTCATCCTGGACAATGGAGGTTATCTTATCTTTAACGGCAATCCGGTAGACTCGCTCACTCATTTTAAGAAAGAGATGCATTATGCCAACTGGAATGAGAGCGAGTGTCATGTTTGCGGGAATGTAAATGTCGAGCAGGTTTTCAACATCATTGAGACGCAGGTGCTCGATGAATATGGCAAAGTGACGGGGACACGCAAGATATCCCCCAGTGAATGGAATAATATCTTCAAGAAAAACTTCCCGGATACCGAACCTAAAGAGGTTAAAACAGGAAATATTCCCCCCATCAATTTCAAGATACCCCGGAAAGTAATCCAGTGGATGGTTTTTACCAAAAGGGACATCCTGTCCAAATTATCCAACACCCAGTACCTGGTGATCAATTTCCTGGAAGCTCCGGTACTTGCTTTCTTCCTGGCTTTTCTTATTAAGTATTATGACGAAACCGGCACTACGGGCTATACCCTGATCAATAATGACAACCTTCCGGTCTATCTTTTCATGTCGGTTATTATCGCTATTTTCATGGGGCTTACCGTAAGTGCAGAAGAGATCATCAAAGACCGGAAGATCCTGAAAAGAGAAGCTTTTCTGAACCTGAGCTGGCCCAGCTACCTGTTATCCAAAGTAGCGGTCCAGTTCGGCATCTCTGCGGTGCAGGCATTCACCTTTGTCCTGGTTGGGAATGCCATCATGGAAATCCATGGGATGTTCTGGCAATACTGGCTGGTTTTGTTTGCAACATGGGCTTCTTCGAACCTCATGGGTCTGGTCATCTCTGACAGTTTCAAGACGGTCGTTACCATATATATTTTAATACCCTTCCTGGTAATACCACAGATCGTGCTTAGCGGGGTTCTGGTTAAATACGAGAAACTGAACCCGGCCATTTCTTCCCCTGCCAAAATCCCGTTTTACGGCGAAGTTTTCTCTGCCCGCTGGGCCTATGAAGCACTGGCCGTTTACCAATATATGGAGAATAAGTACGAAAAACATTTTTATCCACTGGATAAAATGATGAGTATTGCAGACTTCAAAAAAATCTACTGGTATAACGAGCTAAAATCCAGACTGGACCAGGTAGAAAGAAACTACAACAACCCCGATAAGAAAGAACAAGTGCTGTCGGATCTGACGATCCTGACCAACGAAATCGGGAAAGAACTGCAAAAAAATCCCCGGATTCCGTTCCGGGAATATCAGCGGTTGGTGCACCGGGATATCAATCCGGAATTACTCCGTAAAATCCGGCTTTATCTTGAAACCGTCAAAAATTATTACAAAAAGTACTACAACCTTGCCAGCAACAAAAAGGATCAGATTATTTCCGATATGGTGAACAAAGACAAAAAGGGATTTATCAAATTAAAAGAACAATACCTAAATGACCGTTTGAAAGAATTTGTAACCAATAAAAACGGGAAAAACCGATTTGTGATTTACAAGGAACAGGTTATACAAAAAATGGATCCTATTTACCTGGATCCCCCCTACAAATTTGTCAAAGCACAGTTTTATGCTCCACGTAAACAGTTTTTCGGGTCTTTCGTCTCTACTTTCTGGGTAAATATTATCGTAATCTGGGCCATGGCTGTAATTCTGTACCTGATCCTTCAATACCGGCTGTTCAAACGATTCCTGGATCAGATGGAACACTGGTCCTCCAGACTTTTCCCGGAAGAAGATTAAGTTACGGATTCATCCCCCCACAAAAAAAGGTTGCACATAAAAGGCAACCTTTTTATCTTTTTATCATGGAAGCGATACGCTACTCAACAATCTCAATCATCTTGAATGGGATTCTTATAATGGATTCATAATCTTCTCCTGCCTCGAGCATATCCTCATCATCCTCCTCATAATACCAGTTTATTTCCACATCGTTTTTGGCTTTATGAATAGCCTCCAGTTTCTTAAAAACATCCAGGATACACTTGGATGAACTGGTATTAAAATATTCCAGTTGAATATTCACCGTGGTTTTGGGTTTCGGATTCTTTTTATATTCTTCAAGCCAATCCACAAGAGGTTTGTAAAATTCTACCGAGTTTTCAGGAATTGACCTTCCTTTTATCTCAATAACTCCTTTTTCGGCATCAAAGCGAACCGTCGGAGTTTTTGGCGTCCCTTCAATGATCAATGGTTCCATAAGCTGAATATTTAACTGTTTTTTTTATCTTTGATTTCATCAACAAATACATCCAGATTGTAAAAAGAATATTCGTCATCAAACGGCACAAAAGTATATTTCAGTTTGTTGCCGGTTTTGCGCGCAATATCAACCAGTCCGAGTCCTCCTCCCCCCTTTTCTGATAATTTCTGATGATTAAGAATAAACTTATACATCTCTTTCAACTCTTCCCTGGTACTGGAATTTATCTTGTCAATTTTCTCTTTCAAATAGGCGATCCTGTCATTTCTGATAAAGTTTCCCGTAGAGATCCGGTACTGATTCCCTTCTTTAGTAACTACCAAAATACCGAACCTTGATTCAAAATCGTCCCTGTACTCATCCGGCAGATCATCAATATGGTGAAATAAGTTCTGTAAGCTTTCAACCAATACATTATATACTTTCTTACGGACTTTTGAAGGTTCATTAAAATCCTTTAACTTAGACTCTATCGTATCAAGGACATTATTTATAAGCTCTGTATTGATACTCCCCTTATAGGCCAAAAGGACATTTCCGTTAATCAGGTCAGCATAATAATCTTCAATGCTAAAATTCATTCGAAATGTGAATTAATTAATCCTTTAGCCAAATAATTGATGTAACAAATATAAAAAAATCTATTAAAACAAACCTTTTCTTCCTGTAAAAACTATACAATTCCTGTATTTTCTTCTCTCACAATAAGCCTCTTGGTTTATTGTTTTTTACGATTTCCGGACATCACGTGAGGGGTGTAATTTTCTCTGACCGCGAATTTTTTTAGAAAGACTTTAAGTCCTCCGTGATTTAACTCATACCGGGTTGAGGGTCTTAGCCCGATCCATTTAAAGGCCTGGTTGTTACTGCTGAGTATCCATGCGTCATAACCGGAGAAGGTGTTTTTAAGCACATGCCCGATGGAGCGATAAATATTTTCCAGATCGCGGGGTCTCATACGTTTTCCAAACGGGGGGTCTGTAATAATAATTCCCGGTTTCCCTGCGGGCCTTGTCAGTTCCTGAAAGGGTATGATCTTGAGTTTCACCATATCTTCCAACCCGGCATGGGTCACATTCAGTCGTGCCAGACGAATGGCTACCGCCGAACGGTCACAGCCCAGGATCAGGGAACGGGGATGCGGTCGTCCACCGGTATACATATTTTTTATCACCTGATAGAGCGTAGCATCGTAGTCTTTCCATTTGATAAAAGCATATTTATTACGCATAAATCCGGGAGGAATATCCATCGCAAACATAGCTGCCTCGATAGGCAACGTTCCGGAACCACACATCGGATCAATAAAAGGCACATCTCCCTGCCAGCCGCTCAACAGGATCATTCCGGCAGCCAGCACTTCATTCAGGCTGGCCTGTCCGTGGCGGACCCGGTATCCTCTTTTATGCAGCGAATCTCCGGAACTATCCATAGACAACACGCATTTCTTTCCGGAGATCTGAATGTTCAGGCGTATGTCCGGAGAATCCTTGTCCACCCCGGGACGGCTCCCTGTCTTATCCCGGAAATGATCGACTACGGCATCCTTAACCCGTTGCTCGATAAAATGAGAATGCTTAAAATAAGGAGAGTGTATCACGGCATCCACGACAAACTTCTGATGATTGCTGAAAATAGTTTCCCAGGGAAGATCATACAGGAAGCGGTACAATATCTTATCGTCGGTAGCCTGAAACTCCGCGACAACCCGCAATATGCGCAACGCCGTTCGCAGGTGATAGTTGGCGGCATACAGCAGTTTCTTGTTTCCCCGGAAAGTCACCGCCCGGCTTTTTTCTCTTATCTCCGTCCCGCCCAGTCTCATCACTTCTTCCGCCAATACCCCCTCCAATCCCTGAAAGGTGGTGGCCACCATAGGGAACTGCTTTTCTTCCGGAGAATATACCGTCATTTTCCTTTTTATTTATCGTTTTTTATAACCTCTTCTACAAATAGCTTCGCATTGCGTAACCGCACTTCACCCTCTCCTTCTACAATACGATACGGAAAACCTAGCTTGTGCAGTTCCTTTTCATAAATGAAAAACAACTCCTCTCTTTTCTGGCCCGGATTTTCACGAACAGGATCATATTTCCAGGGAATATCCGGACGACAGAGCAAATATAAATCTATTTTTCTTTTTTCTATGGCTTCCTGCAACCAGCCGGGAACATTTTTATACCTTACCTGAAACCAGATTTTCAGAATGATCAGGTCCGTATCAAAAAACACTACCGGCACGTCTCCCCCCGTCATCCGGTCTGTCTGTTTTATCTGATAACGGGCAATACGAACCACATCTTCAAAATCGTACGGTCTGTCCAGATGCTCAACGTAATTACGGGCATACTCCGGGACCCAACGCCCTCCGAAATACCCGGCCAGTTGTCCGGCCAGCGTAGTCTTCCCGGTCGACTCAGGACCGGTCAACACAATGATATACGGTCTATCCCTCTTCATTCCACATTTTGGGTTCTTCCGCAGGGATGCTTCCGGTATTCAGTCCCTGTCTCCATTGCAGATATCCTATTACCGCCATGGTTGTGTAAACCACAAACAACCCTGCTGTAAGATACAATCCCTTATAAACATACAATCCCATGGATACGGCATCCACCACGATCCACACCAGCCATTGTTCCAGGATCTTCCGGGCCAGCATCCAGGTAGCCACAATACTTGCTGCCGTGGTAAAAGCATCCCAGTAAACCAACTGGGAAGAGGGGATGTCCAACCAATGCGGAACATGCTTGAGCGTCCACACCAGTATCCAGTAAATAACAAATGTCACGAAGAGCAATATGCCGGTCATCCTCTTATTCACAGTAGTCACGGGGAGCGTATCCTTCTCCCCTTTCTTTCCGCCGTACAGCCAGTTATACCATCCGTAGATACTTATCACCAGATAATATACCTGCAGCCCCATATCTGCATACAGCCGTGAATGGTAAAATACATATATATAAAATGCGGAGGTGAGAATTCCGAAAGGCCACAGCCATATCTTTTGCCGGATACTGAACCAGAGATAAACCAAGGCAAACAACACCCCCGACAACTCTATGATCAGCGCACCGTGCCGGAAAAACCAGTTAAAAAGGATTTCAACCATATATATACACTTCCGGAATAGGTTTCACAGAGACCGGGCTTATCTTCCGTTCAGGATCCGTTTTGATCAGTGTCCTTCCAATAATCGTTGATAAATCTGGTCGTCATTGATCAAATCAACAGCTTTCAGAAAATCGGGCGATTCTTCATTGACAATTCTGAAATAAGCAGTGGAATTCCATAAATCCCTGGCTATCAAAGCACGTACAAGAAGACGCAGTTTTGGTTCGGATTGTTTGAAAGAGGCTTCCTCTGTTTTGATATTTTTCTCTTCCCCGGCTTTTTTCAGATCCCGCATCATCGTCTCCGGCAACCTGAATTTTTTAATATAATCGTTTACGGTGGGGTATTTCCCCAACATCTGTTTTCTATGGGCATCCTCCCAACCCAGCACAAAGTTGGTCACGATACCCTGCCCTACCATTTGACGCAGATACGGAGTATTGGCAGAGGTGTCGGCCGGCACAAAGAAGTCAGGCATAATCCCGCCACCCCCATAGACCAAACGATGATCCTTCAGGGTATAATAGCGCAATGAGTCCGGGAAGTGAATACTGTCGGCAGACAGCAGTTCTCCATGCATGTACCGGTTATTCAGTTCTTTCATATAACTGTCATAGCCGTTTTTATACGATTTTTGAATCAGTCTGCCCGAAGGCGTATAATACCTGGCGATGGTTAATCTGACCACACTGTAGTCGGGCAGATAAAAAGGTTTCTGTACCAGGCCTTTCCCAAAAGTCCGGCGACCTACGATAAGCCCTCTGTCCCAGTCTTGTATGGCACCCGTAAAGATCTCACTGGCCGAAGCGGAACCTTCATTTACCAGAACCGCCAGTCGCACATTCTTAAGCCGTCCCCGCTCAGTGGTATAAAACTCCTGACGTTTCAGGTGTTCTCCCTGCATATAAACGATCATGCGGCCATCCGGCATAAACTCATCCACCAGGTCGGTGGCTGCGGTCATAATACCACCGCCATTGTCGCGCAAATCAAGGATAAGGCCTTTCATCCTGTCAAGAGGCAGTTCATCCAGCGCTTTATGAAACTCGTCCAGGGTCTTTACGGAGAAACGGCTTATCTTAATATATCCGGTCTTGTCATCGACCATGTAAGACGCATCCAGACTGTAAATGGGGATTTTATCCCGGGTAATGGTAAAATGCAATGGCCCTGCAACATGATGTCTTACAACATCCACTTCCACCTTCGTACCTTTGGGCCCCAGAAGTTTCTTCCGCACCATGTTGGTTGTGATGCCGATGCCCGCTACTTTTTCCCCATCGATACCCACAATCCTGTCACCAGCGCTGATCCCCACTTTTTCCGAAGGTCCTCCGCTGATCGGTGAAATTACAATGATCGTATCATTCAGGACATTAAAATAGATGCCGACCCCCTCAAAGTCCCCCAACAGAGGCTCATTCATTTCCTTTACTTCGTCTTTGGAGATATAAACAGAATGCGGATCCAGCTCCCGCAGCAACTGCCGGATAGCATCTTCCACCAGTTTGTCTTCATTCACCGTATCCACATAATATCCGGAGATCAGATTTAACAGTTTACTGAGCTTAAAAGCCTGCTCATTAAACATTTCCGTCTGACTGTACAGGGCAGGTAAAAACGCCGTCTGAACCGTGATCGAGAAAAGAAGTATATAAAATATTTTTTTCATAGCATTAAAGATAAGGGTTATTCCCATTCGATGGTAGCGGGTGGTTTTGAACTGATATCGTACACTACCCTGTTTATTCCTTTCACCTTATTGATAATATCCGATGATGCGCGGGCCAGAAAATCATAAGGCAGATGCGACCAGTCGGCGGTCATTCCGTCGGTTGAATTAACGGCCCTCAGCACCACAACATGTTCATAGGTCCGTTCATCGCCCATTACGCCGACCGATTGGACGGGCAACAAAATAACTGCGGCTTGCCAAACCTTATCATACAGATTTTCGCGTTTCAAGCTGCGGATAAAGATATCGTCTGCTTCCTGCAGGATACGTACTTTGTCGCGTGTGATGTCTCCCAGGATGCGGATGGCCAGTCCCGGTCCCGGAAAAGGGTGCCGCCGAATCAGATGTTCCGCCATTGCCAGAGCACGTCCTACTCTCCTGACTTCATCTTTGAATAGCAACCGCAACGGTTCTATCACCCTCAGATGCATTCTTTCCGGGAGGCCTCCCACATTGTGATGGGATTTTATGGTTGCCGAGGGGCCATTCACGGATACCGATTCTATCACATCCGGATAGATCGTGCCTTGTGCCAGCCACTTCACCTCTCTGATTTTCCGGGCTTCTTCATCAAACACTTCAATAAATGCCCGGCCGATAATTTTTCTTTTTTTCTCGGGGTCGCTTACGCCGGCCAGGGCATCCAGGAAACGGTCCGAAGCATCCACCCCAATGACATTCAGTCCCATGTGACGGTATGAATCCAGCACCTGGGTAAACTCATTTTTGCGCAACAGACCGTTATTAACGAAGATACAGGTCAGGTTTGTTCCAATGGCTCTGTGCAGAAGGACCGCTGCCACACTGGAATCGACACCTCCCGATAAACCAAGCACCACCTTGTCGTTTCCTATCTTCTCCTTCAGATCCCGGACGGTCGTTTCGATAAAGGAATCCGGAGTCCAGTTCCGCGAGACATCGCACACCTTTACCACAAAGTTTTCCAGTATTTTCTGCCCCTGAACGGTATGGTATACCTCGGGATGAAACTGTATCCCGTAGGTGTCTTCCCCTTCAATATGATAGGCACCGACCTTAACATCCCCGGTGCTCCCGATAATACGATAATGATCCGGTATGCGGGCAATGGTGTCTCCATGAGACATCCACACTTGTGTATCCGGTTCAATCCCCTGAAAAAGAGGACTGTTCTCATCAATATATTTCAGATTTGCACGGCCATATTCACGGCTGTCCGAGGGAAGCACTTCGCCTCCGTAATAATGTGCCAGATATTGGGCCCCGTAACAGATACCCAGCAGCGGAATCTTTCCTTTTATCCCGGAAAGATCAGGGATGGGGGCCTCCGCGTCCCTGACAGAATAAGGACTGCCCGAAAGGATCACCCCTTTCACCGAAGTATCGGGTGCCGGGAAATGATTAAACGGATGAATCTCACAATACACATTTAACTCCCTGATTTTCCTGGCAATCAACTGTGTATATTGCGATCCGAAATCAAGTATCAAAATTTTGTCTGTCATCTTACTACCATTCCAGGGGGATAAAGATAAGATTTTCTCCTCAGAATCGATAATAACCCCAAATTCCGCAGCAGAAGATTTTTTTGAAATCTCCATTTTATCCTGGATAGTTCTTCAACCCCGCTGGGGTTGCGATTTTATGGTGATGCATTATACCACAGGTGGTACTGTGGCTACTTTCGTCCGACCCCTCCCTTGCTCCGCACGCTGTCGCCGAAGCTTCAGCGCAGGCGCCCGAAGCGGCTACCCGAAGGCGAGGCGGGATCTTTGGAATTACAGGAACTCCTTAAGATTCAGTTTGTGGTGGTTAGCAGTTTACCGTACTGACCACGGAGTGGTCGCAGAAAATAACCCCGGTCCCGCCCGGGGTACATAGAGGACCGTATATTCAATTGTTGCTATTCGGTTATGAAAGATTTCCTTTTCCTGTCCACCGTTTTCTGTTTCACCCCCTCCCCAACCCTCCTCCGCCAGCTGGCGGAGAGGGAGTTTTCACCGGTGCTGTTTTTCTGCTGTATGCAGGAGGGGGTGATACATA
>JANTHB010000012.1 GCA_024762655.1 Bacteroidales bacterium
TCTGTTGTGGGCGTTGGAGATTTGAGGAGAGCTGCCTCTAGTACGAGAGGACCGAGGCGGACAAACCTCTAGTGTACCTGTTGTGGCGCCAGCTGCATCGCAGGGTAGCTATGTTTGGAAGAGATAAGTACTGAAAGCATCTAAGTACGAAGCTCCCTCCAAGATGAGATCTCCTTTAAGGGTCGTTAAAGACGATGACGTTGATAGGCTGCAGGTGTAAAGGCAGTAATGTCACAGCCGAGCAGTACTAATTACCCGTAAGCTTTCCAACAGCATGAAACTTTTACACTTTCTTCCAATATGTTAAGATATTATCCCGCTCCTTTGCGGGAATGTCTTAAGGTGACTTTAGCGATGGGGCTCCACCTCTTCCCATTCCGAACAGAGAAGTTAAGCCCATCAGCGCCGATGGTACTGCGAAAGCGGGAGAGTAGGTCGTCGCCGGATTTTTCAAAACCTCTGACCAAACGGTCAGAGGTTTTTTTTTTGCCTGACTGCCCCCCTTTGCACCCAAATGAAACGATAACCGTGCATATTCTTCCCTCTTTTTCTATATTTGTGATCTGTGATGAAAAGATTACCTGCCATATTCCTGCTTCTGCTTCTGCTTCCCTGGTTCCCGGCTGCCGGCCAGGTAAACGATACGGTAAAAACGGAAAAAACCGGTCAAAAGGTGATCGCCTGGTTGCTGAATGAAGATTCCCGTATCCTTCCGGCCGCCAGAGACACCGGTGTCGCCGGCTTTGAAGTGTTCGACCCGGCTTATCTGTTTTACCGTTATCCCATAAAAACCGGAAATATCGTTTCTCCTGCCTTTTCAGCAAGTTTTGTCGAATGGCCCGGACAGGAAGACGATTTTTTCCTGAGATATTACAAACCCTATATCTTCAACCCCGAGAAACAGATCTATTACCGTGCACGAACCCCTTTTACACAGGCTACTTATACATCCGGCGGACAGAAAGTGAATCAGGAACAAATTCTCGATGTGATACATACGCAGAATGTGAACAAAGCCCTCAACTTCGGTCTGGTGATGAATTTTCTCAGCGGCGAGGGACAATATAACCTGCAGAAACAAAAGAAAAAAACTTTCGGGTTCTTTGGCAGTTACCTGGGAAAGAACTATGCCGTATTCGGACATGTCAGCGTGAATAATATTCAGGCTGAAGAAAACGGAGGTATTCTGTCCAGGAGTTTTCTGGAGACGAATAAACCCGAAGATGTACCGGTGAAACTGGGGATTGAGAACAAAGCCTATACCCGGGTGACGAATATGAATTTTCAGATACTAAATTATTATGCATTCGGAAAATTCGGAACCGAGAGAAGAGATACTTCGGCCCGTGAACCCGACACTGATGAGCCCCGGCTGCCCGAGGGTTGGGGACGCCTGACCTATAAACTGAAATATGAAAGCGCCGGCCATTCCTATACCGATCATGATCCCGTATCCGGGTTTTACAGGAACATATTTTACGATTCTTTGCTGACCCTCGATACTGCCTGGTATCGTCAGTGGGAAAATGAGGTGGCCCTGGAACTGCAGAGTAATCCCGAACATAAATTTTCGTTAGGCAGCCGGTTTGGGTTACGCAACGAAATGCAGAAATATGCAGAAAACGGAAGGACGGATACGCTTATTAACGAGCGTAAAGGAGATACGTTGATAACCGATATCCATGATCATTACATTGGGAATACCGCAGTCTTCGGGGAAATATTCAATAGCATAGGGGGGCGTTTTCAGTGGAAAGCCTGGGGTAGCCTGTACCTGCTAGGATATAAATCCGGCAACACCGAAATGCACGGGACGATGCAAAAGATTGTGGGAAAAGAAAAAAATCTTCTGACCATGAGCCTGTACGGGGATTTTACCCTGAAGAGGCCCGTGTATCGCATGAATCATTTTTCATCGAATCATTTTGTCTGGGACAATGATTTTAAATTTATGAAGAACCTTACCGGCGGGATCCGGTTTCAGGCTCCTGTGCGACATGCAGGTTTGCAACTCCAGATGAGTTTATTAAATCAATACGTTTACTTTGACACCCTGGCCATGCCCGACCAGCACGACGGCACCATCGTTTTATATAATCTTGAGCTGAACAAGGATTTTTATCTCTGGAAATTTTCTTTTCAAAACCACATTTGCCTGCAACAAAGCAGCCAGCCGCTCGTCCTGCCCCTGCCTTTGTTCCTCTTCCGGAATTCAACCGCTTTCAATCATACTTTTCATTTTAAAAGTACCGGCGGAACTTTACAAATCCAATTGGGACTTGACCTGTATTTCCAGAGCTCCTGGTACGGATATGCATATATGCCGGCTACGGGACAGTTTTATGTGCAGCAAAAAACCAGGATCGGAAATTATCCTTTTATGGATGCCTATCTCAATATGAAAGTTCAAAGAACACGGTTCTTTTTCAAGGTTCAACATTTTTCTTCGGCATGGTTCGGTCCGGATTATTTTACGGTGGTCGACTATCCCATGAATCAATTGTTTCTGAAAATGGGCGTTTCCTGGACATTTTATGATTAATTTTTATAATTTAGTGGTAGTGATCCGGAAAAACCATAGCAGATATTTCTTTCTGATTTTCCTCCTGCTGCCGTTGTTGTATGTGTCTGACAGTTGCAGAGACATTACAAAACAGAGAAAAAAGGAAGAAGTTATTCATCGTGACTGGCCTGAGATCCGTTCGCGGGGGAAACTGGTTGCCCTGACCGATTTTAATTCTACCGATTACTTTATCTACCGGGGAGAACCCATGGGCTACCAGTATGAGTTACTCAAAGCTTTGTCACAATATCTGAATATCAATCTTGAGATCAAGGTGGAGAACGATCTGGAAAAAGGGTTCCAGATGCTGGAAGAAGGAGAATGCGATATCGTCGCCATCAATCTGGCCGTCACGAAAGACCGGAAATCCCGGATAAAATTCACAAAACCCATTGGCCAGACACGACAGGTTCTGGTGCAACGCAAGCCCCCGGGATGGCAGAAAATGACCCGGGATAAAATCAATGATCTTCTCATCCGTAACCCGATCGATCTGGCCGGGAAAACCGTGTATGTCCAGAAGAATTCCTCTTTTGTTGTCCGGCTCAGGCACCTCTCGGATGAGATCGGTGATAGTATCCATATCATAGAGGTGGACGAGGAAATGGAGAAACTTATAAAGCTTGTGGTTAAGGGAGAAATAGATTATACCGTGGCGGATGAGAATGTGGCCCGGGTTAACCAGACCTATTATCCTAGCCTGGATGTCTCCACCCCCGTGAGTTTTCCGCAAAACCTGGCCTGGGCCGTAAGAAAACAAGGATCGGAACAACTGTTGAATATGGTGGACACATGGATCGGAAAATACCGGAAGACGTTGGATTACGCACTGATCTACAACAAATACTTTAAGAACCCCAAATCAAAGGTGCGGGTGAAAAGTGATTATTTTGTGATAGGAAACGGGAAAATATCTCCCTATGATTCGCTGATAAAGCAATACAGCGATTCGTTGGGGTGGGACTGGTTGTTGCTGGCATCAATGATCTACCAGGAGTCTCATTTTCAGAAGGAAATCGTTTCATGGGCCGGAGCCAAAGGGCTGATGCAATTAATGCCTTCTCTCATTGAAAGATATAATGTGCATGATCCTTTTTCCCCGGAAGAGAATGTACGTGCCGGGGTAAAATACCTGCGGTGGCTGGAAGAATTTTTTACGGACCGGATCCCAAACCAGGATACCATGGTTTGTTTTGTTCTGGCATCTTATAATACGGGCCTGGGTCATGTGCTGGATGCCAGGAGTCTGGCACGCAAATTCGGTGAGAATCCCGATTCGTGGGGAGATGTCAGTAATTACCTGTTGGCTTTGTCAGATCAGAAATATTTTCTGGATCCGGAGGTGAAATATGGCTACTGCCGGGGCGATGAACCGGTAAATTATGTGGAGCAAATCCTGGACAGGTATGAGCATTATAAGAATATTGTCAAGGAATAGGGAGATCACTACGATACTCATTCCCTGATTTATTCATAGCGAATGGTCTTGACGGGAGAGATACGGGAGATCAGGTAAGATGGAAGGATGAGGATCAGAACGATAATCAGTAAAGTCCCTGCGTTAAGTCCCAGGATCATAAGCGGATCAAAGCGGATCGGTACGGTAGTCAGGTAATATGTTTCCGGATTAAGAGGGATCAGGCTGAAATGTTTCTGAAGATAGCATAATCCCAGGCCGATCAGGTTGCCCCAGAAAAGGCCTTTGGTCACCAGCCACGCCGACTGGTACAGGAATACCTTCCGGATATTCCAGCTGGTAGCGCCCAGGGCTTTCAGTATCCCGATCATATTCATCCTTTCCAGGATGATGATCAGCAGGCCGGAGATCATATTGAACCCTGCTACCAGCAGCATCAGGACCAGAATGATCCAAACGTTAAGGTCCTGCAGGTTCAGCCAGTCGAATATCTGGGGGTATTTATCGCGGATGGTTTCGACCCGCAAGCGGGTTTGGTCTTTTGAGAAGGATGTTCCTACTACCTTCCTGACGATCCAGGACATCTTATCCAGATTACGGAAATGATCCACGGTCACTTCAAAGCCGCTAACCTGATCCGGTTCCCAGTTGTTGAGGTGTTGGATATGTTTGATGTCGGCCAGAATAAACCGCTTGTCAAAATCTTCCAGGCTGGTCTCGTAGATGCCCGAAACGGTAAAACGGCGCATACGGGGAGGATCCTGGACAAAATACATCACAAAAGAATCGTCTGTTTTCAGCTCGAGCAGATCGGAAAGACTTTTTGAGATCAACACTTTGTTGGAAACGCCCGAATCGGACACGTGAAAGATCGTTCCATCCACCAGGTTCTCCCTGAAAAAATGCCAGTCAAAATCCGGACCTATTCCTTTTAGCACCACCCCCTGGATCTCTTTTTTTGTTTTAATGATGCCTGCCTTGATCCCGAAAACCTGGATATGCCGGATCCCCGGGATCTCTTCGAGGGAAGGATAGAAAGGTTGTTTTACACGTACCGGTTCCGTTTCATAGGAAGAATTTGTGTCATAGTTGATGATCTGGATATGAGAGCCGAAACCCACCACCTTTGACCTGATTTCCTGCTTAAAGGCTGTCACGATAGCTGTAGCAATGATCATCACTGCCAGACCGAGGGCGATACCCAGCACAGCTATTTTAATCACAGGCCGTGAAATTCGCTGGCCGGGACCCCTTCCGGTGACAATCCTTTTTGCAATAAACAGTTCAGTGTTCAACCCGGTGATTCTTTTAATTCCCTGCAAATGTAAAAAAACTTTCGACCTCCACCCCCAACTCTCTTCATCCGTCCCTGTTGCCCGGACAAAGGACCATGAGGGGTGGTCATGATACGTTAAATACATGATAGCCGGGGATTATTGCAATAAATCTGCGTTTTTTTGAATTCTTGTTCCCGCAAAACAAAAAAGAACGCAAAATATTTACTTAATTTGTCAACAAATATTTTTACCTGATTCAACATGTTGAGTACATTTAAAAAAATTGCAGGAATGATTCTTCTCACTGCGTTTGCCATATCTTCCACTTCTTATTCCCGCACACCTGTTTTACCGGGATCCTATGATATCCAGGCTTATCTGCCTTTGATAAAAGGGAAGAAGATTGCCATCATTGCCAATCAAACTTCTGTGATCGACGGGGTACACCTCGTGGACACCCTCTTGTCCCTTGGCGCTGATATCAGTAAAATCTTCTGTCCGGAACACGGATTCAGGGGTGAGGTGGCTGAAGGACTTACCGTAAAAGACCAGGTTGATACCAGGACAGGATTGCCCATCGTTTCTTTGTATGGGAAACGCAAAAAACCGCTTCCTTCAGATTTGGAGGGTGTTGATATCGTTATTTATGATATTCAGGATGTGGGAGTTCGCTTTTATACCTATATCTCCACCCTGCATCTGGTGATGGAAGCCTGTGCCGAACAGGGAAAACAGGTGCTTGTGCTTGACCGGCCCAATCCCAACGGTTTTTATATTGACGGTCCGGTGCTTGACACAGCTTATCGTTCTTTTGTCGGGATGGATCCCATACCGGTGGTTTATGGCATGACCCCCGGAGAATATGCAAAAATGGTGAACGGGGAAGGATGGCTGGCCGGAGGGGTGCAGTGTGACCTGACCGTGATCCCTTGCCGGCATTATACACACAAAACCTATTACGAACTACCTGTAAAACCCTCCCCGAACCTGCCTACGATGCGATCGGTTTATTTATATCCGTCGCTCTGTTTTTTCGAAGGAACCATAATGAGCATTGGTAGGGGGACGGACTTCCCTTTTGAAGTATACGGGCATCCGGATTATCCGGATCATATGTTCTCTTTTACCCCGGAGTCTAAGCCCGGAGCCAGTGTAAATCCCAAATATAAAGGACAAACCTGTTACGGGGTAGATCTGAGAAACATCCCTGTGCGGTTTTTGAGAGATAATAAACACCTGATACTGGACTGGCTGATAGATGCCTGGAAGGAAATGGGAAAACGTGATGATTTTTTCAATGCTTATTTTGTTAAACTGGCAGGAACCGCTCCGTTGGAGCAACAGATCGAAGCCGGAAAAGACAAATATACCATCCGCTGGTCGTGGGAAAAAGATATTGACAAATTTAAAAAGATCAGAAAAAAATATCTGCTTTATCCGGATTTTGAATAACAAGAAAAAAGCTCCCTGCGGGAGCGAAATTAAGTTGAAATTAGCTCGCTGCGCTCACGTAATTAGCTCCCGTTGGTCGCGAAATTAGGTGGAAATTAGCTGCTCGCAGGCTCGCAGCGTAATTAAGTTGTCATATGGTAGTCATTCGGTGGTCATTCGGTAGTCATATAATAGTCATACAGTTGTTTCAATCATTTATGCATTTACGTATTCGAGCTTCGCGCATCGCGCTTCCTGTCGGTCATACAGTGGTCATCCAGTAAATAAGGTTGGAGGGTGGAGTGCCTGGAGTGCCTAAAGTTAGGAGTCTTCCCTTTTCAATCATTCAATCATTTGCTCTACGCTCTACGCACCAAGCTCTAAGCAAGATTCACCCAGCATCCAGTACCCAGTACCTTCTTACGCATTTACGCATTCCATCGTTCACCCCTTGAATGTCAAAGGAAGATTAGTAAAAAGAAATCTTGTTAAACCCTGATTGCGCAATAGGGAATTGTTTAGAAATATCTATTGCTGATTTTGGGTTAAGTTATTGAAAAGCAATGGGAAATAAGTGAAATGCTAAAAAAATAGTGAAAAAACTATAAAAATAGTTGAATAACTAAAAATATAGTAGTATATTTGTTCTGTAAGAAAGGTAATTAAAAAAGGTTTTATGAAAACACTTACAAAAGCGGAAGAGGAGGTGATGGTGATCCTGTGGGATCTGGAACGGGCGCTGGTGCGTGACATCCTGGAGCGTCTGCCGGACCCCAAACCGGCGTACAACACGGTGTCTACCGTCGTGCGTGTACTGGAGAAAAAGGGCTTTGTCGGACACAAGTCTTACGGTACCACGAACGAGTATTATCCCCTGGTCCCCAAAAAAGAATATACGAAATTCCGTTTCGGGGAATTCATGGAGAAGTATTTCAACAACTCTTTCTCCCAGTTGGCCTCATTTTTTACGAAGGAGAATGATCTTTCGCTGCAGGAACTGGAGCGGATCATGCAGGAGGTGAGGGAGGAGATCAAAAACAAGGAGGATAAATCATGAATCCGTTTGTTGCTTATTTCATCCGGTCATCGATCACCCTGGCGATGTTCTATCTTTTTTATGTGCTGTTTTTGCGGAAAGAGACTTTTTTCCGGTTCAACCGCTTTTATTTCCTGGGAGGCATGATCATTTCCCTGTTGCTTCCTCTGCTTGATCTTTCCGTGCTGTTGCCGGGTGGGACAGGTGCGCCTGTCCGGGTGATCTCACACAGTTATATCACGCTGGAGCAGGCTGTTGCCGTTCCCGGGACAGCAGCGGTTTCCGGATCGTCGGCACGGAGTGCATCTGATATCCTGTTGTTCATTTACCTGGCCGTCGCGGGTATGTTGCTGTTAAGATTGATGTTGCAGGCGTTCCTGCTCTTCATACGTATCAGCAGATTCCCTGTGCATGTTGTTGACGGTGTGAAGATCGTGGCAGATCCCCATGTGAAGAGTCCTTTTTCATTTTTTACATGGGTTTTTGTGCATCCGGATCAGTTAAAAGAACCCAACATCGGAGAGGTGATCCTGCATGAAAAAGAGCATATCCGGCAGCATCATACCTGGGACCTGTTACTCACCGAATTGCTTATGGTGTTTCAATGGCCCAATCCCTTTGCATGGCTGGTGAACCGGTCGGTGAAAGAGATCCATGAGTATCTGGCTGATAAAGCGGTATTAGATCAGGGGATCCCGGCCGGAGATTACCAGCGTACCCTGATCGGTTTTGTCCTGGGCGGTAGGAACACTGCCCTGATAACTCCGCTGAATTTCTCGTTGAACCATAAAAGAATACTGATGATGAAAAAATTAAGATCTCCCAACAAAAGAAAATGGAAGGGTTTACTGCTCCTTCCGGTGATCGTTTTCCTGGGTTTTGCATTTTCCAATCCCGGGACTGAAAAAAACGGTGATCCAACCTTCCCTCAGCCGAAATGCAAATATATCATTACCTCCAAGCAACAGGGGAATTATAAAGTGTCGGGTAAAGTGATCGATGATGCCACCGGCAAGCCGGTATACGGGGTGAATGTGGTGGTGGTAAATAGTACACATGGTACCGTGACGGATCCTTACGGTAAATTCATGCTGAATCTGCAAAAACCGGAACAAGAGGTCTCCTTTTCCTTTGTCGGATATGAAACGGTTATGAAAAAACTTAAGGCCGATCAGGATGTAGTGATACGTTTGAAAAGGGGCATTATCCGCCTCGATCTCTATCAGCCGGCATCGGAAAAAGAGAAAAAACCGCATCCTGTAACTGTGGATGACAAGCAGGAGATCTTTTTTGTGGTGGAAGATGTTCCGCATTATCCCGGCGGTATGCCGGCCCTGAAGGAATACATATCCTCACATCTGAAGTATTCGGAAAAACTCCGGGAAAAAGGTATCGGCGGCACGGTATGGGTGAACTTTACTGTGGATGAACAAGGGAAAGTGAAGAATGTCTATGTGGATAAAGCCCACAGCATCAACCCGCAACTGGACAAGGAGGCGGTGCGGGTGATCTCGTCCCTGCCCGCTTGGACGCCTGCAAAACAGCGGGGGAAAAGTGTACCTGTAGAATTGTCGGTCCCGGCGGAGTTTAAATAAAAAGAAGGAAATTAGCTCGCTGCGCTCGCGAAATTAGCTGCTCGCAAGCTCGCAGCGAAATTAAGTGGTTATTCGGTAGTGATCCCGGACCTTTCGACCATTTGACCCTTAGACTATTAAACTTTTTGACCCCTGGACTAACAGACTTTTGGACCTGTTCGACATTCCTGCCTAACAGCAGGCAGGCATCCTTTATCGTTCATCCTTCTTTTTTCCTTCCCGGATATACCTTCAGCGCTTCTTCCAGGATCTTTACAGAATGTTTAAGGTCGTCGATTTTCAGGACGTATGCAATGCGTACCTCATCCCTGCCCAGGCCTGGCGTGGCATAGAAACCGGAGGCGGGGGCGACCATCACCGTGGCACCGTGGTAAGAGAAATCGCTGAGCAACCACTGGGCGAACGTATCGGCATCATCCACCGGCAGACGGGCGATGGTGTAAAAAGCACCGCCGGGTTTGGGAGTGAAGACTCCGTCAATCCTATTCAGGTTTTCCACCAGGTAATCCCTGCGGGCTACATATTCGTTGTACACTTTGTCGAAATAGGATTTGGGAGTGTCTAGAGAGGCCTCTGCCGCCACCTGCCCGAAAGTGGGAGGTGAGAGACGTGCCTGGGCGAACTTCAGCGCCGTGTTGTATACTTCCCGGTTGCGGGTGATCAGGGTGCCGATGCGGCTACCGCATTCGCTGTATCGCTTGGAGACCGAATCCATCAGCACTACATGCTCCTCGATACCACTGAGGTTCATCACAGAGAAATGCTCCCGGCCGTCATAGCAGAACTCGCGGTACACCTCGTCGGCAAAAAGAAACAGGTCGTGTTTCTTTACTATTTTACCCAGGGCTTCCAGCTCCTCGCGGCTGTAAAGATAGCCGGTGGGGTTGTTGGGGTTACAAACCATAATGGCACGGGTGCGGGGGGTGATCTTCTTCTCGATCTCCTCCATGGGGGGCAGGGCGAAGCCGTCTTCAATGGTTGAGGTCACCGGCACCACCTTTGCGTCGGCTTCGATGGCGAAGCCGTTGTAGTTGGCATAGAAAGGTTCCGGAATGATGATCTCATCACCGGGATCGAGACAGGACATCATGGCAAAGAGAATGGCTTCCGACCCCCCGGTGGTGACCATGAGCTGGGTGTGATCGATATCAATACCCAGCTTTTGGTAATATCCGGCCAGCTTGCGGCGGTATGACTCAATACCGGCCGAGTGGCTGTATTTTACCACCTGCTCGTCGAAAGAACGTATGGCACGCAGCGCCACCTCGGGCGTGGGTATGTCGGGTTGGCCGATATTCAGGAAATACACTTTGTTGCCCTTGCGGATAGACGCTTCGGCATATGGGACCAGCCGTCGTATCGGCGAGGCCGGCATCTTTCTTCCCTTGTCTGATATGGATGGCATGACTCTATTGTTTTGTAATGTATGGCAAAGTTACTTTTATTTTTTGATGTGACAGATGATTTTCAGCATCCTTGATCCCTCTTTTTAATGAAATGAACAAAAGAGAGACGTTTGTAAGGGTGGTGTGGCAGTAAATTTATATTTTTGCAGCTACAAATTTCAAGACTATGAACATTCCTTCAAAATATGATCCCTCGAAGACCGAGGATAAGTGGTACGCTTACTGGATGGAGCAGGGTTTTTTTCATGCCGAGCCTGATGAAAAAAGGGACCCTTATACGATTGTGATCCCTCCGCCCAATGTTACCGGAGTTTTGCATATGGGACATATGTTAAACAATACGATCCAGGACATTCTGGTGCGACGGGCCCGCATGAAAGGAAAGAATGCCTTGTGGGTGCCCGGCACCGACCATGCATCCATTGCTACCGAAGCCAAGGTGGTGGGGATGTTGCGTGAACATGGTATCATGAAAAGAGACCTGAGCCGGGAGAAGTTCATGGAATATGCATGGGAATGGAAGGAAAAACACGGAGGGATCATCCTGGAGCAACTGAAGAAACTGGGAGCTTCGTGTGACTGGGGAAGGACAAAGTTTACCATGGATCCCGACATGTCGGCCAGTGTGATCCGTGTCTTTGTGGACCTGTACAGGAAAGGGTATATTTACCGCGGAAAAAGAATGGTTAACTGGGACCCCCAGGCCAAGACGGCTATTTCCGATGAAGAAGTAATCTACAAGGAAGTAGAGTCGAAATTGTATTATCTGCGTTACAAAGTTGAGGGAGAGGATAACTATCTTACCATTGCCACTACCAGGCCTGAAACCATATTGGGTGACACAGCCGTATGTGTGAACCCGTCAGATCCCCGGTATAAAAAATTTGTTGGAAAGAAAGTATTGGTGCCCTTGATTAACAGACCTGTACCGGTCATTGAAGATGATTATGTGGATATGGAGTTTGGTACCGGAGCCCTGAAGATCACCCCTGCACATGATGAGAATGATTATGAAATCGGCCAGCGCCATAATCTGGAAGTGGTGGATATCCTAAATGAAGACGGCACGCTCAGTGAAGCGGCACAATTGTATGTGGGAGAAGACCGTTTTGTGGTAAGGAAGAAGATCGTAAAACAACTGGAAGAGGAAGAGTATCTGGTAAAGGCGGAAGATTATACCAATAAAGTGGGCTTTTCGGAGCGTACGGATGTAGTCATTGAGCCCCGTCTCTCGCTGCAGTGGTTTCTGAGGATGAAAGAACTGTCAGAACCGGCATTGGAACACGTGATGAACGATGACATTCGCCTGTATCCTGCCAAATTTAAGAATACGTATCGTCACTGGATGGAGAATATCCGTGACTGGTGTATTTCCCGGCAACTGTGGTGGGGGCATCGTATTCCGGCATGGTATGTCAAAGGAAGTGATGAATATGTGGTGGCGGAAAATGAAACGGAGGCGCTGCAGCTGGCACGTGAAAAAACCGGCCGGACAGATCTGAAGGGGCAGGACCTGTATCAGGATGAAGATGTACTGGATACCTGGTTTTCCTCCTGGTTATGGCCTATCTCGGTGTTTAACGGAATACTGGATCCCGGTAATCCGGATTTTCAATATTTCTATCCTACCGATGATCTGGTGACGGCGCCGGAGATTTTGTTCTTCTGGGTGGCCAGGATGATTATCGCCGGATATGAGTTTGCCGGCGAAAAGCCTTTCAGCAATGTTTATCTTACCGGCATTGTCCGCGATAAACAGCACCGGAAAATGTCCAAATCACTGGGGAATTCTCCGGATCCTCTCGAATTGATCCGGAAATACGGCGCGGACGGTGTGAGGGTAGGCATGTTGTTGTGTTCCCCTGCCGGAGGGGACCTGTTGTTTGATGAGAGTCTGCCCGAACAGGGACGTAACTTCGGCAACAAGATATGGAATGCTTTCCGTCTGGTGAGTGGGTGGAAAGCCGCAGCGGATACGGATCAGCCTGAGGCCGCCGCAGAAGCTGTCGCCTGGTTCCGGGCTAAGCTGAACGAATCGAAAGAGCGACTGAATGAGCAGTTTGGTACTTACCGGCTGTCCGAAGCGCTGATGACGGTGTACCGGCTGTTCTGGGATGAGTTCTCCTCCTGGTACCTCGAGGCGGTGAAGCCTGCTTTCGGGCAACCCATTGATGGGAAGACCCTCGAACAGACGATCGGTTTTTTTGAAGAATTGTTATTGCTTATTCATCCTTTCATGCCTTTTATCTCCGAAGAGATATGGCAGCTTATCCGGCCCCGGAAAAAGGGCGAAAGCATCATGGTGGCTTCATGGCCCGGGAGAGGAGACTATGACAGCTCTCTTACCGGGCGTTTTGAAAAGACCAAAGAAGCGGTTACAGCCCTGCGGGCTATAAGAAAAGAAAAAAATATTCAACCGAAAGAAGAACTCCGCCTGTTGATTCTGGATACGGAAGAGCATTTTGATACGAGGTTTTTATCGGTGTTAAAAAAACTGGGAAATCTGAAGGAGGTTGAATTTGTTTCTGAAAAACCAGAGAATGCCTTGTCTTTCATTGTGAAGACGACAGAGTATTTCATTCCTTTTGAAGAAAAGATCGATGTGGCCGGAGAAATCGAAAGGCTGGAAACAGAATTGAAGTATGCCAGGGGGTTTCTGCATACGGTGATGAAGAAGTTGGGGAATGAGCGTTTTGTCACCAATGCTCCGGCCCAGGTGGTGGAGCGGGAGCGGCAGAAGCAGGCTGATGCTGAGGCCCGGATCAGGGCGATGGAAGAGCGCCTGACAGAGCTGCGGGGAAAAGAATGAGAGAAAGAGAGGCAAAATCCCAGAGACTGTGTGGGAAGTGCTTTGTGGTATCCTAGAGCACGGCGGCATTCAGACTCATGTCCAGGCTTTTGATCTGGTGGGTAAGAGCTCCCACAGAGATATAATCTACCCCGCACAATGCGTAGGCCCTGACATTTTCCAGGGTGATCCCTCCTGAGGATTCGGTTTCGAAACGCCCCTGGATCCTTTCAACGGCAGTGCGTGTATCCTCAAGGGTGAAGTTATCCAGCATAATACGGTCGACCCCCCCGTGTGCGAAGATGCGCTCTACATGTTTCAGGTCGCGTGCTTCAATAACGATTTTCATGGTACGGCCGGTTTTTTCAAAGTAGGCGTGAACCGCATCAATGGCTTTTTCCAGGCTTCCCAGGTAGTCTATATGGTTGTCCTTGATCATAATCATATCGTACAGGCCCATACGATGGTTTTCCCCTCCGCCGATACGTACCGCTTCTTTATCCAGGAAACGCATCCCGGGAGTAGTCTTACGTGTGTCGAGAATTTTGGCTTTGAGTCCGTTAACCTGATCCACAAATTTTCTGGTCTGGGTGGCAATGCCGCTCATATGCTGCATGATATTGAGTGCCAGGCGCTCAGCCAGTAGGATAGAACGTGCTCTGCCGCTTACCTTAAATACAATGATACCCGGACGGACAACTTCCCCGTCATGCACATTCAAGTCCATTTTTATTTCGGGATCAATGATCTCAAAGACTTTACAAGCCACCTTTACCCCAGCCAGGATACCGTGATCCTTAATCAGCAAGTGGGCTGAGCCAAGCGTGTCTTCGGGGATACAAGCTTCTGAGGTGTGGTCGCCGTCGCCGACATCTTCGTGGATGGCATTTTCAAGAAACCTTTCGAGGCTATCCATTTTCTTTCTCAATCCTTAATTGATGAACATAAGATTTATTATTGGCTGGTTTGATCAGCAAGTAGATACGAAATGTCTGTTTATCGGTTTTCAGAATGCCTATCCCGTAGTGGGCATGGCCTTTTCCTCCCTGATGAATGATCTTAAAAGTGCGGGGAGGGTTCTTCCTGAAAAAATCCTTTATGATCATAGAAGCCTGCGAACGGCTGTAAACATTCCCCTTTTCCAGGATAACCAGTTGCACGGAGCTGTTGAAGTATGCAGCCAATCCGCTGGCATCACCCTTGCGGATAGACTTGATGATCTCATCCGGAATGGAAGCCGAAGCCTGACCTTCTCCTGTCCGGAAGATGGAAAAGAGGATTACGATAAAAAATATTAAACGTTTACTCACTTCCCTGTTTTTTATAATATATTGTCCAATAATTGAATAGGCTAAAATGTAATTAGCAAAAACCTTACCAATGATTGTTTGCAATTTAATAAATTATTCTGAATTTGTAATTTAGTGTAATTTTTGGAGAGAGGCACTCCCGGTATTTATGTCGGAATTTATATGTTTCTTTGGATTGATAAAAAAAACCGATGACGATAACCGTTTTTTTTACGGGTAAAACAACAGACAACTACGTGAAAGAAGGAATTGCGGAATATGAAAAGCGTATCCGCAGGTATTTGCCTTTAGTCATTCGTGAATTATCCCCCGGGAAAACGCCAAAAGACAGATATGCCGTAAAGCTGCTCGAAGGGAAATTGTTGCTGAAATCGCTGGATAAGAAAACATTTGTTATCTTGCTTGATGAACGGGGAGAACGTTATACCTCGGTACAGTTTGCAGGGATTCTGGAGAAAAAAATGATGGAAGGAAACAAGGATCTGGTATTTATTATTGGAGGGGCTTTTGGGGTCAGTGACGAGGTTTACCGGAGGGCAGACCGGGTGATCAGTTTGTCCCCCATGACTTTCTCCCATCAGGTGGTACGTATTTTGCTGATGGAACAGTTGTACAGGGCATTAACTATTATCCACGGAGAACCATACCATCATGCATGAATGAGATTATGGGATTATTGCGCTCGAAATATTACCGTTTTTTGCTTCTTTCAGCCTTTTCCCTGGCGCTGGGGGTTGGGCTTGAGAGCCGTTTTTCCAAACAATTGTATGAACATGCGGTTTACCGGCATTTCCAGAAAAAAATTTATACCCGTGAGCGGGTGATGCTTGACCTCATGGAAGCTGTAAAGGCAAGGATTCCCGAAACAGGAAACAAATTTTATGAGCTGCTGGATGCCGGAGAAAAGAAAAAAATGCGGGATCAGGAACTGGCTCTTTTTTTGTACAGAAATGATTCGCTGGTTTTCTGGTCTGACAATACCATATCGGTCAGCAGAAAGATCCCCCCCAAAGAGGCCCTGGTTTATCTGGGGAAAGGCTGGTATATATGTCATGAACTGAAGGACAGTGCATTGACAATAACCGGCCTGGAACTGGTTAAGAGACAATATCAGTATGAGAATAAGTATTTGAAACCCAAATTCTTTCGCGGTGCATGGATGGATCCCGGCTATGCGGTTTCAACCATACCCGCAGAAAACGGGGTCCCTGTGAAGTCCCTGAACGGAGACTTTCTTTTCAGCCTGGTAAGAAAGGGTTCGGCACCTGCCGGATTGCTTAATGTGCTTTCGGCAATTTTTTATTTTCTGTCCTTAATTTTCTTTTATATTTCCCTGATCCGGTTTTTCCGGGTTCACCCTGATAAAGGAAGGCTTCTTCTTCCCCTGGTGTTTCTTGTGCTGGTTTTGCTGAAATATCTGATGGAACGATGGAATATCCCGGCCTCGGTGTATTCTATGTCGTTGTTTTCTCCTTATTATTTTGCTTATTCCGACTGGATCCCGTCCCTGGGAGACTTTTTTATTCTCTCCGTTTTTGTTTTTTTCTTTTTCTACCTGGCCTGGATTGTTTTTCCGGTAAAAGATTTTGTTCGTGGCAAGCGAATAATGACCGGATGGGTCTTCACGGGAATATTGGCTTCCGGTTTGTTTTTTTTCGGAGTTACCGAACTGCTCTATCAGTTGATATTAAACTCGAGCCTGAGCTTTGAACCTTACAAGGTTCTTAGCATAAATATTTATTCACTTATCGGGATTATCTCCGTAGGGATGCTTTTTATGGCTTTTATCCTGTTTACGGATAAAGTCATGGAATACCCGGTCCCAATGTCTGCTAAAGTGATTGCCACGGGGCTGATTGCTTCGGCTGTTGCTTATTTGTTTTTTGTGTATGTATTTGGTTTTCATATTCATTATCCGGTTCTGGGGGCTTTCCTGTTGTTGCTGGTTGCTTTGAAGATCAAGCAAAAATCCGTTTATGCGTCATTGTTGATTTTATCTGCCCTGACAGGTCTGTATGCTACCTGGTTTATTATGGACCGGTCTTTTGAAAAGGAAAAACAAAATATGAAAGTGCTTACCGTCAGTCTGGGCGCCGAACACGATCCCGTAGCAGAGTTGATGATGGGAGATATCAGCCAACAGATTGAGAATGATCCTGAGTTGAAATTTATCATGAGAAAAACGTCCTATACTTCCGCTGACCTGAGTAATATCGTACAGTATCTTACCATGCGTTTTTTCAAGGGGTATTGGAAAAAATATTACCTGTCGGTTTATTTGTGTACTCCGGAAATGGGACTGGATGTGAATGAGGAGCAGTTGGCTTCCTGTTTTGGTTTTTTCCGGGATCTTGTCAACACTTCCGGAACGCCCATCCGGGATACCCGGTTTTATTATCTGGACAACCAAAACGGCCAGATAAGCTATTTCGGTGCTTTTTATTATCCTTCGGTAGTTCCCGGTGATTCGAACGCATTGTTTCTCCAGCTGGATTCCAGGCTGATGTATGAACAGCTTGGGTACCCTGAACTGCTTCTTAATAGTGCCGCATCGCGTGAGCTAAAACCCGGAGGTTATTCTTATGCAAAGTATTATAACGGAAACCTGGTAACACAAAACGGTGATTATCAGTATAGTCTTACCAATGAGGCATTTAAACGGGATACATCTTCTTTTTCCTTTATCCGGATGGACGGCTACTTACACCTCATATACCATGAAAAAAATCCTGTAATGGTAGTTCTGAGTATCCCGGTAAGACATTTCAAGGATTATCTGGTTTCTTTTTCCTATTTCTTTATTTTCTTCTTTTTACTTTTCTCCATTACTTTCTTCAGAAGTGTTTTTCCGGTTAATATTCAGCTTCGTCCCCGTTTGCTGAAACAAAAAATCCAGTGGTGGATGATCTCACTACTTTTATTTACTTTAATACTGATCGGGACTGGTTCGGTGTTATTCAATGTCAGACAATATCGTGAGAATCATTATAAAACCCTCTCGGAAAAAGTGCTAAGTGTTTATGTAGAAATGGAACACAAGCTGAGTTATGAAGCTTCCCTAGACCGGAACTGGAGTTCTCCCCAGTATGCCAGTCTGAATGATTTGTTGGTTAAGTTTTCCAATGTGTTTTATTCGGATATTAACCTGTATGACCCTGCCGGGAGACTGCTGGCGACATCGAGGCCGGAGATCTTTGAGAAAGAACTGACCGGCAACCATATGAACGAAGATGCATATTACCAGTTATCTGTTTTAAAAAAATCCGAATTAATCCAGAAAGAATCATTAGGGGATTTGCGTTATTTGTCGGCATATATGCCTTTTCTCAATAATGATGGACATTTGTTGGCCTACCTGAACCTACCTTATTTTACAAAGCAGTATGTGTTGACCCGTGAGGTTTCCAATATGATCGTAGGTATTGTAAACTACATGGTGGTTATGATTCTGATTACAGTTGTTCTGGCAGTCATCATCTCGGATAAGATCACTACTCCTTTACGGGCTATACAGGAAAGGATAGGCCGGTTCAGACTTGGAAAAGAATATGAGCATATTGTTTATAAAGGAAGTGATGAGATTGCCAGTCTGGTAAATGCCTACAACCGGATGATAGATGAATTGGCCCGGAATGTGGAACGGCTGGCAAAATCGGAACGGGAGAGCGCCTGGCGAGAGATGGCCCGGCAAATAGCCCATGAGATCAAGAATCCCCTGACCCCTATGAAGCTGAGCGTACAACAGTTACAGCGGGCCCGGGAAGACCGTGCTGAAGATTTTGATGCCCGGTTTAAAAAACTGACCCAGACGTTGATCGAGCAGATTGACAGGCTTTCCTATATCGCTTCGGCCTTCTCTAATTTTGCCAGGTTGCCGAAGATGAGAAATGAGCCGGTAGATATTATCGGGTTGTTGAAAGACACGGTTTTTCTTTTCCGTGCGCAGCGGGAAATAGAATTTGTTTTTCAGGCACCCGATCTGGATGAACTTTGGGTGTTTGCTGACAAGAAACTCCTGGAAAGCGTTTTTACCAACCTGCTGAAAAATGCCATGCAGTCCATTATGGACCGGAAGGATGGTAAAATAGAAGTCATCGTTGAAAAAAGAATCGATGAGAATAAGGTCAGGGTGCTGGTACGGGATAATGGAGAGGGAATCCCGGCCGGGATGGAAGAGAGGCTTTTTGAACCGAATTTTACCACCAAATCATCCGGAATGGGAATGGGACTGGCCATCGTTAAGAAGATTGTGGAAGATGCGGGTGGAAGGGTGTGGTTTACACAGAATGAAGACATGGGGACAACATTTATAGTAGAATTACCGCTTTATGCACCCGTTAGTGAGTAAATTTAGGAGAAGTAAATTGCAATAATAAAGGTTTTGTTTATTTTTGTTAGTACTTAGAGAGAGAAACGTGCCGAAAAAGAAACAATATTTTTTCTTCCTGCTTGCCGGAATCCTGTTGTTCACAAAAGGATATTCCCAAACTTCTATTTCCGGCATAGTAAACCACTATGCACGTGTTGTTTCCATAGATGGATTTGACAGGATCACCCTGGCCGATGCTTCTGCCTTCTCGGACGGAGATACTGTACTGTTGGCGCAGATGAAAGGGGTGGGAATTGATGTAGTGGGGACCCATTTTGGAGACCCTCAAAACCCCAATAATGCGGGGAAATATGAGTTTCTGATCGTTCAGACGGTGGCTGGAAATCAGGTGATATTTACGGTTGACCTGACCAATACTTATGATATTAACGGAGATGTCCAGCTGATTAAAGTGCCCGGATATACTAATGTTACAGTTAGCGGGGCCCTTACTTGCCCTCCCTGGGACAGTCTTTCAGGGACTGGCGGGGTGCTGGCCGTGATTGTGGGTAATACCCTGACGCTGCAAGCAGATATTGATGTCAGTGCAAAGGGTTTTAAGGGAGGGGTACCTGTGGACGGGAACGGGGAGTGTACCAATGCAGATGCCGGTTATGACTCCCTGTATTTTTCTGCCACTTCAGACAGTGCCGGTGCCAAGGGGGAAGGGATCGCTTCCTATAATTTTTTATCCGGTGGGCCGTTGTTTCCGTTATATGCCAGAGGAAGAGGACCTTTGTTCACTGGTGGCGGTGGCGGTAATGGCCGTTATTCCGGTGGTGGTGGCGGAGCCAATATGGGCGCCGGAGGTTGGGGAGGCCTTGAAACCACATCCTGCGGGACACTCCAGGACAGGTACGGACTGGGAGGGAAAGATATTTCCGGAGGTATTTCTACCTGGAAGCAGGACAAAAGGATTTTTCTGGGCGGCGGTGGCGGATCCGGTACCCAGTCTGGCGGACTAACGGCAACCGCCGGAGGAAGAGGCGGCGGGATCGTTATTATCATGGCCAATGCGATTGAAGCCAATGGTCATACGATTGATGCAAGCGGAGAAACTGTTACGGCCGTTGCCGATGCTGCCGGTGGCGGTGGCGGCGCCGGGGGGAGCGTGTTGCTTGATATCAATGAATATAAAGACAATCTTACGGTGAGTGCGACCGGAGGACAAGGAGGCACTACCAACGGTACAGACTGCCCTGGTGCCGGCGGCGGTGGCGGTGGCGGCCTTATCTGGTACAGAAACAATGCCACTGACGGAAACCTGACGAACATTGTTGCAGGAGGTGTTAAGGGAGATATCATCGGAATATGTGCCAATGCTGCTAATGACGGTGTTGCCGGTATCGTGGCAAACGATCTGAGCCTGGTTTTGTCCGGATTCCTTTTTAATTCCATATACTCTATCCGGAACGGAGAACTTTCCGATACCCTTTGTGAAGGAGAAATTGTTCCGGAGATCCTGGGTTCTGTCCCCAAAGGAGGAATGGGTCCCTATGATTACAAATGGATACGAAGTGCCAACAGAATCCTGTGGGATACACTTGCAGGAGAAACCGGGAGTACGATGAATCTGAATATTGCATTATATGATACGGTGTATTATAAAAGAGTTGTATCGGATAATTCTCCGACGAAAATTGTGGATGTAAGCAAAGCCGTTGCCATTATTGTACAGCCGGAGATACAACAAAATGTATTCGGTTTTGACACGGTGATTTGTGCAGGGCAGATTCCGGATGCTGTTTTGCCTGCTTTTCCCTCACCCACAGGAGGCGACGGAACCTATTCTTACTTCTGGGAGGAGAGCAGCGACGGTGTGACATTTACGCCTGCCACAGGGATGAACACAGGAAGTATTTATCTGCCTCCTGCTTTGTCGGATACAATCTATTATCGCCGGACGGTATATTCCGGAAAATGTTCGGATATCAGCGATACCATTTCCATAAATGTCTTGCCTGTCATCGCCGACAACGGCATCGGAGGGGACCAGACCATCTGTCAGGGAGCTACTTTTGCCCAGCTGACAGGGACCAACCCGACAGGGGGAGATAACAACTATACGTACCAGTGGATCGAAACACCGGATCATAGTGCCTGGGATACGGCTTATGGTGTAAACAATACCTCCGTGTATCAACCGGATACTACTTCCCCGCTGTTCCCGGGACAGGTGTTTTACAGAAGAGTGGTCTTTTCCGGATTACACCAAACCTGTGCAGATACCAGCAATGAGGTTTCATTGCTTGAATGGCCCGACATTGTCAACAACAATATTTCAGCAGATCAACATCTCTGTGAGGGAGAAACCCCGGTTCCCCTGAGCGGTACTGTACCTGGTGGAGGAGATGGCTCTTATACCTACCTGTGGGAAGAAAGTGCTGATAGCCTGAATTATACACCCGGGACCGGTACAAATACGGGCATCGGCTATAGTCCGGGACCTCTGTCAGACACGGTCTATTACCGCCGGATTGTTTTCTCGGACATCTGCCGGGATACCTCCGGACAGGTTACGATCCTGGTGGATCCCGCCATTGCCCATTATGGTATACAGACCCTCTCCGGAGGGAGAGACACTACGGTCTGTGCAGGACAGCCACTTAACAGGCTGGTGCCTGAGACAATCCCTGTCACGGGAGGGAACGGCACCTATGATTATCTCTGGAACATCAGTGAAGACGGAGGTGCTACCTGGAGTAACAGCGGGGGGAATACCCCGGATTATGATCCTGGCACTTTTAATACCACCACCCTGGTGCGTAGGCAGGTGACTTCGGGGATGTGTCAGGTGATAAGCGATACGGTGGCTTTTTATATTTTGCCGGAGATCACACAAAACACGCTGCCTGCAGATTATTCCATCTGCATGGAAGATTCAACACTCATCACAGGCAGCCTGCCTGCCGGCGGGGACGGTGTTTTTGCCTATACCTGGCAGGAGAGTGATGATAATGCATCGTGGAATGGGGCTTCGGGAAACGCTACGGGACAAAATTATCAAACCCCGGGATTAACAGCGGAGAAGTATTTCCGGAGGATTGTTTTCAGCGGCCCGGCTAATACCTGCAGGGATACAACCCCCCCGGTGGGAATCAGTATTTATCCTCTGCCCTCGGCAGCCATTCTTCCATTGGATACGACGATCTGTGACGGCACCGGGGTGGATCTTGTATTTCAGGTTAACGGCGTAAACGGTCCGTGGACCATTGAGTATAGTGACGGGAACGGAAACGTTGCCACTGCCGGAATAAACTCTACCGCTCCCGAAAATGTTTCTGTCACGCCCGGGTCTTCTGCGGCTTCAACACAATATACCTATATCCTGTCGGGGTTAACAGATCAGGTAGGATGCAAGGCACGGCCCACCGACCTGACCGGTTCGGCCACTGTGAGAGTCGACGGACAACCTCAGGCGGATGCCGGTGGAAACGATGAGGTGTGCGGACTGTCTTACACGTTACAGGGGGTCACTCCCCCCTATGGCACATGGTGGTGGACCGCCCCTGCCGGGATCAGCCTGTCGGATACCCTGGATGTCCATACAGTAGCTGCGGCTGATACGGAAGGCATCTATGATCTCACCCTGCATGTCTCCAACGGAGTGTGTCCTGTCCGGACAGATGTTTCTTCCATTACTTTCTGGCAGGAACCCGGCGATATTTTCACCGGTGCCGATACGACCCTGGAACCCGGCGTGAATGAGGTGACTCTCACTGCTACCTGGCAGGATCCGAGAGTCGGAGAGCTTACCTGGACGACCGAATCAGGTGCTGTTATCGATGATGTAAACAACCTTATTATACATGCCAGCAACCTGGATATAGGGGAAAATCTTTTCCATGTGTCGGTTGTCAACGGGGTATGCCCGGCCAAAGTCAGCAGCGTACGGGTGATGGTCCTTGATTTTAAAGCGGAAAACTATGCCATCTCTCCCAATCAGGACGGTATTAACGACTATCTTATCATTACAGGGACTGATAACATTGAAAACAGATTGATCATTTTTGATCACAGGGGAAATACGGTATTCCACACTGACAACTTCATGCATGCGGATAATCCCGGTACGGTTTACGGATGGAGCGGAGTAAATGACAACAATGAGCCCCTGCCCGATGGTACTTATTATTACATACTTGAGCTGAAGGGGAAAATACAGAAAAATATTAAAGGATATATTGTGATCAAGCGAAATAAATAACCGGATGGTAAAGAAAATTACAGGCATATTGTTTCTAATGTTGGTTGTTATCTCCGGGGTGCAGGGCCAGTATAGTCAATATATGGTTAATGGCCTTGTGATCAATCCGGCGTATGCCGGCAGCAGGGATATCTTCAGCCTGTCGGGTAGTTACAAGCAGGTATGGACCGCCTTGCCGGGGGCTCCCAGCTACCAGCAAATCAGCACACATATGCCTTTGAAAAATGACCGTATCGGGCTGGGAATGGTACTGGGGAATAATAAGGAAGGGGCTTCTCAGACCATGTACGGTTCTTTTGATTATGCCTACCGGATTCATTTCGAAAAATCGGTGTTGTCCCTGGGGCTCAGGGCTACAGCCGAGTATAAAAAGGAAAACTTCGACGGTTTGCATTATGATCCTGCCGATCCGGTATTTGTCAATAATTCCGTCTTTCAACCGAACTTCGGCTTTGGAATTTATTATTACAACTCACGGATGTTTGCAGGGTTATCCATGCCCCGAATGATTACCTATGGCATGACAGACTCCTCTTTCACGGAAAATTTAACATCGTATAATCCGAATGATTATCATTATCTGGCAACAGCAGGCTTTTTGGCAGGAAAAGGAAAGCTGAAATGGAAGCCAACCGTGCTTTTCCAATATTTCGGTTTCCAAAAAGACTACAGCGTGGATCTTAATTCTTTCTTTATTTTATTTGATGACAAGGTGTGGCTGGGAGCATCTTACAGGACCGGAGGCAAGACTATTGCCGACCAGGTAGTGGGTCTGATTGAAGTTAAAATCACGGAGCAGCTTATGATCGGATATGCCTACGATTATACGATGGGGCCTTATAGTTCCATGTTAAGCGGATCCCATGAAATTTATATACGGTTTGAACCTGTACACACGATAAAGGCCATTAACCCGCGTTATTTTTAGAAAATGAAACGTTATTATTTTCTGCTATTGCTCCTTGTGGTTGGTTCTTTTCCCGGAACAGGGCAGTCTCTCTGGGAGGTCAGGGTTGCGCCTTTCAGTATGGGGGTTGCCAATGATTATGCTCCTGCTCTTTTCCAGGACGGCATTATCTTTTCGTCCGATCGCATAGATGATATTTTTAACCAGTACAGGACGACCTCAGGCGAACGAACCAGTAATCTGTATTTTGTCGTAAAAAAAGACAGCGTTCATTTCGGACGGCCCAGGAAATTGTTGCCACAGATCAACACTTTTGTCAATGAGGGTCCCGTCTCATATGATGCTACGCATCATGTGCTCTATTTTACGCGAAATTTGTTACTGGATAAGAAAAACAAAAAACAACCCAACTTTACGGGTATTTTTTACATTGATTATAGCAATGGGAGCTGGGGTACGGTACATCCTTTCGTTTACAATAATCCGGCTTACAATGTGGGACATCCTGCTGTCAGTCCGGACGGGAAAATGTTATTCTTTGCTTCGGACATGCCCGGAGGTTACGGAAGGTCGGATCTTTATGTATGTTACCGTCAGGGAAACAGCTGGTCGAAACCCAAAAATCTCGGGGGAAAAGTGAACAGTGCCGCCTCCGATTTATATCCATTTTTTCATCCCTCCGGGAGGCTCTATTTTGCTTCAGACCGTGCCGGCTTCCTGGGTAAGCTGGATATTTTCTTTACCTTTTTCAATGACGGACAATGGATCCTTCCCGTTCACCTGGATGCTCCGTTTAATTCTCCTGCCGATGATTATGCTTATGTGGCTGACAGTTCTATGCATGCCGGACTGTTTACCTCTTCGCGCCGGGGACGTGATAATATTTTCATGTTCACCTCTTTGTTACCCGAGATGAAAGGGTGTAGCCCTTCGGAAGAACCGGCAAATTGTTTTCTCTTTTATGAAACCCAGAGTAAAAATACGGATACCATCCCGATAAAATATAAATGGGATTTCGGAGATGGTACGGAGGGTTACGGACACACCGTAGAGCACTGTTTTGATAAACCCGGAAAGTACCTGGCCAGGCTTTCGGTAACCGATACGATTACCGGGGAGACACGTGAATCGGTAGCTACTTACCTGGTGGAAGTGGTCGAATCTCAGGAACCCTATATTACCGCACCCGACACTTGTTTTGCCGGGGAGGAAATTCACCTGGACGGATTGAAGACTAATATCCCGGGTTTTCAGCCGGAACAATATTTCTGGGACCTGGGCGACGGAAACCTGGCTGAAGGAAGTGAAATAAAAACAACCTACCATACCCCGGGCGTTTTTATCGTCAGATTGCTGGTAAGGGGCATGACCAATACCGGAAACAGAGTGGATAAATGTGTTTATAAAGAGATAAGGGTGCTTAACCGGAAACCGAAAAACCGGTAAACGGTCTGACGGGAAAATTCACGGGTTCCCGGTTTCATTATTTTTTCAGTTCCTGTTGCGTTTACGGTATCCTTTTACGGAACAAAGAAAGAAAAGAGACCCTTGTTTCATTTTTTTTTATTTATTTTGAAAGGAAAACAGGAACCTTTTTCGTATTATATCGTTTGAAAGTGAAGAAACGGAAATATATTTATATATGCGGAATGTGAAACTGACAGGTTGGTTTATAGTGGTAATCATGTTCTTTTCCCCGGGCCTGTCAGCACAGCCTGTGCCTGCGGAGGTGGAGAATATCCCTCATCTTGTGACTTTTGGAAATAAAGCGGAGACCTCATGGGGAGATGATGATTTTTGCAACATTTTCTTTTTTATTATCCCGAAGACCCATGATGGTCCGGTATATATACGCGTGTATGACCCCGACTGCGGAGGGGATATCGATGAACTCAACGTGGTTTTTAATACGAAAACAGAGTATTCCATATACGGGGGGGAAGGATGCTGGACGGAGGATATAGACCCCAGCGGAACTTTTAAGAAAGGGAATCTTTTGGCTTATAAGTTATTTGATACACAAGTAAAATATGATAAAAAATGGTATACCTTCGGGCCGCTGAATCCCACCGAAGGAGAATATGCAGAAGAGTTTCAGGGCTATATTTTAAAAATCGTCGTGCTTGGGGTGGATGGCGATGACGGGAATCTGTATAACTTTTATCTCAGCACTTCTCCTGATAAAAATATTCCGGTGGAAGGAGGAGATGCATTTACGTATGAATATGGTTTCCGGTTATGGAACGACACAGTAAATATCTCACATATTTACCCTTATGTCGATAGTCGGGTGATTTCAATCAAACAGACCAATTTCGACTGGGATAACGACGGAGAGATACGAACGGTTACCGTTGCCCGCTTATATCAGTTAAATAAGGTTTCCGGAGAAGATGAATGGGCGGAGAGCGAGTTTAAGATCTTTGACAAGGAAAAAAACACTTCTTTTGATTTTCAGTTCATCAAAAAAAAGAATCCTATGGTACGGAATAACAATGTGGTGATTTCCGTAAGAAACCAATACGGTGAACTGCTTCCTTTCCATACGGTTCCGATTGGCGGTGTCCCCAAGTTCCAGTATGGAGCCGCAGCCAAACCGATTAAACGCCATTAATTATAATCAGATAAAGATTGATGAGACAAATTCGTAGTTCGTTTGTTGTCCTGTTTTGCCTGGTTGTTTTCTCCTTTACGGTTCCGGCGAAAGGGCAAACATATCATTTCCTGCATTATGGCGTTGAAAACGGATTGCAGAACAGATTTGTCTATACGATCAATGAAGATTCCAACGGGTTTTTGTGGGTAGGCACAGGCACAGAGTTGGTGAGATTTGACGGGAAAACTTTCCGGAAAGGGTTGTTGCCTGACTCACTGCAACAAAGTTTTGTGACCACCAGCCTCAAAGATAAACAGGGAGATTTGTGGTTTGGATTTAATGACGGATATGTGGGGTATTACCGGCAGGGTAAGTTCAGATTTTTTGATGTACCCCGTTTTTCGGAAAGCCGCATTTTCGGATTGGCACAGGGCCCCCATGGGGAAATTCTGGTGGCTTCGCAGAATGGGGGTATATTCAGTATTGAAAAGGAAAAGGAAGATCCTGTACATCCTCTGAATCTCAAAGAAGTCCATCAGATCAGTGCATTGGCAGTTTCAGGAAACTATTTGTTTATCGGTACTTTTGACGGTTTATATGTTTACCGTTCTAATCCCGGGGGAACACTTCCCGTACTGGTAAAAAAAGTGCCGGAAATTTCGACACGCGTGCAGGCCCTCTTTCCCGGTGAACATGATGTCCTGATTGGAACCCTAGATGCCGGAGTTTACCGTTTAAAGCTGGGGGATAAGCTGACTACGGAAAACGTCGGGAAAGTATGGGGCATGGAGGAGGCCAATGTTACGGACATCCTCCGGGATTCGCGGGGGGATTACTGGTTTGCGACCTTTGGAAAAGGGGTGGTCAGAATTCATTTATCCCCTACGGGATTTGTCAGGGAAGACTACAATGAAACAACGGGACTGGACGCGCAAAACATTCAATGTGTTTATGAGGATTTTGAGAAAAACATCTGGATAGGGACCTATGGAAAGGGGCTGGTGTTATTCCCGGATGATGCTTTATTGTTATTCCATTTCAAAGGCGGGGTGCCCGGAAACAATGTTACGGCTGTGACCGCTTATGACAAAAGAGTGGTTCTGGGAGGAGAGAAAGGGATCCTGATACAGAACCCGCTGAAGAGTGGAAAAGGCAAAATGCTGACAAAAGCAAACGGACTCCCGGGAACGAACATCAACGCTCTTTTTGCCGATCCCAAAGGAAACCTTTGGATAGGTACCCGTGGGTCCGGAATTTACCTTTATCGCAAGTCAGGACAAAGAGCATCTCCCTTGTTTCAATCGGGGAATAAGCTGGAAAATACGATCCACACCATCACCGGTAATGACACCCATGTATGGGTAGGAACAGCCAGTGGCGTGATGGTGTTCGATATGCAGGGGCATCTGCTGAAAAAACTTTCCACCTATGAAGGGCTGCCCTATAACAACATAAACCAGATTTATCTGGATAAAGACCATGAGGCCTGGCTGGCTACCATGTCGGATGGGTTGTATGCCATCAGCCTGGATAATGGTGTATCCAGAAAATATAAACTGCCCGAAACGGTTGCCCGTTTGCAGATGAAATCCATCGTCCGGGATCTTTCCGGAGGCTTCTGGGTAGGAACTTACGGGAATGGGGTATTCAACATTACAAAGGATACGATCCTGAACTATAATGAAAATTCAGGCATGATCTCAAATTATTGTTATAGCTTAACGGTGGATTCTTCCGGATGTGTTTGGGTGGGTCATAGCTCGGGAATAAGCAGGATCTATCCGGAGAAGAAAAAGGTCAGAACCTATTCACACAAACAGGGTATCGTTGCCGAATGCAATTTGAATGCCGCCTATACCGACCAACAGGGGCGAGTCTGGTTCGGGACCTCCAACGGAGTGATCCGGTTTGACCCTTCCCGTGAAAAACCGGATACCATCCCTCCCAAAACAAATATCCTCTCTCTTACTTTCTCAGACAAACAAATTCCGGTACAGAAAAAGATTGTCATGCCTTACGGCCGCTACCGGGTGAGAATTGATTTTATTGGAATAAGCTACAGGGATCCGCAGGAGGTTATGTACCAGTATAAACTGGAAAACTACGACGATAACTGGTCGGATCTCTCTTCCAATACCACCGCTTATTACGGACGTCTGGAAGATGGGAAATACAGATTTGTTGTTCAGGCATACAATAGTGCCGGTTATACTACTCGGGAGCCGGTAAGCGTCTGGATCATTATAAAACATCCTTTCTGGAAGACGTGGTGGTTTTTCCTGCTCGCTGTGCTTGCCCTGGTGACCACCGTATATATTATCATTAAGGTACGCGAGAGGAATCATATCAAAAGAGAAGAGTATCTGGAGAAAGAACTGGAAAAAAGATCCAAAGAAGTATTGGAAAAAAATGCCGAACTGGAATTGAAGAACAAGGAAATTACCGATAGCATTAATTATGCCAAACGGATACAGTCCAGTATTCTTCCTCCCATTCAAAGGCTTAAGGATGTGTTTCCGGACTCCTTTATTTTTTACCTGCCCAGGGATATTGTGAGCGGGGATTTTTATTGGTGGGGTCATGTCGATGCCGACCGTTACCTCATCGTATGCGCAGACTCTACCGGACACGGTGTCCCGGGAGCTTTTATGTCGATGATAGGCTCTACATTGATCAAAGACCTTACCCAACAAGGAAGATATGAAACACCTTCCCAGTTACTTGCTTTTCTGGATCGTGAGATCACCAGCTCGCTGAACCAAAACCTTGAGTCAGGCAAGTCGGATGACGGGATGGACATTATTGTCCTGGAGGTGAAATTGGGGAATAATCATATTAAATTTGCTTCGGCTATGCGGCCTGTAATTCTTTTTATGGATAATGATATTTATACCCTTCGCGGAAACCGTAGCGGCGTGGGGGGTGAAATTTTTGAAGAAGAGAAAAAGCTCTTTAGTGACCAGGAGTATGACCTGAAAAAAGGAGATATTATCTATATGTTCTCGGATGGTTATCCGGATCAGTTCGGTGGGCCCAGGGGAAAGAAATTCAAAATGGGTCCCCTCCGCAAATTACTTGAAGATATTCATCATCTGCCCATGGATGAACAATATGAAATAGTGAGGAAAACCTTTGAAGAGTGGAAGGGTGATAACATGCAGGTGGATGATGTCCTGTTCATGGGGCTGAGGTTTTAGCCCACATTGTTCATGTCAATGAGTTGATTCAGAATAGCGTATACCGTCAGGCCGGAGACGGTTTTTATCCCCAGTTTTCGGGTGATGTTTTTTCGGTGAGTAATCACCGTATGCATGCTGATAAACAGTTTTTCGGCGATCTCCTTGTTTGTATAACCCAGCGCCACAAATCTCAGAATGCTTTTTTCCCGTTCACTGAGTTTTTCTTCCCTGACAGGGGCCCTGTCCGGGGGAAAGCTGTTTTTCGTAATTTCCGCGAGAGCATGCAATATCTCACTTTTGGACTGGGATAGATCAAGAAAATGCCGGAAAATACCGGAAGACACAAGATCCTTATCTTTCCGGTGATGGATCAGGGCAATCAACACAGGCCATACCCCTTCATTGCCGGAACGGATCTGTTTATATAAATCCTTGACGTCCGGAAGATCTGTGTCCACGAAAATATAGTCGGCGTTGCTTTTTTCTATTTGGGATAGATCTTCGGAATAATGTATTTTCCCGGTAACGTACATTTCTTCCAGCAAAAACCGGATACCGGTTTTATAAACAAAAGATTCGGTTATGATTAAAAAATTAATTTTTCTCATCCTGAAACCGGGTTATTGGCGGCTGTTATTACGTCCGATGACTTTTTCCATCATAGCCACTTTCGGAACAAATACCTTTTCTTCTATGCGACTGTGGTCATTCATGTCTTTTTCCAGATTGAACAACAGCACGATGACCTGGTAGCAAAGTCTCGGGTTTTTTGGGGGTGGAAGATATTTAATGATAATGTTTTTCAGGTCGAATAGTTTTTCTTCTATATCATCATGTTCCTGCAGGTAGCGGGAGATCGTGTAGTCCCTGAATGTATCCGGCAAGGTCTCTGCAGGTTTTTTTTGCAGATAACATTGCTCTATCTCGAGAGCATATGGAAATACTTGTTCGTCTTCTCTTTTAATGTGGGCGATCAGCTCATCCTTATATTCTTGAAAAAAGGTATTCAGCAGGAAGTTGTGTTCTTTGTCTTCATAGCAGATCCCTTCCCTGCCTGAAATGACCCTTTCTATTTCGGGAATGGTTATTTCCAGGTATTCATGGTGCGTTTTGGTTAGATAATCAACGATCAGCCGGATCGGGAAACTCTTTAGCTGCTCTCTGGGGAAGTAATCATGGTCCAGAAAAGAATTAACGATTTCCAGAAAGAACTGCAGGTCAATCTTCTTTTCTTCACAAACCTCTCTGATCGTCTTGTCTCCGAAGCCCAGGGAGATTCCAAAACGGGAAAAAACAGAAATGAGGACATAGTTCTTATGTACAAGATCGACCATTTTGTTATTTTCGGTTATCATAGCTGCAGGTTTAAAAGGAATCACTATTTTTGTAATGGCAGGATCAGGACAGGAGTTTGTTCGGTGTTGCTTTTATTACCGGCCCGGTCCACGACGTGGAAAGAGTATTGAATGGTATCAAAGGGAAAGTCCCAATAAAAGAAAAGTACCTGAATCTCCCCTTTCATTGTTTTATCCCTGCCTTTCATGGGGATGTAAGGGATGCGGTAATTCAGGGGGGTCTTGATTTCATCTTCATCTGCTTCGACCATGCCTCCCTCTTTCATGTGATATAAAGTGAAAAACAGGTTTGAATTGGTGGTGTCTCCCGGGGTGACCGAATCCAGCTCCTGCAACCCGAGATCTCCGTCTCCGTCAATAAAAGAAAAAACCAGAGCGCCAACAAGTCCCTGGTTTCCCAGCGGATCCACGGAATCAAATACGGAAAAATCCCTGAAGGTAATTTGCGGCTCCGGTGGATAACTGACCGTTCTCCTGCAGGCCCAGATCATGGTGAGTAAAAGCAGAGGCACCCATATGTATTTCCTTTTAATCATGAGAAAATTGTTCATAGATATAACTCAAAAAAAGTGCCATTTATTTCTTGCGGAAAAATATTTTAACAGGAACTCCGTGGAAATCAAAGTTTTTTCTCAATTGGTTTTCCAGATATCTCTTATATGGGTCCTTAACATACTGGGGCAGATTACAGAAGAAAGCAAAAGCCGGTGTTTTTGTGGGTAGTTGTGTGACATATTTTATTTTAATGTATTTGCCTTTTACCGAAGGAGGGGGGAATGCTTCAATGAACGGTAACATCACGTCGTTCAGCCGGGATGTCGGGATTCTCCGTTGCTTGTTGCGGTATACTTCCATGCCGGCCTCCAGCATTTTCAGAACCCTTTGCTGCTCTTTGGCCGAAATAACAATAACAGGCACATCCTGAAAAGGCATGATTTTTTCTTTGATCCGGGCTTTGAATTCTTCCATGGTATTGGTTTCTTTGGCGATCAGATCCCATTTGTTCACTACGATAACCACCCCTTTGGCGTTTTTCTGGATAAGCCTGAAAATATTCACATCCTGGCTTTCCATGCCACGGGTAGCATCAATCAACAGAAAATTGACATCCGAGTATTCAATGGCTCGTATCGCCCGCATCACAGAGTAAAATTCGAGGTCTTCGGAAACCTTTGTTTTCTTTCTGATACCGGCAGTGTCCACAAGGTAAAAATTATGATTAAACCGGGTATAGTGAATATGAACCGTATCGCGTGTCGTGCCTGACACCGGGGATACGATCTGCCGTTCTTCTCCCAGCAGGGTATTGACCAGGGTGGATTTGCCCACGTTGGTGCGACCTACTACAGCAAAACGCGGGATATCTTCTTGAGGCAGGACGGTCGGCTTGTCAAAGGAATTGACTACCTCATCGAGTAAATCGCCGGTACCGCTTCCGTTGATCGAAGAGACCGGATAGATCTCTTTAAATCCCAGTTTGTAAAAGACGTCTGCCTCGTAACTTCTTTGTGTATTATCCACTTTATTGACCACCATAAAAACTTTCTTATTGCTTTTTTGCAAAATCCGGGCCACTGCCTCATCCAGGTCGGTGATGCCGCTTTCCACATCCGTGACAAAAATGATCACATCCGCTTCTTCAATGGCCATAAAAACCTGCTTGCGGATTTCGTCCTCAAAGATCCCTTCCGGTTTTGTAACATATCCTCCTGTATCGACAACCGAGAAAGTGATGCCGTTCCAGGTGCAATGGCCGTAGATGCGATCGCGGGTAACCCCTGAATATTCGTCTACGATGGCCTGGCGGCTTTCCGTGAGCCGGTTGAATAAGGTCGACTTGCCTACATTAGGCCTTCCTACTATTGCCGCTATATTTCCCATACGTTGCGCTTATCTGTATCCAAGGTTCCTCAATATTCTTTCTTTATCCCGCCAGTCCTTTTTTACCTTCACAAAAAGTTCGAGAAAAATCTTTTTATTAAAAAAGTCTTCCATTTCTTTCCGGGCCGCCGTTCCTACTTTTTTCAGGGCTTTCCCCTGATGGCCGATCAGAATTCCTTTCTGGCTGTCCCGCATGACAAAGATCCGGGCGCTTATCCGGATAATTTTTTCTTCTTCCTTAAAGGATTCAACGGCAACTTCTACGGAATAAGGAATCTCCTGTCTGTAAAAAAGAAGTATTTTTTCACGGACGATTTCCTCTACAAAAAACTTTTCCGGTTTGTCGGTGATCTGGTCTTTGGGGTAAAAAGGAGGGTTTTCGGGTAGTAGCTCCATAATGCGGGTAAAAAGCTTATCCAGGTTGGCTCCCAGGGTCGCACTGACGGGAAAAATTTCCGCTTCTGGAAATTTCCCGGCCCATTTCTGAATGAGTATTGCCACAGAAGCAGGATCAGAAAGATCGGTTTTATTGATTACCAAAAGGACAGGAACCCTGATATTTTTTATTTTGTCCGTCAAAGGATGATTCTCATCAGGATTTTCATTCACATCTGTTATGTAGAGAATAATATCCGCATCGTCCAAAGCAGTACGGACCGTTTTAACCATGAACTCCTGCAGTTTGTATTTGGGATTGACCATGCCGGGAGTATCGGAGTAAACGATCTGAAAATCTTCTCCGTTGACGATTCCCAGTAAACGGTGCCTGGTCGTTTGGGCTTTGGATGTGACAATGGCCAGTTTTCTGCCTACGAGGCGATTCATGAGGGTTGACTTCCCTACATTGGGATTACCTGTTATATTTACAAAACCTGCTTTGTGAGTCATATTGAGGGGATGAGTTCCGTGACAAAGATAGAAAACTTTCGTGCAATGATGATCAGAACAGTTTTCGGTGTAACATGCTTATTTCCTTGTCGGTCAGGTAGCGCCACTTTCCCCGGGTCAGTCCTTTCTTGGTGAGTCCAGCAAAAGAAACGCGGTCCAGACGTTGTACCTTGTAGCCCAGTTTCTCGAACATCCGGCGCACCACTCTGTTTTGTCCGGAGTGAATCTCCAGGCCGATCACTCTTTTGTCTCCGGGGTCAACATAGGAAGCCGCATCGGCAGAGACCGTGCCCTCTTCAAGGGGGATTCCTTCTACCAGTTGCTGCAGGTCATTACGGGTTACCTCGCGGAGGAGGGTCACCTCATATACCTTGCGATGCTGGTATCTGGGATGCATAAGTTTTTCTGCCAGGTCCCCGTCATTGGTAAGCAATAAAACACCGGTGGTGTTTCTGTCAAGCCGGCCTACCGGAAACAGCCTGGTCTTGTCAGGTAGTCGTATCAGATCCATTACCGTTTTTCTGCCTTCCGGATCTTTTACGGTGGTGATGGTGTCTTTGGGTTTGTTGAGGAGAATATAAATTTTTTTCTCCGGTATGATTTTCTGCCCGCGGACGCTCACATCCGCTGCAGGAGACACCTTGATGCCCATTTCCCTAACCTCTTCGCCGTTTACGGAAACCCATCCCTTTTTTATATATTCATCCGCCTGGCGCCTAGAGCAAATCCCACTGCGGGATAGATACTGGTTTAGCCGAAGAGAAGGCTCTTCCGAGGCATTGATTTTCTGTTTGTGTTTTTTTGAGAGACTTTTCCGGGAACCCGGTTTTTTCCTTTTCTCAGAATTGTGGTTCATGTTGAATACATTCAGGGACAAAATTAATCAATTTAAACAAGAAATACTGTATAAACAAATATAGTTCATTAAAAAGAGCCAGCCATGAGCCGTACAATGGTTTTTTTTGTACTTTTATATTGCATTGTGGAGGGGCGTTCTTAAAGGGGAGGATGTCTTAAGTCTTTATCCTATTTCTGCCCATTTTGTCAACAAGTTATAAAACTCTAAGAATGACATTAATTAGCTCAATATCAGGAATACGGGGTACGATTGGAGGGAAACCGGGGGAAGGACTTACCCCGGTGGATCTTACGAAATTTGCTTCGGCATATGGCACCTGGCTTCTGAAAAAAACAGGGAAGAAGAAACTGAAAGTTGTGATAGGCAGAGATGCCCGTATTTCAGGAGACATGGTGTGCGGTATCGTTTGTAATACTCTGAATGCCATTGGTGTTGATACCATAGAGCTGGGAATGGCTACCACCCCGACGGTTGAGATGGCCGTTGTGTCGGAAAATGCAGACGGAGGAATCATCATTACCGCAAGTCATAACCCTGCACATTGGAATGCTCTGAAGTTGCTGAACGACCGGGGGGAGTTCTTATCCGCGGAAGAAGGAGAAGATGTGCTGAAAATCGCAGGAGAAGAAAACTTTTCTTTTGTCTCTGTGGATGAATTGGGTATCCGGATGGTCAAAAATGATTATCATTTTAACCATATAGAAAAAATTCTCACTTTGGATCTGGTTCAAAAAGATCTGATAAGAAAAGCAGGATTCCGAGTGGTGGTGGATGGCGTGAACTCTGTGGGTGGTTTTTCTGTGCCTGAACTGCTCCGGGAGTTGGGGGTACATGATATCATAGAACTCAATTGTGAGCCTACCGGACTCTTTGCTCATGATCCCGAGCCTCTACCTAAAAACCTCAAGGAACTTTCTGAAGCCGTTGTTCAACATGGGGCAGACCTGGGTATCGTGGTCGATCCTGATGTGGACCGTCTGGCTTTCATTTGTGAAAACGGGGAGATGTTCGGAGAAGAATATACGCTTGTGGCTGTGGCAGACTATGTGTTATCCAGGTACCCGGGAAATACGGTATCCAATCTTTCTTCTACCGAAGCATTATCGCGGGTGACTGAAAAATATGGAGGAAAAAGATATCTGGCTGCCGTTGGAGAGGTGAATGTGGTACAGAAAATGAAAGAAGTAAATGCCGTCATTGGAGGAGAAGGAAACGGAGGTGTGATTTATCCGGCGTTGCATTACGGACGAGATGCCCTGGCGGGAATTGCACTGTTCCTTTCCCATCTTGCAGAAAAGGAGAAAAAGATAAGTGAGCTGAGAAAAACCTATCCCGATTATTTTATGGCAAAACATAAAGTTCCCTATACCGATCAGACCGACACAGGAAAGGTATTCTCAGGGGTTCGTGATTATTTTAAGGACTATCCTCAGAATACCCTTGACGGTTTGTTTATAAAACTGGAGGGGGGATGGATTCATTTCCGCCGTTCAAATACCGAACCGGTTTTTAGAATCTATATTGAAACAAATGACCGTGCTAAAACGGACAGCCTGTCACAGCGGGTTGTGAAGATGGTATCCCAACTGGCTTCCTAAGCATAACCCGGAGGGCCACCTGCCCTTATCCGGGAGAGGGCAAAGCTTTCGGGGAAAGTCTGGTGTCAGATGTAATAAAAAAATTACGTGATGAAAATTTTATTTATTCAAAAATTGAAGTTTATATCCTCGCATTACGATCAACTTGACGCATGATCTTATAAAAAATATTGAAATAAGGAATAAATCCTGGTTTTTAATTGTCCATATTAATTAAAGCTGCAAATGCTTTAGTACTTTAAATAACAAATACAATAATAATTTAACCGGATACGTTTGGCAACTATATTTTTAGTTATCTTGCCGAAAATTTACGGTTGGTAAAATAAAATGCTTGAATATATGGGAAATTCGAAAAATAATATGCGACGTACCCTGATCCTTTCCGGGATTGTTTTGCTTGTGGCTGCAGCAGGCGTCTGGTATTACTCCAAAGGACAGAAAAAAGAAGAGGTTCAGCAACTTTATACGGAGGTTATGAGAGGAAAATTTGAGGTACTGGTTACGGTAACGGGCGAGCTACAGGCTGAGCATTCCGTCAGGATCATGGCTCCAACCGAACTCAGAAGCCGTAATCTGCGGTTCAGTCAGATCAAAATTCAGGATTTGATTCCGGAAGGAACGGTGGTAGATTCGGGCGACTATGTGGCCTTGCTGGACAGGTCGGACGCCAGCAACCGGCTGAAGGATATGTTGGATGAGCTGGAGCAATACCAATCCAATCTGATGAAGACCCGGCTTGATACGACCATGCAACTGCGTGGCCTTAGGGACCAGTTGATTAACTTGCAATATGCAGTGGAGGAAGCGCAGATCACTTTGGAGCAATCCAAATATGAGCCTCCGGCTACCATACGCCAGGCTAAGATAAATCTGGATAAGGCCGAAAGAGCACTTGGTCAGGCAAAGAAGAATTATTTTCTTAAAGTGAAGCAGGCGGAAGCCGACATGAAGCAAGCCGAATTCAACCTGAAAAAACAACAAAGACGGGTTCAGGAAATGGAGAATGTGATCAGTAAGTTTGAGATACATGCTCCTGCCTCCGGGATGGTGATTTATCAGAAAGAATGGGGCGGGCAGAAAAGAAAAGTGGGTTCTATGATCAGCCCGTGGGATCTTACCGTAGCTACTTTGCCGGATATGTCTTCCATGATTTCCAAAACCTATGTGAATGAGATAGATATCAGCAAAGTTAAAAAAGGACAGAAGGTGAGGATCGGCGTAGATGCTTTTCCGGAGAAAAAATATACGGGAGTGGTTTATGAAGTGGCAAACATCGGCGAGCAGTTGCCCAATACGGATGCCAAAGTGTTTGAGGTTAATATAAAAGTGGATGGGAGCGATCCGATCTTAAGACCTGCCATGACTACCAGCAATCAGATTATCACTGCTTCGTATGACAGTGTCTTGTTTATTCCACTGGAAGCTGTTTTCGTTGAAGACAGCATTCCTTATGTATTTAAGAAAAGCGGGGTAAAGCAGGTTGTCCTGCTGGGTCCTGAAAATGAAAACGAGGTGATCGTGGAAAAGGGGCTGAAGGAAGGAGACAGGATCCTGCTTAATATGCCGGAGAATCCTGAAAAATACTCCCTTACCGGAGAAGAACTGATCCCTGTCATAAAGGACCGTATTCTTCAAAAAAAGCTCCGGGAGGAAAAGCGAAAAAGAGAAGAGGAGATGAAAAGAATCGCCAGAAAGAAAGCCAGTAAAATGAGAATGCAGGGCAAATTTGGGAAAAAAGCTCCTTCAGGCAGTAGAAGCAGGGTGGTTATAAAAAAAGAAAAATAAAAAGAAGGACTTTTATGCACAGGTATTTTCATGATATTGTTATTGCTGTCGAGTCGCTGATTGCCAACAAATTAAAGTCTATATTGACTGCTCTGGGCATCATCTTCGGGGTGGCTGCTGTGATCAGTATGCTAGCCATAGGAAAAGGGGCCAAGCAGGAGATCCTCGAGCAGATAAAGATGGTGGGCGTGAATAACATTGTGATTACGCCCATTGTGCAGGATGAGTCTAATGCCGGAAACAACAGTGAGGAAGATGAAGGAGAGAAGCAAAAAAAGAAATTCTCCCCCGGACTGACCTTGTTGGACGCCGAAGCGATCAGAAATATAGTTCCTTCCGTAGAAAAAATCAGCCCCGAAATATCGCTGAATTCTTTTGTGCTGCAAAATGGGAAACGGTCCGCAGCCAAAATCGTAGGAGTCTCCCGGGATTTTTTTTCCATCTATAACCAGAGCCTCATGGAAGGATCCACCTTCAACACGTACCAGGAAGAACACGGATTGCCGGTGTGTATTATCGGCTATAATATCAAATCCCGTTTTTTTAGTCACGAGGATCCTGTGGGGCAATATATAAAGTTTGGAAATGTTTGGTTGAAGGTAATCGGCGTATTACATAAATCGGATGTAAATCTTTCATCGTTTACAAACGCAGGAATCAATGTTTATAATGATAATATTTATGTACCGGTAAAGACCATGCTGATGCGTTTTGAAAACCGGGCACTGGTGAATACGAAGAAACAAAATTCGGTGACAATTTACGGGTTCGGTTTTATTTCCGTACGCAGTTCCTCTGCCAAGGATAATACGATGGGAAACTATAACCAGCTTGACAGGGTGGTTGTGCAGGTGAAGGAAAGCGACAAATTGCCTGCTACCACAACGGTCTTAAGCCGGATGTTTATGAGAAGGCACCTGGAGGTAAAGGATTTTGAGATCACTGTGCCGGAATTGCTTCTGAAGCAACAACAAAGAACAAAAGATATTTTCAATATTGTTCTGGGAGCCATTGCCAGTATTTCTCTTATTGTAGGTGGAATCGGGATCATGAACATTATGTTCGCCAGTGTCATGGAGCGGATCAAAGAAATAGGCACGCGCATGGCTATCGGTGCCAAGAAGAAGGATATTGTGGTACAGTTTCTGGCTGAAGCCATACTTATCAGTGTTTCCGGTGGGTTGGTGGGAATCCTGCTCGGGATCTTTCTGGCAAAAGCCATTTACCGTATTGCCGGTGTGCTGACGATTGTCAGCCCGGGCGCTGTAATTGTCGCATTTACCGTATCGGCGGCAGTAGGCGTGATCTTCGGATATGCACCTGCTAAAAGAGCTTCCGAGAAAGATCCTATCGAATCATTGAGATATGAATAACACCATTTGATAAAATCATTAAGATGAGAGTAATAATCCTGCGTTTTCGTATACTGATCATTTTGTTTCTGTTTTTCTCCGTATCTTTTCTGCAGGCCCAGGATACGATGCGTCTGACACTGAACCAGGTGATAGAGCTGGCTCAGGAACAATCTCCGCAGGCGGTATTGGCCAAACATCAGTTCAGGGCCAGCTACTGGATGTTCAGAACCTATAAGGCTAAATATCTGCCGGCGTTGAATATGAATGCCACCCTGCCTGATTTCAGCCGGGTTTTTGAACGGGAATATGATTTTAACACAGGACAGGAATATTATGTGGAGAAATTCAGAAACAATTCAACGCTCGGCTTGTCATTGACCCAGAACATCGGTTTTACCGGGGGTACCGTTTTTGTTAATTCCAACCTGACACGTTTTGACGAACTTGGCAAAGACCCCAACACTCAATACATTACCACTCCGGTAAGTGTGGGCTTACGTCAGCCTATTTTTAATTACAATCCGCTGAAATGGGAGAAGAAAATTGAACCGGTTAGGTACGAAGAGGCAAAGAAAAGATATCTGGATGCCATGGAAGCCGTTAATTACCGGGCGGTAAGCTTGTTTTTTAACCTGGTACTGGCGCAGATGAATCTTGAGATCGCCAAAGTGAATTATCATAATTCCGATACACTGTACAGAATCGCACAAGGGCGTTACAATATCGGGACTATCGCAGAGGATGACCTGCTGCAGATGCAGTTGAGATTCCTGAATGCGGGTACAGATCTGAACCAGGCCGGTATAGACCTGCAGATCAAAGAGTATCAGCTTCGTTCTTTTCTGGGATTTAATGAGAACATAAAGATCAATCTGATTGTCCCCAATGAAATCCCCAAAATGACCGTTGAAGTATCGAAAGCTTTGGCCCTGGCACAAAAGAACAATCCGGATATCCTTTCCTATCGGCGACAATTGCTGGAGGCCAGACGGGATGTGATGATGGCAAAACAGCAAAAAGGAATTAACGCCGATCTGTTTGCTTCTTTTGGTTATACCCAGCGGGCCGCAACATTTCCGGAAGCCTATCAGAATCTGCTTAACCAGCAAAGGGTACAGTTGGGTTTTACATTGCCCATTCTGGATTGGGGCCTGAATAAGGGGAAATACAAACTGGCCCAATCTAATGAAGAAGTGGTAAAAACCAATGTGCGGCAAAACCAGATAGACTTTGAGCAGGAGGTGATCCTGAATGTGGCACAGTTCAACCTGCAGGATGACCAGGTGGCCATTGCTGCCAAGGCCGATACCATTGCTCATAAAAGATACCAGGTCACCAAGCAACGTTTCCTGATCGGGAAGATCAGCGTCCTGGACCTGAATGTGGCAGATACAGAGAAAGATGTGGCACGACGGGGCTATATCAGTGCGTTGAGACAATACTGGAGCTACTATTTCAGCCTGCGGCGTCTCACCCTCCACGATTTCGTCACTCAAAAAGATCTGTCGGCAGACTATACCAAGCTGGTACAATGATTTTTTCCGGTTAGTTTTATGGTCCGCAATATTCATTATGCCTGTGTCATACCGGGGATACTTGCTTTTTATAAAAGCAAGGACGATCTCTGTTTTCTAAAAAAAAAATCCTATCTTTGCCCGACATTTTTAAAAGGATAGTAATAAACATCATAATAAGCTAAAAAATGCAAAATAAAGGGGCAATACTTTTTCTGGCCGTTACTTTGGCAGTAGTGAGTATATATCAGCTATCTTTTACCGGGGTTACGTTTAAGGTGCAAAAAGATGCCAAAGCATATGCGAAAGGCGATCTTAATAAGGAACTTCGTTATCTGGACTCCATCGCTGAATTACCCAAGGAGAAATGGAGTTTCCTGGGTAATACTTTCAGGGAATGCCAGAAAAAAGAACTGAATCTGGGTCTTGACCTGAAAGGCGGGATGAATGTGATCCTCGAAGTGTCCGTACCTGATATTCTCAAAGCGTTATCCAACTATAGTACGGATACTACTTTTGTAAAGGCCCTGAAACTGGCCGAGGAATATCAGAAATCAAGCCAGGAGGATTTCGTTAACCTGTTTGGGAAAGCCTTTGAACAGATTGCCCCCGGAGCCAGACTGGCAGCTATCTTTAATACGGTAGAATTAAAAGATCTGATAGACTATAACTCTACCAACGAGGATGTGCTGAAAGTGCTCCATAAGGAGGTGCAGGACGCCATTGATAACTCCTATAATATTTTGACCAACAGGATCGACCGCTTCGGGGTCGTTCAGCCTACCATTCAGCGTCTTTCCACACAGGGTCGCATCATGATTGAGTTACCGGGGGTAAAAGACCCTACCCGGGTGCGTAAACTCCTGCAGGAAACGGCTGACCTGGAGTTCTGGGAAACTTATGAAAACTCGGAAGTGGGACCCTATCTGATGAACGCCAACGAACTGCTGAAGCAGATTTTGAATGTTGCTCCCAAGAAGGATACGACCAACACACCTGTCCCCGAAAAAACATCAACCGAAACATCCAAAAATCAGACAACAGGGGTTAAGGATACAACAACAACTGCTGATTCGCTGATTAAATTGCTGGAGAAAGACACGACTGCCCAAAAGGAAAACACACAGTCTCTGGAAGAGTTTAAGACTCAAAACCCTCTATTTGCCGTATTGATCCCCAATACTACACGCGACGGGAAATATGTGCCGGGGTCGGTAGTAGGATTTGCCCACGCAAAGGACACCTCCATGGTGAATAAATATTTGAGCATGAAGCAGATAAGGGCTTTGTTCCCGAGAAACCTGAAGTTCTACTGGCATTTTAAGCCTTATAAATATGATCCCCAGCAAACCTTGTATGAGCTGCATGCTATTAAAGTTACGACCCGTGACGGACGTCCTCCGCTGACCGGAGAAGTGATTACTTCAGCCCGGGAAGAGTTTGACCAGAACAGCGGTGAAGCCAAGGTGACCATGTCGATGAATGCCGAAGGAGCTAAAATCTGGGCGCGTCTTACCCGTGAAAATGTGGGCAGAGCCATCGCCATTGTCCTGGATAATTATGTGTACTCGGCTCCCCGCGTGAATTCCGAGATCAAAGGGGGTAACTCTGAGATTACCGGTGACTTTACCATTGATGAAGCCAAAGACCTGGCCAACATGCTGAAATCCGGGAAGATGCCGGCCCCTGCCAAGATTATCCAGGAAGCTGTCGTAGGACCTACCTTGGGGAAAGAGGCCATCAATGCAGGTCTTACCTCTTTTGTCATAGCATTCCTGATGGTGCTGATATTTATGATCTTCTATTACAGTACACGTGCCGGCTGGGTAGCCGACCTGGCATTGTTCCTGAACGTTTTCTTTATCCTCGGGGTGCTTGCTTCCCTGGGGGCTGTACTTACCTTGCCTGGTATTGCCGGGATCGTCCTGACGGTGGGTATGTCGGTAGATGCCAACGTGCTGATATATGAACGTATCAAGGAAGAGCTGAGATCCGGCAAAGGGATCAAAAAAGCCATTTCGGAAGGATACAGAAATGCCTATTCGGCCATTGTCGACGCCAACGTGACTACTTTCCTGACAGGTGTGATCCTGTATGTATTCGGGACAGGCCCGATCAAGGGGTTTGCCACCACATTGGTCATCGGTATCCTTACTTCTCTGTTCTCAGCTATCTTTATTACCCGTCTGGTCTTTGAGAGAGCCCTGAATAAAAATAACAAACTCACTTTTGCCACCCGAATTACGGAAAAAGCATTCACGAACCTGAACATAAAGTTTATCGAAAAAAGAAAACTGGCCTATATCATCTCGGGAACGGTTATTCTTGTGTCAATAATATCCTTATCTACCAGAGGACTAAGTCCGGGTATCGATTTTACGGGCGGTCGTACTTATGTGGTGAGATTTGAAAAACCTTATCCTACCCAGGATATTCAGAAAGCCCTGACAAAGGTCTTTGATAAAGTGCCAGAAGTTAAGGTATATGGGAATGTGGATCAGATGAAGATTACCACACAGTATATGATCGACAACCCGTCAGCAGACGACCAGGTGGAAGAAAAAATGTTTGAAGGACTGAAACCGGTTCTCGGGGACAATGTGGATCTGCAGACCTTCAAAACAAAATATATCCAAAGTTCGCAGACCGTCGGACCGACCATCGCCTATGATATTAAAGTGCAGGCTATGTGGGCTGTGTTCTTCTCGCTGATCATTATCTTCTTGTATATTATGCTGCGGTTCCGGAACTGGAGATTCGGGATGGGTGCCGTGGGCGCTCTGATCCATGACTCCCTGATCGTGATCGGAACTTTCTCCCTGCTGTACGGAAAACTGCCGTTCTCAATGGAGATAGACCAGTCATTTATCGCCGCCATCCTTACGGTGATCGGGTACTCGGTAAACGATACCGTTGTGGTATTCGACAGGATCAGGGAATATATGAAGCTCTATCCGAAACGAGCTACCGAAGAGGTGTTGGATGCCGCAATCAACAGTACGATCGGACGTACCATCAATACATCCTTAAGTACCTTTATCGTGTTGCTGGTGGTCTTTATCTTCGGGGGTGAGGTCATCCGAGGATTTATCTTTGCCATGCTGATAGGGGTGTTCGTGGGGACGTATTCATCTATCTTTGTGGCAACACCACTGGTATACGATACCATGAAGAATAAACACCCGGAACTTGATCTGACGGTGAAAGGGACAAAGAAGAAAAAGAAAAAATAAAAAAGTCAAAAAAACCCCGATCCTGACGATCGGGGTTTTTTGTTTGGTATATCTTTTTTAATTTCGCAGGGATAAAGAAACCGGAGGTTGGCATGAATAGTTTACTTTTTATCAGCGGGCAGGAAGTTATCGTCGTTTTTGTGTTGGTATTGCTGCTCTTCGGGGCTAACAAGATTCCCGAAGTTGCAAAAGGCCTGGGCAAGGGAATGAAGGAGTTCAGAAAAGCTACCGACGAGATCAAGAAAGAGATCAACGAGAGTGCCAAAGATGTACTGGATGATGTGGATGACCTCAGAGATAATCTGAATAATCTTAAGTAATGATCCTGTCCGGAATCATTCCGCATATTTTCCCCCGGGGACCTGCCGGCGATCCTTTTTATTTTGTTTTTGGGGTTTTCTTTCTTTGGATAAGTGGCCGCTACCTTATTGAGGGGGGAGTGTCATTAGGAAAGAACCTGCGGTTATCCCCTCTTGTTGTGGGGATTACAGTTATCTCTATGGGCACCTCTGCCCCTGAATTGCTGGTGAGTATCAAAGCGGCTGTTCTGAGACATCCTGACATTGCCGTGGGGAACGTGGTGGGTTCAAATATTGCCAATATCGGGCTGGTGCTGGGTGTGACCTCCCTGATGATACCCCTCGCGGTTCGGAAAGCCACCTTACGGGTGGACGGTGTGATTATGATTCTGGTTACCATCGGTTTTATCATCATGGCCTGTACGGGAAAAGTATTGTCCTGGCATGAAGGAGTTATCATGCTGATGACCATCTCTGTTTACCTTATCTGGCTGGTTATCAAATCCAGAAAACAAAAAATAATCCTGCCGGAGATAGATAAAAAAGGCATTTCTCTGTGGTGGGTGGCTCTGATTGTTATAATTATTGCATCTTACGGCTTAGTATTGGGAGCAGATTATGTGGTGGTTGGTGCTTCCGGTGTGGCCAAAAGCCTCGGAATCAACGAGCGGGTGATATCCCTTAGCATGGTGGCCCTCGGGACCAGCCTGCCTGAACTTACAGCTTCCATCACCGCTGCACTGAAAAAAGAACCTGATATGTCTATGGGCAATATCATAGGATCAAATATCTTTAACCTTTTTGGAATACTGGGTGTTACTTCCTTGATACATCCCATCCCTGTCAATCCCAAAATATTGAACTTTGATGCGATATATGTGCTGATCCTTACGGTCTTCGTACTTATCCTCGGATCCAAAATGTTCGGGCGAAGATTAAGCCGTTTGGACGGTCTTGTACTGATTTTCTTTTATTCGTTTTATATTTTTGTGATCTATTTTAACAAGAATCCGGATTTCTTTCACATCGGGCATTTCTTCAACGCGATCTGTCCGTCCTAATAATAGTTGATTCTATGATAGTAACGCACAGCATAAAAAAATCATATGGCTCTTTGCAGGTTCTGAAAGGGATCGATTTCCAGGTGGAAAAAGGGGATATTGTTTCTATTTTCGGGGCTTCGGGAGCCGGAAAAACGACTTTTCTCCAGATTCTGGGGACACTCGACAACCCGGAGGAGGGAGAGGTATTGTATGATGATGTGAATGTATTCCGGCTCAGAGAAAAACAACTCTCCCGCTTCCGGAACCGGCACGTCGGCTTTGTGTTTCAGTTTCATCATCTTTTGCCGGAGTTTACCGCCCTTGAGAATGTCTGCATACCTGCTTTCATTGCCGGTGTTTCACACAAGGAAGCAGAGCAGCGCGCGCTTGAATTGCTTGAGGAGCTGAACCTGGCAAACCGGACCGATCATAAGCCCGCTGAGTTGTCCGGTGGTGAACAGCAGCGGGTAGCCGTGGCCCGTGCTCTGATCAATAAACCCGAAGTGTTGCTGGCAGATGAGCCTTCGGGGAACCTTGACTCCAAAAACAAAAACGAACTCCACGAATTGTTGCTGCGGATTCATGACGAAAAAAACCAGACCATCGTTATCGTAACCCATGACAAAGATCTGTCTGTCATTGCCCATCGCAAACTGTTGATGAAAGACGGAAAACTTTTTGAGGATTGATAAGATAAGAAGGAAACGCCCCTGACGCCTGGAAATGATGTCGGATCCGGTTTTTCATTTTAAAAAGTTTTCGGTCAGTCAGAGCAATGCTGCCATGAAGATCACGACGGACAGTGTGTTGCTCGGAGCCTGGACAGACTGCAGCGGGGCAGAGAATATTCTGGACGTGGGGGCCGGGACCGGCGTGATTGCGCTGATGCTGGCACAGCGCTGCACGGGCCGTATCATTGCCCTGGAGCCTGACCGGAAGACCTCCCGTGAAATGACATCCAATATCCTTCATTCTCCCTGGGCAGAACGAATCGTTCCCGTTCAGGCATCTTTTCAGCACTTTCTGGCCCGGGATGTGGAAGGAAGATTGCCAAAATACGATCTGGTAGTATCCAATCCTCCGTATTTTATGAGGGATCTGCCGTCACGTGCTCCGGAAAAGGCTTCGGCACGGCATACCGTCACGCTTACCTATGAAGCCTTACTTGAGGGAGCCGGCAGAATGCTTACCGAACGGGGAAAATTGTCCCTGATAGTGCCCTGCAGGTACGAATCCTATGTTATCTCCCTGGCTTCAGATCAAAAATTGTATTGTAACCGCATACTGGAGGTGAGACCCGGAAAAAAGAAGGCTTACTTTCGTGTGCTTATGGAACTGGGCAGAAAGAAAGAACCCCTGAAAAAAGAAACCCTCGCCATCCATGATGGCGGGGGCTACTCTGAAGAATATAAAACGTTAACCCGGGATTATTACCTGGATTTCTAAAGTCGCGGCATGGCGCTTTCCGGTAGTCCGAATTCCTCTGAGAAGGTGATTCCCGTATTTTCAAGCTCTTGCAGAACCGGTTTATAAATTTCAGGGATGACGGGACGGTAGACGCCTTTGACGTCAATCGTGCCTTCCAGGATCAATCTGACCGCAATCGCTGCAGGCAAAGCCACCGTGCGTGCGACGGCCGTATTGGTACGGAGGGAACCGAAATCCAGCATGCGGGCATGGATCACTTCTTTTTTCCCGTCTGGATATTCGGCCAGAAACGAGTGCTGCATGGCGATCATGTCCCGTTCTTCGGGTTTCAGCATCATCTTCCCGATCATCAGGTCGGAGGTAACCTCAAAAGGAGAATCTTCCTTGCGTCCTATTTCTTTCGTATCAAAGAGTCCCAGCCAGGCCAGGGCATCCGGCACAAAATGATTTTCCGGAAGCCCCAGGAAGGAAGCTACCTTACTGCGTATGTTCTCTGTTTCTTTTTCGCCGATCAGATAAGCGACCATATCCGCATAGCTTTTTCCGCTAAGATCGATCTTGTCATAACTGATCAGCTTCATGCGTTTCATGGCGTCCATGATTTCACACCAGCCGGGATAACGCAGGGTGCCTCTGAATATGGTTTCCACCTCTGGGATATCGTAAATATCAATATACTGGATGGAGTCGCGGTTGGGATAAACATCCAGTTTGCCAACCTCAGGAAAGTCAATGGAAAAAGTCTCTTTGAAAAGATCCTCCGTCGGTACATATTTTTCTTTTCCGTCCACCAGGAAACGCCCGTCATTGTTGCCGGCCATCACCACACCTTTCGGGCTCCAGGAGAACTTGTAATGAAAAGGGTTGTCCGCAGACTCAGGGGCAGGTAGGGCTCCTGTCAGGGAAAAAAACTTTACCACCTTACCCCCTTTGTTATGAATGTGATGAATGATCTGCATGGCAGACATGTGGTCAATACCGGGATCTACGCCGATCTCGTTCAGGAAAAGAAGACCGGCATCTTTGGCTGCCTGGTCGAGGGCTTCCATCTCCGGTTTAACATACGAGGTGGTCACCATATTCTTGCTGTGTTTCAGGCAGGTTTTAGCCACCATTACATGATAGGCATAAGGCAGCAGACTTACGGTCAGATCATGCGAAGCTACCATCTTATCCAGTTTTTCCGTATCATCCGTAGTCCAGGCAACAGATTCACCGTGGGGATTGTCACCGACCAGGTTGTCAGCCTTCGCTTTGGTACGCGATGCTACTGTTACATGAAAATCATGCTCAAACAGGTATTCCACCATGGGTTTTACCACCATGCCTGCACCGAGAATAAGTACTTTTTTCATACGTTTCAGGTTTTAATGAATAGACAAATATATATTTTCGGGAATGAGATAAAAATGAGAAAGGTTTATTTTTATGCAAAAAAGGTATGTTATTTAACAGCCTGTTTTTATAACTTCCTCCCCGGCATTCCTCTCAGACCGCAAAGGAGGGGGTGATCTGAAGATTAAATGCAGGACAAAGGAAAAGAACTACCCTGTTTTGGGGGTAAAGATGGATTACATTTGGAATTAATAGTTTTAGAGGTTCGGAGAAAGTTTTGGGGGAGATGAAAAAAAAGAAATTTCGTTTTAAGATAGAAATTTCTTTATTTTTGAATTCAATATTTTAGCGGCAGTGGCAGGAAAACGTCCGGACATAGTAGAGACCCCTTTGATGAAGCAATACAACCAGATGAAGGCAAAGCATCCGGATGCTATTCTTTTGTTCCGGGTAGGGGATTTCTATGAAACGTTTGGCGAGGACGCCATCAGGACTGCCGGCATCCTGGGGATCACGCTCACACGCCGGGCCAACGGGGCCGCCTCCTATGTCGAGCTGGCCGGGTTTCCTCATCATGCCCTGGACACCTACCTGCCCAAACTGGTGAGGGCCGGCCAGCGGGTGGCCATCTGCGAACAACTGGAAGATCCGAAACTGACCAAGAAAATCGTAAAGCGCGGCATTACCGAGCTGGTCACTCCGGGGGTTTCCCTGAATGACAACGTGCTGGAACGCCGGGAGAATAATTTCCTGGCAGCCGTGCATCCCGACAACATCACCGGAGTAGCGTTCCTGGATATCTCTACCGGTGAGTTTCTGGCGGCGGAAGGAACCACAGAGTACGTGGACAAACTGCTGAATAATTTCAGGCCCCGGGAGATCCTTGTGGAAAAGAGCAAACAAAATCTGTTTAAGGAAAATTTTGCCGGGAAATATTATCTTACCAGGCTGGATGATTGGTATTTCTCGGAAGAAAGCGCTACCGACAGACTGCTGAAACATTTTGAAACAGCCTCGCTGAAAGGGTTCGGCATCCACGGACTGCGTTCCGGAACCATCGCGGCCGGCGCCATTCTCCAATATCTGGATCTTACCCAGCATGACAAGCTCAAACATATCACCTCTCTGTCCCGTATCGGAGAAGACCGTTATGTCTGGCTGGATAAGTTTACCATACGCAACCTTGAACTGTTTCAGGCATTGTATGAGAATGCCGGTACCCTGATCGACGTAATAGACCGTACCGTATCCCCCATGGGTGCCCGCATGCTGAAACGCTGGGTGTCACTGCCCCTGAAAGAATTAAAGCCTCTTATCCGGAGACAGAATATTGTGGAGGCGATCCTGAGGAATGATGATTTCGGGGAATTGCTGGAAGATGAGATCAAACATATCGGAGACCTGGAGCGACTCGTGTCCAAGGTGGCTACAGGCCGGGTGAACCCGCGCGAGGTGGTACAGATAAAAAATGCCCTGATTTCGGTGGGGGAGATCCGCACGGCCTGTCTTGCCTCGAAGGATAAGGAGCTGAAACAAATCGGGGAATCCCTGGACCTGTGTGCCCCGGCCCGGGAGAAAATCGCCAAAGAGATCGCCCCGGACCCGCCTGTGCAGGTGAGCAGAGGGGGGGTGATCGCAGAAGGGGTATCTCCCGAGCTGGACGAATTGCGCGATTTGCTCTATTCAGGGAAAGATTACCTGGAAAAACTGCAGGCAAGGGAGATCGAAAGGACCGGTATTCCCTCCCTGAAGATCGGGTTTAATAATGTCTTCGGATACTACATAGAGGTGAGGAATACACATAAAGACAAAGTCCCTCCCGAATGGATACGCAAACAGACCCTGGTGAGTGCCGAACGGTATATTACCGAAGAACTGAAAGAATATGAGAACAAGATCCTGGGCGCCGAAGAAAAGATCCTGGCATTGGAAAGCCGCCTGTTCAATGAGCTGGTAACAGGACTGGTGCCTTATATTGTTCCGTTGCAAAAGAATGCAGCGGTGATCGCCGAACTGGACTGTCTTTTTTCCCTGGCCGTGGTGGCACGGGAAAATAACTATGCCAAACCGCACCTGGATGAGTCGGATGTGATAGACATTAAAGCCGGTCGTCATCCGGTGATCGAGAAACAGTTGCCGGTGGATGAGGAGTATGTCCCGAATGATGTGTATCTGGATAATAAGAAACAGCAGATCATTATCCTGACAGGACCTAATATGTCCGGGAAGTCGGCCCTGCTGCGACAGACCGCATTGATCGTTCTGCTGGCACAGATCGGTGGGTATGTGCCGGCCCGCGAGGCCCGCATCGGACTGGTGGATAAAATCTTTACACGCGTGGGCGCTTCGGATAATATTTCGTTGGGAGAGTCCACTTTTATGGTGGAAATGCAGGAGGCAGCCAGCATCCTGAACAATCTGTCTTCCCGCAGCCTGGTGTTGCTCGATGAGATAGGCAGAGGCACCAGCACCTATGACGGTATATCCATCGCCTGGGCCATGGTAGAGTATATCCATGAGCATCCTTTTGCCCGCGCCAAGACCCTTTTTGCCACACACTATCATGAACTCAATGAGATGGAGAAAACCTTCCGGCGGGTGAAGAACTACAATGTTTCTATCCGGGAGATGAATGACAAGGTCATCTTCCTGCGGAAACTGAAGAGAGGGGGCAGTGAACACAGCTTTGGTATCCACGTTGCAAGAATGGCGGGGATGCCTAAAAGCGTGGTGTCACGTGCCAATGAGCTTTTAAAGGAGCTGGAGAAATCGCAGGACTCCAGAACCCTGACCCGGCCGGCGGACATGGCAGAGAACAGGGAAGGCTTTCAACTGAGTATTTTTCAGCTGGATGACCCGGTGCTGAAACAGATCAGGGATGAACTGATCGACCTGGATATCAATAACCTAACGCCTGTGGAGGCCCTGAACAAACTGAATGAGATCAAAAAGCATCTGAAGCAATAAAATGCCGATGAAATTCTTTTTTGTATTCGATAAAAAAATTTTATTTTTGCAAACGCTTTCAAAGGAAGTACGTTATTTCATAAGGTTGCGGAAATAGCTCAGTTGGTAGAGCACGACCTTGCCAAGGTCGGGGCCGCGGGTTCGAGTCCCGTTTTCCGCTCAAACAAAAAAACCGCAAAATGCGGTTTTTTTGTTTCCGGACTTATCCCTGGTTTTCCTGTGTGAAGGGGATAGCTCCGGGGCTTTGTTTTTCGGTTTTGCCACGACTGAAATTTGTTTTATTTTTGCATACGTTCTTTAATATGATAATACGCCCGGGTGGCAGGGCCGACCGTTAAGCATTGATCCTGTGGATCAATGTAGGGAGGAGCCCGATAGCAGGGATGACAATTCCGCCACCCGGAAAAAATAGATAAAGAAAAGGAA
>JANTHB010000013.1 GCA_024762655.1 Bacteroidales bacterium
TGCTGAACCTGAGAAGGAAGAGAAAGAGCCCGTTATGAAACCGGTGGATTACTCGGAGTTCGGGATCGGGGAACTGCTTAATCGTTTGGAATTGCTCATTGATGAGAGACCCGTTCAGGAAATCCGGCATGATGTGGAAAGTATTAAAGTCAATTTCTACAAAAAATTCCATCAGGAAATAGAAGAGAAGAAAAAACGTTTTATCGAAGAGGGGGGAGACCCGGTCGACTTTAAACCTGGACCTGATGAGCGGGAGGAACATATGAAGTATCTCCTGAAAAAATACAGGGATAAAAAAGGCAGGTACAACAAAGAACTGGAAGAAGAGAAAAAAAGGAACCTGGAAGAAAAATACAGGATCATTGAAGAGATCAAAGACCTGGTTAACCGCAAGGAATCTATCAACAAAACTTTTCAGGAATTCAGAGAGCTTCAGGACCGTTGGCGTAATGTGGGCCTGGTGCCTCAACAACATGTCAAAGATCTGTGGGAAACATATCATTACCACGTTGAAAAATTTTACGATTACATAAAAATCAACAAGGAACTCCGGGATCTCGACCTGAAGAAAAACCTTGAAAAGAAGATCCGTTTGTGTGAACAGGCTGAAAGCCTGCTTCTCGAACCGGACATCATCAATGCCTTTAAGGTCTTGCAGAAGTATCATGAACAATGGCGTGAGATTGGTCCTGTTCCCAAAGAAAGCAAAACCGAACTCTGGGAACGTTTTAAGGAGGCCACCCGAAAGATCAATAAAAAATATCAGGCATATTTCCAGGAAATCAAAGAGATACAGAAAAAGAATCTGGAACAGAAAACTTCCCTCACCGAAAGAGCAGAAGCCCTGGCCGATACGGATATTCATTCCCACCGCGAATGGGACGAGAAATCCAAAGAGATACAGGAACTGCAAAAGATGTGGAAAACCATCGGTTTTGCTCCCAGAAAACAAAACAATGCCATTTACGAACGCTTCAGAAAAGCCTGCGACCGGTTTTTTAACCGGAAAAGAGAGTATTATGCCGAGAATAAGGAAGTTCAGATGAACAACTTGCAGCTAAAGACCGATTTGTGTATTCAGGCCGAAGCGCTTAAAGACAGTACTGAATGGCAAAAGACGACGGAAGACCTGATTCGTCTGCAAAAAAAATGGAAAGAGATAGGACCTGTGCCGAAAAAATATTCAGAGCAGATATGGAAAAGATTCAGAGCAGCCTGCGACGTGTTTTTCGAAAACAAATCCCGGTATTTTAAAGACCGGGAGAAGATTTATCAGGAAAACCTGAAACAGAAAGAAGCGCTGATTGAAGAAATCAGGTATTTTAAAATGACCGACAACCCGGATGCTGACTTTACCAAATTAAAAGAATTTCAAAGAAGATGGTCTGAAATAGGATATGTGCCTATCCATAAGAAGGAGGATATCGCCAACGCGTATCGTAATGCAATCAATGACTTGTTCAACAACCTGGATATTAACGATCAAAAGAAAAATTTATTGAAATACAAGGCCAAGATAGATGCTCTGGAAAGTTCCCCGAAAGCAAATATCAAGCTTATGAAAGACCGGGAAAAATTCATTAATCGCATCAAACAACTGGAAAGTGATATCACGGTATGGGAAAATAATATTGGTTTTTTCACCCAATCCAAGAATGCAGAATCCCTCATTAAAGATATCACCACCAAGATTGAGAATGCAAAAGCCAGTATCAAACTCTTAAAAGAAAAGATAAGACTCATTGATGATTTGGAAAATAACTGAAAACCTACCTAAAATATTTTCATTTTGAAAAACACCAAGTATATTTTTGTGACGGGAGGGGTTACTTCATCACTGGGAAAAGGAATTATCTCCGCCTCTTTGGCCAAACTGCTTCAGGCCCGGGGATATTCGGTGACCATTCAGAAACTGGATCCGTATATAAACGTCGATCCGGGAACCCTGAATCCTTACGAGCACGGAGAATGTTATGTAACCCGGGATGGTGCCGAAACGGACCTTGATCTGGGACATTATGAACGTTTCCTGAACACCCCGACATCCCAGGAAAATAATGTTACCACCGGGAGAATCTATCAGTCGGTCATTGAAAAAGAGCGCAGAGGCGATTATCTTGGTAAAACCGTCCAGGTCATTCCACATATCACCGATGAGATAAAAAAAAGAATCCGTCTGGTAGCCAAGAAATACAATTACGATATCGTCATCACCGAGATAGGAGGCACGGTGGGGGACATTGAGTCTTTGCCTTACATTGAGTCGGTGCGGCAACTGAAATGGGACCTGGGGCCAGCCAATTGCCTGGTAATCCATCTTACCCTGGTGCCTTATCTTCCCACTTCGGGAGAGCTGAAAACCAAGCCTACACAACACTCCGTTAAAATGTTACAGGAGGCCGGTATCCAGCCCGATGTTCTGGTGCTGCGTACACAGAAAAAACTCTCTGAAGACATCCGTAACAAGGTGGCCCTTTTTTGCAATGTGGAGATATCCAGTGTCATTGAATCCATAGATGCTCCCACTATTTATGAAGTGCCCTTGCTGATGCAGGAAGAAAAACTGGATGAGACCGTCCTGCATAAACTGAAACTGCCGGCCAATCAGAAACCGGATCTGGGACCCTGGAAAGAGTTTCTGAAAAGACTAAAATCACCCAAAGAAACCGTCAGAATAGGATTGGTCGGAAAATATGTCGAACTGCATGACGCCTATAAATCCATTTCCGAGTCATTTACCCATGCAGGAGCTACCAATGAATGCAAGGTAGATATTGAATATATCCACTCTGAACAAGTCAATGAAAACAATGCTGCGCAAAAGCTGGGGCATCTTGAAGGGATCCTCGTAGCGCCCGGCTTCGGGAGCAGGGGTATTGAAGGAAAGATCGTGGCAGCCCGGTATGCACGCGAACATGATATTCCTTTCCTGGGCATATGCCTGGGCATGCAATGCGCAGTCATCGAATTTGCCAGAAATGTCCTGGGCTTTGAGAATGCCAACTCTACAGAAATGAACCGTCGCACGCCTTTTCCGGTCATAGACCTGATGGAAGAACAAAAAGGTATTACCGCCAAGGGAGGTACCATGAGACTCGGGGCTTATCCCTGCCGCCTCGATAAAAAAAGCCGTATCTACCAGGCCTATCAAAAAGAGCTCGTCAATGAAAGACACCGTCACAGATATGAGTTCAACAACAAATATCTCAAAGACTTTGAGAAGGCAGGCATGAAAGCCGTAGGGATCAACCCCGACACCAATCTGGTGGAAATTATGGAAATCCCTGATCACAGATGGTTTGTCGGCGTTCAATTCCATCCTGAATACCGGAGCACGGTCCTTCAACCTCACCCTGTCTTTGTCGACTTTGTCAAAGCAGCCATGGGATTGGTGCGGGAAAAAAACAAAACTGGAAAACAAAAAGAGGTCAAAAAAGCCGAAAAAAACTTAAACTGAACGATTTAAAATGGACAAGAACACTGTTGCAGGACTATTGCTGATCGGATTACTATTTGTCATTTTCAGCTATTACAACTCTAATCAAAGAAATAAAACCTATGTACAGGAATTGCATACTGCTGATTCGCTTTATCAGGCACGTGAATATGACCAGGCCAGAACCTCTTATCTGAAGGCTCTGGCTTACAAGCCTTCGGAGACCTATCCCCGGCAGAGGGTCATGCAGATTGATTCACTGCTTCTGGCACAACGCCCCGACAGTCTTAAAAACAGAAAAGCCGCCGGTATCCCGGATGAGACCCCGGTTAACACTGAAAAGAAGGAAACAACCGGCACACCTTCCGTACTCCCTGAACAAGGTACTCTTCCCAAAACCGGGAAACAGGAATTCATAACCATTGAAAATGAACTGCTGAAAATACGCCTGACTACGCTCGGCGGGATGGTTTATTCCGTTCAACTGAAAAACTATAAAACCTGGGACGGAAAACCGGTCGTCTTGTTCCATGGCGACTCCACCGAATTCGGGTTTCGTTTCTTTACCAATGAAAACCGGTTAATAGATACCAAGAGACTCTTGTTTACGCCGGTAACAGATACCGGGCATATTGTGGTAACCGACAGCAGTTATACGGCAATTCTACGTCTTAAAGTCGGGGATCATGAATATATGGATTACCGTTACACCATTTCACGCAACGAATACATGATCCATTTTGATGTGGATATGCACGGTATGGACAATCTGATTGCCCGGAACCTGACGGATATCTCCCTGAAATGGAAGATATATATGCCCCAGCAGGAAAAAGGCAGAACCAACGAGGATTTTTATTCCACTATAAAATTTAAATACTACCAGGATGTGGTGGACGGTTTGCCGATGCGAAGTAAAAAACCGGAGTTGTCAAAAGACATAACCACCAAACTTATCTGGGTAGCTTTTAAAGACCAGTTTTTCTCTTCTGTCCTGATATCCGACTCGCACCCTTTTTTAAATGGCACGGTTAAAACCACAAAGATGCCGGAGGAATCTACTTATTTCAGAGAATGCGAGACCGAGCTTAGTGTACCCTATCAGCCCAAGAAAGAGCTTAACTATCACATGAGAATGTATTTCGGTCCCAACCATTTCAAGACCCTGAAAAAATACGGTATGGACCTACAGGAATTGGTTTACCTGGGCAGAAACATTATCCGATGGATCAATCAGTTTGTAATCATTCCTCTTTTTAACTGGCTGAACCAGTATATATCCAATTACGGGATTATTATCCTGCTGCTTACGCTGATCATTAAGATGGCTCTCTTCCCGCTCACCTACAAGTCTTATGTCTCCCAGGCCAAGATGAAAGTGCTGAAGCCTTATGTGGATGAGCTCAATGCCAAATATCCGAAGAAAGAGGATGCCATGAAAAAACAGCAGGCCACCATGGCTCTTTACAAACGTGCCGGCGTCAGCCCGATGGGAGGGTGTCTGCCCATGATTCTGCAGTTGCCTATCCTGTATGCTATGTTCCGTTTTTTCCCGACATCCATAGAGCTGAGACAACAAAGCTTCCTGTGGGCACATGACCTTTCCACCTACGACTCCATCCTGCATTTGCCTTTTGTCATACCCATGTATGGCGATCATGTGAGCCTGTTTACCATCCTGATGACCGCCTCCACCATCATCACCATGAAGATAAACAGTCCTTCCGGAAGTTCCAGTCAAATGCCGGGAATGAAAGGGATGATGTATATTATGCCGGTCACTTTTATGTTATTCCTGAATAACTTCTCGGCGGCCCTGAACTACTATTACTTCCTGGCTAACCTGATCACTTTCGGACAGAATATGCTTGCCAAATCTTTTGTGAAAGATGAAGAGATCCTGAAAAAACTAAAGGAGAACAAGAATGCCCCCGTAAAAAAATCCAAATGGCAACAGCGCATGGAAGAGGCAGCCAAAGCAAAAGGGTATCGTGCTCCTAAAAAAAGGAAGTAATCTATAACATATTTTATCTTTTTGATAAGAGAGATAAAACATATACTTTTGGTACCCTGAAAAACACTACTAATAAAAATTAATTTTCAAAGAATGAGTATTCTGGTAAACAAAGAATCAAGAGTCCTGGTGCAGGGATTCACAGGCAGTGAGGGCACCTTTCATGCCCGGCAAATGATCGAATACGGCACGCAGGTGGTCGGGGGGGTAACCCCGGGCAAAGGAGGACAGCATCACCTGGACAGGCCTGTTTTCAATACGGTGAAAGAAGCTGTTGAGGAGACCGGTGCCGATGTATCTATCATCTTTGTACCGCCGCCTTTTGCTGCCGACGCCATTATGGAAGCTGCCGACGCCGGGGTAAAAGTAGCCGTTGCCATTACCGAAGGGATTCCTACACAGGATATGGTGAAGGTAAAAGAATATCTGGAAGATCATGAAACCCGTTTGATAGGTCCCAACTGCCCGGGGATTATCACAGCCGAGGAAGCCAAGATCGGCATCATGCCCGGCTTTATCTTCAAGAAAGGCCCCGTAGGGGTTGTCTCACGTTCAGGGACCCTTACCTATGAAGCGGTTGACCAGGTTACCAAAGCCGGCCTGGGACAGACCACAGCCATCGGTATCGGGGGGGATCCGATCATCGGAACATCCACCCTGGATGCTATCAAACTGTTTATGGAGGACCCGGATACTGAAGGGATTGTCATGATCGGAGAAATCGGCGGAAGTATGGAAGCGGATGCTGCTTACTGGATCAGGGAATATGGCACAAAACCGGTCGTGGGATTTATTGCGGGACAGACCGCTCCCAAGGGAAGAAGAATGGGGCATGCCGGAGCCATCATCGGGGGAAAGGCAGATACTGCTGCTGCCAAGATGAAGATTATGGCCGAATGCGGCATCCATGTGGTAGAATCTCCCGCTCATATAGGCGAGACCATAGCCAGACTGCTAAAATAACCGGTATGTTATAGCCCTGCAGTCGTGGAACCCCTGGAAGAAGCCGTCCAAATACTGAAACAGTCTTCTCACACCACCGCTTTTACCGGAGCGGGTATTTCCGTGGAAAGCGGGATCCCTCCTTTCAGAGGCGAAAACGGACTGTGGAGTAAGTACGATCCCATCGTCTTGGATATCGGGTATTTCCATACGCATCCTGCAGAAGCATGGAAGGTGATCCGTGAAATCTTTTACGATTTTTTCGGGAAGGCAAAGCCGAATCCCGCTCATTTTGCACTGGCGGAAATGGAAAAACAAGGCCGGTTGGCTGCGGTCATCACACAGAATATCGATAATCTCCACCAGGAAGCCGGCAGTAAGAAGGTCTATGAATACCACGGGAATTCACAGCGACTGCTCTGTCCCAAATGCGGGGCCGTTTATCATCCCATAGAGATGGACCTATCAACCCTGCCGCCCCGTTGTAAAAACGACGGAGAAGTGCTGAAACCGGATTTTGTTTTCTTCGGCGAAGCGATCCCCGCGCTGGCAGCAACCAAAGCGGAAGAAGAAGCAAGCACCGCAGATGTTTTTCTACTGGTCGGTACAACCGGGGAAATTATGCCGGCCTCTCTGATCCCGCAAATGGCCAAACAAAACGGGGCCAGAATCATTGAGATCAACCCCGGCGTTTCAAATTTCACCCATTCGATCACGGATGTGTATATCCGGGGTAAAGCAGGGGAGGTGCTGCCGGTAATTGCCGGAAAGCTGACCGGAAAATCTTAATAGCGTAACCCCCTGTTCTCAGAGGCTTGCCATCCTTGGGCAGAAAAAAAATGGTGAGTGAAATATATTGTACAACGATCCGTGAGAATCGCTGAATAACCATACGTATTTGTCTGGCGATAGGGTTTGCGCGAACCATGAAAATTCGGGGAATAAATTTCCATATTCGAAAATACTTGTTTATTTTGCTTCCTCAATCAAAAATGTATAACCATGGATTTGTTAAAAGGAAAAACAGCAATAGTTACCGGAGCTGCCCGGGGTATAGGGCGTGCCATTGCCATTCGATTTGCCCGGGAAGGAGCCAACGTAGCCATCACCGATCTGGCCGTGGATGACAATGCCGAAGATACGGTTAAAACGATCGAATCATACGGTGTCAAGGCCAAAGCCTATGCTTCCGACGCCAGCGACTACTCCCAAACCGGTCAGGTGGTCAAAGCCATCGCAGAAGATTTCGGGAAAATAGATATCCTGGTGAACAATGCAGGGATCACCCGCGACACCTTGCTGATGCGGATGACCGAAGAACAGTGGGACCTGGTGATCAAAGTCAACCTGAAGTCCGTCTTTAACTTTACCAAGGCCGTACAGCCTTATATGCTGAAACAACGCAGCGGCACGATCATCAGCATGAGCTCGGTGGTAGGAGTCAGCGGGAATGCGGGCCAGGCCAATTATTCCGCTTCCAAAGCAGGCATCATCGGCTTTACCAAATCGGTGGCCAAGGAAGTTGGCTCGAGAGGCATCCGTTGCAATGCCATCGCCCCCGGATTTATAGATACGGAAATGACCAAAAAGCTGCCGGAAGATGTGCGGAAAGCCTGGATCCAACAGATCCCCCTGCGACGTGCCGGACTGCCTGAAGATGTAGCCAATACGGCCCTGTTCCTTGCTTCCGATCTGTCATCGTATGTCAGCGGACAGGTCATCAACGTTTGTGGCGGCATGAATACCTGAACCATATAACGAGCCCCCTTTGGAGTACATGAAATCCGTACCTTTTGTGTTACGGATTTTTTTTCTTCTCCTGTTCATATTTTTTGTATCTTTTTCCATTCATAAAAGACAAAGTAGTATGCGCTTCCGGAGGATTATGCTTATGTTTCTTGTCCTGGCTGCAGGTCTTTCTTCCTGTATCTCTCCCGGGGAGATCGTCGTGGATATCTATGAACCACCCCCGGTAAGGATACTGGATTCCATTGATACCATTCTGTTTGTGGCAAGATTCCCCTCCCTTGAATGGAAGACTTATCAGAATAAAAATAACCGTACTCAAATAGAGGGAGAAGCGTATTGGGTGCAGGCGACACAGCAGGCAATAGCTGGTTTTCAGGACAGGACGAAAGAAAAAGAATCACCGGTGACAGCCGGCATTGTCAACTGGGTTGATACCCTTAAATTTCACGGAGATCATTTCCCTCCCTCTCTTGACAGCAGCGCATTGGTCTTTCTATGTAAACCTCATAAGTGCCCCCGGGTATTGATATCGCTGGAATCTTTTTCTTATCAGACGAAAAAACGTTATTCGACATACAAACGTTATGTCCGGGAAAAACAAAACAAAATATGGTCAAAAACAAAACTTTACAATGTTCAGCCTGTCATTATGCAGCAAGTGCGTTTGACCGCTTATGCCAAAATAAGCTGGAGAATTTATGATTGTTTGGGAAAACAATCTATTTTTGAAAAACAATTAACCGACTCAGCCGTATATGAAATGGATGGTTCGACAAGAGAAGAGGTAGAAAGAAAACTTCCTTCCCCGGAGGTCGCAACGGATGATGCAGCTTATCTTGCCGGGAGAAGTTTTGCGGAGTACATCCTGCCATCCTACCGGACAGAAGTACGGCATTATTACGGAGGAGGAAACAGACTCTTGCATAAAACGAAAAAACAGGTAAAATTCAGACAGTGGAGCCTGGCACAAAAGTCATGGGAAGCTGCTCTGTCGGACCAAAATGTAAAGAGAAAAAACAAAGCCCGGCTCCTATATAATCTGGCTTTGGTAGAAGAAATGAGAGGAAATCGCATGAAAGCACTGCATTTAATGGATGAAGCGGTCAGCCTGTTTCCCGGTGCGGGGATGATCCGCTACAGAAACCTGATAGAACAAGAGACTAAAGAAACCTCTTTGACGGCCAGATGAAAAGAATTGCTTTTTTTATATTGATGTGCGGCATTTTCCTGATGATGCTGACCGGCTGTTACAGCACAAAAAAAATTACCATACAGGTATTGCATCCCCCTGATAGGATCGTCTTCAATACCCCCGAAAATCTGGTACTGATCAACCGGATGTTACGGGATACTTCCCTGCAGGATACCCTGCACTTCAATGACCTGAAGATGCCCTCAAAAATGTATAATGCCCTCCAATGGAAAGCGCTTTACGGATTTGCTGACGTTGCCTACGGCTCTCCCTGGGTGAAGAATGTGTTTTTTGATTCTGTCTTTGTGGATTCGGTTTCCATCAATCGCAAACCCGGTATAATATCCTTCCCGGAAAGGGAAAAGATGTTTAAAAACGATAAGGCTACGATAGGAGTGGACCTGGCAATAATGATCTTTTCGGATTCAATATACCGCACGCATGAATTTGTGTATAGTGATAACCCGGAGGAGTTGGACGGAGCCTGGCTTACCGTTATCAACGTAGATCTCCTGGTAAAAGCCGATTGGTTTATCTACCAGGCAAACAACCCCCTGCCGATCGATACCACGAACCATACGAATGTTCTTAATCTGAACGGTGCAGGACGTTCTTACCGCGAAGCATTTGCCAACCTTCCCAATGTCAGGGAGGCCATTGCAGACCTGGCATACCAGGCCGGACAACAACATGCCTATCATATCTTTCCCATCTGGGATGAAGTGTCCCGTATTTACTTTATCAATACTCTGGATCAGAAAATGAAGGAGGCGGAAGACCTGGCGAAAAAAAACCAGTGGATGGATGCCGCGGCAATATGGCGGGACATAACGCTCTCCAAAAATAAGAAAAAAGCTGCCTATGCAGCCTTTAATATGGCCCTGGCAAGCGAAATCAACGATAAACTGGATCTGGCCGAATCGTGGCTGAAACGATCCCTCGAACTGTATGGCAGCCCCGTCACCCGGAATTACCTGGATATCATACGTGAAAGGCTGAAGGATTATAAAAAAATGAATCTGAAGACTTCGGAATAACCGGATTTGACAGGAAGTTGCTATTTTTGCCTCCTTATTATAATCCGTTTTACTATGTACAACACTATTTTTTATATTCTCCTGGCGGTTATTGTTTTTGATTTTCTGCTGGAACGCTTTCTGGAATATCTGAACACCAAAGCCTGGAGCCCCGAACTCCCGGAGGTCCTGAAAGGGATCTATGATGAAAACAAATACCGCAAGTCACAACAATACTATAAAGCCAACCTTAAACTGGGTCTTTTCTCCTCAACCTTATCATTTTTACTGATCCTGATGATGCTTTTCTTCGGGGGCTTTGCCTGGGTTGATCAGTTAGCCCGCCATTTCGGAGAGAACGAGATCATCGTGGCCCTGGTATTTTTCGGTTTGCTGGGTCTAGCATTTGATTTGATCATGACCCCTTTCTCCCTGTATGACACCTTCGTAATAGAAGAAAAATTCGGGTTCAACAAAACAACCTTGAAAACCTTTGTCTCCGATAAGCTCAAAGGCTGGTTGCTGACAGTTCTCATCGGGGGAGGGCTGCTGGCCCTGGTGATCTGGTTTTACCAGCTTACCGGAAAATCATTCTGGATATGGGCCTGGGCGCTGGCTGCTGGTTTTATGATTTTCCTCACTATGTTTTATTCTTCGCTCATCGTCCCCTTGTTCAATAAGCAGACACCGCTGGAAGAAGGAGATCTGAAACAGGCGATCTCCGAACTTTGCCGGCGTTCCGGTTTCACGCTGGACAATGTCTACGTGATCGATGGCTCCAAACGTTCCACCAAAGCCAATGCGTATTTCAGCGGACTGGGAAAGAAAAAAAGAATTGTCCTGTATGACACGCTCATCAACGATCTGGAAACGGATGAGATCGTAGCTGTCCTGGCTCATGAGATCGGTCACTACAAGAAAAAGCACACACGTATCGGCATTATACTTTCTGTCCTGCAGACCGGGCTGACCCTCTGGCTCTTTTCCCTTTTTGTGGACAGTCCTCAGCTTTCACAGGCCCTGGGAGCAGATCAGCCTTCTTTTCATCTGGGCCTGATCGCTTTCGGGATCATTTTCTCACCCGTATCCACCATCCTTGGGCTGGGTTCGGCCATTTTGTCGCGCAGCCACGAGTTCCAGGCGGATGCTTTTGCCGCCGCCCACAGCGATGCCCGGAAACTGGGCTCGGCACTGATCAAACTATCGGTAAAAAATCTAAGCAACCTTACACCGCATCCGGCTTATGTATTTTTTCACTATTCACACCCGCCACTGCTGGAGCGGCTTAAGCATCTGGGGGTGATGAAACCAGGGATCTCATAAAAAAAAGAGGCCCGTACGTCCTCTTTTTTTATTCACTTGAGCGGGAAACGGGGATCGAACCCGCGACCCTCAGCTTGGGAAGCTGATGCTCTACCACTGAGCTACTCCCGCAATAATAATTCCTGGTTTTTAATTCAAAGTACCTCGTTCATCGTTCAACGATCAACATTCATCCTTCCTCTGAGCCTCCCATCGGACTTGAACCGACGACCTGCTCATTACGAGTGAGCCGCTCTACCAGCTGAGCTAAGGAGGCGAAAACGGATCACAAAAATATAATTATCATTGTAAAAAGACAAACCAAATACAAAAAAAGAGAATTATCGCTACGCTTTCCCTATCTGCTTGCACAGGTTCCTGATATTTATACCTGAGGTTAAGTGTTATCAAAGTTGACAATTACGTGTCATCAGGGCAGACACACCCCACACTTAAAAAAATCTTATCTTTGTTTTCCGTAATTAAATACGGGGTATGAAACGATTTTCTTTTTCCTGTTTATTTCTTTGTATCCTCTTTTCTGCTATGATCCGGTACGCCGGGGCACAACAGATTGTCAGCGGGACCGTACTGGACAAATCAACACGAATCCCTCTGGAGGATGTGAATGTTCTGTTACTGCCACCGAAACAGGGTGCGGTCACCGATAAAAACGGACAGTTTGTCATCCGGAATGTGCTGCCCGGAACCTATACGCTATCCTTTTCACGGATAGGCTACAAAACTGAAAAACAAAATATCCTGGTAACCAAAACCAAGAATACCATTCTGCATATCTATCTGAAAAAGGAAACCAAACGGATCGAAGAGGTGAGCGTGACCGGACACCGGATCATGCAGAAAGAATTTTATGAAACAGCTCCTGTTCTGAGTGTCGGTAATATTGAGAAAATAACGATAGACCGGTCTGCATCCGTGAGAAGATGGGGCAGATCCCACTGCAGGCAGGATTGCACCCTGTTAGGATAGAGTTTTTCCAGACGGTGACGAGTGTTGCCCTTTCTCTGAAATGGGAAGGACCCTCTTTCGGAAAGGAAAAAGTACCCGGGGTTGTTTTGTTCCATTAAACATAGTAATTTTATGTTTCGTCTTTTTAATAAAGATTTCCGTAATGTAAAAAGGCAACCATGAAAAAGATTCTGTTTCTGATGCAGGTATCGGTGCTTTTGTTTGCCGGACCGGCGCTGGCGGGACAAACGGAAAGGGTACCCGACACCCTCCGGCAACAGATACGCACCTGGCTGGTAACCCGATTCATGCCGATGCCGGCATGCCCGGGAAAGACTTTCGCTACCTTCAAATTTCTTGGTAAATCGGACGAGGAGCAGCCCGGGTATATTTATCTCTGGGTTTACAAGGCCTGTTTTGTACGCTCCTCCGGCAAACTTACCCGTAAGAATGCGGTAAGTATGCCGCTACGGCTTTCCTTTTCTTATCCACAGGGGAAAAGGATCATCACGGGTCATGATTTCCCGGGAGAAGGTGCGGATTATTCCAGGGATGTTCGTACGCTGTTCCCTCCGGAAGTTCAGAAATATATTTTCGGAACGAAGAAATACCGCCGGGACATTCCTCTTCTGGAAAACCGGACCCGAAAGCTGGCTGAAGAATTTTTCAGCAGCCACCCGGCCGGGAAACAGCACAATCCGCAGATGAGCTGGAAGCATTACAACTATAAGCAGGCCGGAATATGCCTTACCTATCCGGGCTCATGGAAGCTGGATACCATTACCACTTCTGTGAAGATAAGGCCTTTGGGCCTGCAGATCTTACCCTGGAAGGAAGGAGAAGCCCCGCTTCATCCTGTGTTTTCTGCAAACCGTACCCGCCTGGATGTTTATATTGTCAAACCCGGCACAGATACTTCAACATGTATCCGAATACCTGAAGATACGGAGTACCTGACCCTCTCCAGGAAGGAAGTAGGGATATTCTCCTGTACGGTTATGGAAGTCTCGGAAGGAGCGGCAGGAACCATCTATAAAAACCGTGTATATACATTCACGCTACCCACCTCCGGACAATGTATAATATTCGATCTGAATTATTCACTCAAAAGCGAGGGGGTTAACGGAGCATCCGGCAATGGAGAAAGCACATCCGTTTTTAATGAAAAACAAACAATCCGGCTTACAGAGGAAATGATCCGGTTCCTGAAAATCCGGTAATAAGGGGTTGGTAGTTTTACATCGTGAGAATGACAGGAGTTTCCAGGTGAAAAAAATAATTTTATGAGTTCGATAAAACGCGAAGTAAGTTATGGGATGATTTTGATAAGTTTTTTCTTTATCACCTTTCCTTCCATCGCTTGTCGTTATACCATTCGTGATATAGGATACAGTCCGTTGAACCTGGAAGCGTATCTGCTCTATCTGGAGACCGATACCCTGCAATACCTGCAGGTAGTCAAAACATTCAGGAATCTGGGAGAAGTTTACTCGGCCGATGCCAACATCCGGTACCGGTTGACCCATAACCCAGGGCATACCCCTGAAATACAGATACAAAACAGTCGTGGCAGGGTTTTGGGAAAACAGGGGATAAGCACACCGGAGGAGGTCCGTGGATTTTACCAACAGACACTCTTTTCCCCTTTGCAGCAGATCCTTTCCCAACAGATCGGTAATGTGTTTGCATTCATGGTTTGTTTTTGTGAAAAAGACAACGGGCGGATCAATGCGCGTGTGGAAAAAACCCTTGAGCAGTTCCGGAAAATAGCTCCTACGCTGGATAAGGAAGTATCTGAAGAGATTATGAAAATCTATATTCCGGCGGAGAAACGGCCGGAGGAATCTCTCATCTTTACGTCCCTGGGGCTGGATCCCGATACTCCGTCTCCGGTAATCATGATCCTGTACGGCCGGGGACGTCTGGTGGGAGAACCGTTGGTGGGGGAGGAGATAACGGTGGATCACCTGCTTGAACAATTGGTAATGCTGGGGACCGATTGTGAGTGCGGCATCGATCTCAGTCCATTGCTGAAACGGGCCATTCCTCTCTATTGGGATAATCGAATGCGACAGGATGTGGCGGATATGCTGGGCTTTGATGTGGATAATCCCATGACTACCACTGAGATGGAAAGGATCCTCTCTAAAGAACCTCTGGAAACCGGTACCGCAGATCCCTCTTTTGCCCCCCGGGTGATAAATCTGGATCAGAAATTGGGCACAACAGTAAATAAGCAGGAGGACAGGGTCACTGGGGAGGGCATGAGCAAAACCCTTCGTTATTCTTTGCTGGCCGGGGCTTTTCTATTCCTGCTTATCATAGCCGGCGTGATAATAATTCTGAAGCCAGGGTGCTAATTCCTCATTCCGGAGTTATTCCCGGACGGGATGATTTCACTGGTCCACCTAACCAAAACGTAAAGGACAATCCGATTCAGGGATTTTCTTATAACCAGAAGCTATAGGTCAGTTTGAAGATCAATTGATTGGACTCATAGGTAAAACGGTCTTCGATATTTCTCGCCATGTTGTGGTTATAGACGATGAAAATATCCCCTTTGGGAGCAAAAGTCCAGCGAAAACGGGTGTTGGCTCCGATCGATCCGCTCATATTATCATACTGTATGTAGGAGCTGAGTTGCATATCCGAAGAAAAGTTTAGTTGCAGTCTTCCGCCGAAGAGACTCTGGTCAAAATCGCCATAGGGCAGTGAGGCGATATTCCTTTCATAATTTAGTTCTATGATCATCCAGCGGAACGGCCGCAGGAACATCTGCAGCTCGATCTGGTCGAGCCATCCTCCGTAAAAACCCCCGAACCACCAGGTAGCCTGTCCGTTTACCGGCCGCTTGGTAGCCGTCTGCAATTCCAGACGGGAACGAACCCAGTTATATCCGCCTTCGGGAATGATCACACCGGGAGATATCTCAAAGGGTTCTTTCAGATTCTCGCCGGCCGGCTTGATATTGAACTCAAAACGGTCCCCGCTCTCCAGCCGGAAATGAAAAGGTGCGGTAAATACGGTATAGCTCTCCCAATGATTGCCGATATCTGTCACCAGGGAATAATAGGATTCGAAGAAAAACTGACGGATAAACTTGATCTTCTCAGGCCGTGGCATGTAATCTATCGAGAGGGAATACATTTTAACGCCCCGGCGCGGCACAAAACCCAGGGAGGGGTTAAACTGTCCGCCAATATATTTATAGGAAGCAAAGATATCCCATTTATCATTGGGGAAATCAAAGGATGCCCCATAAGCCGAGCGGTCACCGGTAAGGTCCTCCCGCCAGTTATACATGCCCCATACCCCTGCTTTAAGGTTCTTATTCCCCTTAAAATGACTAGTCTGATAAGTGAAATCCACACCGGCCATGGCGCTGCCGCTGCGTCCCGCCGGATCACCCAGGGTGGAGATAAATCCAACGGTGGATTCTTTAAATATGTTTTGCTTCACCCTGACCACCCCCATATTGGTGGGAGAGAGGGTAGTATCCAGCTTACCCGTATGGGTTACCAGCGCCCCGAAATTGGTTTTATTCACTTTTCCGTTGATCTTGCCTCCGGCCACCAAAGGCACTTCGCGGCCCTGATACAAACCGATACGCCGGCTGTTAAATGGCAGGAGGCTGTGGGGCGATAATCCCAGACCGAAAGAATAAATGTCTGCTCCTTCCAGGAAAAACTGACGTTTTTCGGGAAAAAAGAGGGAGAAACGTGTCAGGTTGGTACGTCGTGTATCCACTTCCGTCTCCGCAAAATCGGTATTCATCGTCAACTGGCCCGTGATCTCCGGCGTAATGCGCTGGATCACGTCCAGGCTCGGTTTCAGATTATATCCTGCTTCTTCTCCTGCCGAACGGGACATATCGCCTACCACCGACGGCTTGATGGTCATCCCCAGCCCCAGGTTAAAGCGGGGCAGATCCTCCAGTAAGCCCGCCACATATACCTGTGCTACATTATAATCCATTTTTGCACCACTCCAGCGATCGGTTTCCTGTAACCGCTGGATTCTCCTTTCTATATTGAACCCCCAGGTGTTCAGATCTTTTCCGAAGGTCATGGACCGCACGGGGATGCGTATCTCCACAGACCAGAAATTTTTACCCCGGAAGGTTTTGGCATCCCATATCCCGTCCCAGTTCAGGTCTTCATCTTCCCCGTGACGTTCAGACAAAGCGTCATAACGCGCTCCGCCGGGATTTACCGCAAAAATATAACCGGTGCGTCCATCCTGGTAGGTATCAAAAACAAATTTCACATAATCTTCTCCCCGGAGATAAGAATCCCTGGCTTTGGAAAAACTCACGATCTTGTCCGGCTGATTGTCATAGCAGATAATACCCAGGAAAATCTCCTTGTCGTCAGCCATTACTCTTACCACCGTGGGAAAAGTCGGTGTAGTCCCTTCCGAAGGCTCTACCATGACCAGATTGGGAATGGAATCGATCCCTTTCCAGCAAGCTTCATTCACCCTTCCGTCGAAATGAAGCCCCCCGGTATATTTCCCTGCTTTCAAAAGGGGCTTGGCTACCGTTTCCTGTGATAGAACAACTTGACTGCCCGTAAATACCAAAAATATCGTAACCAGAACAAGGAACAGATTCTGTTTCATTATCCTCAATTTTTCAGCTTCCAAAAGTAAAATATTCATCCAAAGAAGAAAAAAGAATGAGGGGTTTCTTTTAATTCTAATGAATATTTAAGGATTTTTCCTTATTTTTATTGTCACTGATTTTTACAAGTACTGGTCCCGGAAAATTATTCGCCCACCGGAATGAGCATTCATTTTCAATATCCGGCAATATACCAACCGGGGATGATTGTAAGCTTAGTAAACATAAAAACTTGCCCGGTCAGTTCTATGTGTGCGTAAGTTTTTAAGTTATTTAGAATGTATGAAATAAAAATTTATAAAGTATGAAAACAAATGAGTACAAAAGCCGGCGTGATTTTCTGAAAAAAATCATCGCATCTGCCGTTACGGCAGGATTGATATCTTACGTAAAACCTTCGGAATTACTGGCCGCTGTGGCTGCCGAAGGAAACCTGCCCCGCAGGCCTCTGGGGAAAACAGGTCATATGGTGGGCATATACAGCCTGGGAGGACAGGCAACCATAGAAACCCCCGGTAAAGAAAAACTGGCCGAAGAAATCGTCAACAAAGCCATTGACCTGGGCATTAACTATATTGATACTGCAGCCGCTTATGGCCGTGCCACCGGAACTTTAACCAGAAGCCAGGCGATGGGCACCAGTGAAAGAAATATCGGCAGGGTCATGAAATACAGACGTGAAGAAGTCTTTCTGGCTTCCAAAACACACGACCGAAGCTACGACGGTTCCATGCGCTTGTTGGAAAAAACCCTGAAAAACTTACAGACAGACCACCTGGATCTGTGGCAGGTACACAACGTCAAAAAAAGGGAAAAGGATCAACTGGATAAATTCTTTGCTAAAGACGGGGTGATAAAAGCCATGGAAAAAGCAAAAGAAGAAAAAATGGTTCGCTTTATAGGATGCACCGGACACGAAGATCCCGATGTATTGAAGGACCTGATCAGCCGCTATTCATTCGATAATATTCTGATGGCAATCAATGCGGCAGACAAGCAATATGATTCATTCATAGAGAAACTGCTGCCGGTTGCAGTGGAAAAGAAAATGGGAATCGTGGGTATGAAAATACCGGCCCGCGACCGGATATTTTCTCACGGAGGGATCCTTACCATGAAAGAAGCCATGGAATACGTAATGACCCTCCCTGTCAGTACCGTTATTGTAGGCATTGACAAAATCAGTGAACTGGAAGAAAATATCCGCATCGCCAGGGAATTCAGTCCATTGACGGCTGATGAAATGCTGGCCATTGAAAATAAGGCCAAACCCTATTATAAAGACCTGATGTTTTACAAGGGTCTCTCTGATTGGCCCCCGGAATGGTAAAAACATTTTTCTATATACTATTTGGTGTGCTTCTTTTGTGGGGAGACAATTTACTTTTGGCTCAGCAGATAAACTATGACGAGTCAAAAGTTCCCGCATACACCTTGCCGGATCCTCTGGTAATGGAGAATGGAGTAAAAGTGACTACACCGGCACAATGGTGGAAACAACGGAGATCCGCGATTCTGAAAATCTTCGATGAGAATGTTTATGGCAAGGTGCCGGGAAAATTACAACACATCACGTTCCGGGTCCGTGAAATTTCCCGGAAGGCCCTGGACGGCCTGGCCATACGTAAACAGGTTACGGTCCTGTTCACAGGGAATGACAGTGGCCCTAAAATGGACCTGCTGATCTATATCCCGAACAGTTCAAAAAAACCATTACCCGCTTTTCTGGGTCTGAATTTCTACGGGAACCAGACCGTTTGCAAAGATACGGGTATTTTCCTTTGCCGGTCATGGGTCAGGAACAACCCGGACTTCGGTATATATGACCACCGGGCGACGGGAGCCTCGCGGGGTGTCCGGGCCTCCCGCTGGCCGGTAAAAAAGATCCTTGCAAGTGGTTACGCACTGGTAACAGCCTGTTATAACGATATCGACCCCGATTTCGATGACGGTTTTCAGAACGGGGTGCAACCCCTGTTCTATAAACCGGGACAACAAAGGCCGGCTCCTGACGAATGGGGGGCTATAGCTGCCTGGGCCTGGGGACTTAGTCGCGCTCTGGATTACCTCGAAACAGACCCTGACATAGACGCCGGGCGTGTTGCGGTAATGGGGCACTCTCGCCTGGGGAAAACAGCACTGTGGGCAGCTGCCGAAGATCAGCGCTTTGCCATGGCAATTTCAAATATGTCAGGATGCGGAGGGGCAGCTCTTTCACGCCGGCAATACGGAGAAACCGTTGAAAGAATCAATACTTCTTTCCCGCATTGGTTCTGTGCCAATTTCAAAATGTACAATGATCATGAAGATGCTCTGCCGGTTGACCAGCATGAGTTGATTGCCCTGATAGCGCCACGCCCCGTTTATATCACCGCAGCCGTTGAAGACCGGTGGGCCGACCCGAAAGGAATGTTTCTGGCTGCCCGGTACGCAACACCCGTTTACAGGCTCCTGGGAAAAACAGGGCTGCCGGATCATGCGGAAATGATTCCGGGAAAACCTGTCATGGGGACCATCGGCTTCCACATACGCCCCGGCATGCACGACGTTACATCTTATGACTGGCAGCAATTCCTGCTTTTTGCCAATAAATTTCTGAAAAAATAATACGGAATTCCCCGGGAAAGGTATAATCAATCCTGTTTCAGGTTATCTTTGTCCTCCGTTAAAGCAACCTGAATATGGAAATAAAAACTGAAATCATAACCATCGGTGATGAGATACTCATCGGTCAGATCGTAGATACCAATTCGGCCTGGATGGCAGAGAAACTGAATGATGCAGGGATCTCCGTTTATCAGATCACTACCATATCCGACAACCGGGAGCATATCCTGAAAACAGTTCAGGCTGCACTGGACCGTGTGGATATTGTTCTGATGACCGGTGGCCTGGGGCCTACCAGCGATGATATTACAAAAAAAACACTGGCTGAATTTTTTCATTCTGAGCTGGTTCTCAACGACAAGGTACTGGCCTCGGTCCGCAAAAGGCTGGAAGAAAGAAATATCCGGTTAAATGACCTGATCAGGGGACAGGCTTATGTTCCGGATAAATGCCAGGCCTTTGTCAACGAGTGGGGAACCGCCCCGGGGATGTGGTTCGAAACCAACGGTAAAGTCCTGGTTTCCATGCCGGGTGTGCCGGTAGAGATGAAAGGAATCATGGTGAAGTATGTAATCCCCGGCCTAAAGGATAAGTACAGGTTACCTGCTATATTACACAGGACATTACTTACTTATGGAACCTTTGAGGCTCATCTTGCAGGACTGCTGGAAGACTTTGAAAAGAACCTGCCTTCTAATGTGAAACTGGCTTACCTGCCTTCAGCCGGCAGGGTACGGCTTCGCCTGACAGCAAAGGGCGATAATCGCGAAGAGCTGACATTATTACTGGATCGCCTGGAAAAAGAAATGATGGAACGCGTCGGGGAGTATGTGTACGGAAAAAACGAAGACACCCTGGAACAGATCATCGGAGAACTTCTTCGAAAAAATGGAAAAACCCTTTCTACAGCAGAAAGTTGTACGGGAGGCATGGTATCCCATCTGATCACTAAGGTACCGGGAGCGTCGGATTACTACAAAGGATCGGTGGTCTCTTATGCCAATGAGGTTAAGACCGGGGAGTTGGGTGTACCGGAAAAAGAGATCATCACCCACGGGGCCGTGAGCCGCGAGGTGGTGGAACAAATGGCCGAAGGGGTCAGTACCCGGCTCAAAACGGATTATGCGATCGCTATTTCCGGCATTGCCGGCCCCACAGGCGGCACCCCTGAAAAACCGGTGGGCACTGTCTGGATCTCTGTAAAAGCACCGGAAAAAACAGTTGCCCAAAAATTTATTTTCGGCTTTACCCGCATGGAAAATATTACCCGGGCAGCCTATACATCACTGAATATGTTAAGAAAAGTACTGCTGAATGAATCTTTTCATTAAAATCTTTCTCTTTTATTTGATTTTTTCAGGAAATTTACCGTATTTTGCGCTCACTTTTAAAACGCATTAAATTTCAACACCGAGAAAGATGTCGAGAGTTTGTCAAATAACAGGGAAAAAGGTGGTTTCGGGAAACAATGTTTCACACTCAAAACGCAGGACCAGAAGAAAGTTCTATCCCAATCTTTTTGTTAAAAAATTCTACCTTGAAGAAGAAGACCGGTGGATCACCCTGAAGGTGTCTGCTGCCGGACTGCGCACAATCAACAAAAAAGGACTGGGTCCTGCATTGCGGGAAGCCAAAGAAAAAGGTTATATTGAAACGTATTAATTGATAAGATCATGGCTAGGAAAGGAAACAGAATACAGGTGATCCTGGAATGTACCGAACACAAAGAAAGCGGTATGCCCGGGACTTCACGGTATATCACAACCAAGAACCGGAAAAATACTCCGGAAAGACTCGAACTGAAAAAGTATAATCCTATTTTGAAACGCTATACCCTTCACCGGGAGATAAAATAACACGATCATGGCAAAAAAAGTTGTTGCGACACTGAAAACAGGAGAAGGCCGTTCTTATACCAAAGCCATACGCTTTGTAAAATCCCCGAAAACAGGCGCCTATACCTTTCGCGAAGAAATCATTAACAAAGAACATGTGAAAGATTTCTTCTCTAAAAAATAAGACATTATACTCGTTTATAAAAAGCTTCCTTCCCAAGAGGAGGCTTTTTTTATATGGTATCAACCTATTTTATACCGGGATGCACGGTCGTGCATCTGTACAAATTATTATCTTCGCAGAATAAATACCGGATCAGACATGGGACTGTTTTCAAAAAAGAAGGAGGAAAAGGAGATACGCACTCCAGGGGCGGAAGAATCTGCCCCAAAGAGCCTGGACAAAGGTCTTGAAAAAACCAAAGAAAGTGTTTTAAAGAAACTGTCCAGGGCGGTTGCCGGCAAATCCAAAGTAGATGACGAAGTATTGGATAACCTGGAAGAAATCCTAATTACTTCAGATGTGGGGGTGGATACGACCCTTCAGATTATTGAACGGATCGAAAAACGGGTGTCCCGTGATAAATATCTCGGAACCGCCGAGCTGAACCGTATTTTACGGGAAGAGATCGCCGCTCTGCTCGCCGAACAGCCGGCTGCCGAGGGTACAGGCTTCAGCCTTGAAGAATTGCCTCGTCCATATGTAATTATGGTTGTAGGAGTGAACGGGGTGGGGAAGACCACCACCATTGCCAAACTGGCTTATCAGTATAAGAAAAAAGGATATCAGGTTATGCTGGGCGCTGCCGATACATTCCGTGCCGCTGCCATAGATCAGCTTCAGGTATGGGCCGACAGGGTGGATGTGCCTTTGATAAAACAGCAGATGGGCTCTGACCCTGCCTCCGTGGTATTCGACACGCTGCAGGCCGCCAAAGCCCGCCAGGCGGATGTGGTAATCATAGATACCGCCGGCCGCCTGCACAACAAGGTAAACCTGATGAATGAACTGGGGAAAATAAAACGGGTTATGCAGAAAGTAATCCCCGAAGCACCGCACGAAATATTGCTGGTACTGGATGGTTCTACCGGCCAGAATGCCTTTGAACAGGCCCGTCAGTTTACCGAAGTGACACAGGTGAACGCCATCACCGTCACCAAACTGGACGGTACTGCCAAAGGCGGAGTTGTCATCGGCGTATCGGGACAGTTTCACATCCCTGTTAAATACATCGGTATTGGCGAAGGAATGGAAGACCTGCGTCCTTTCGACAAGGATGAATTTGTGGCCTCTCTTTTCCCTTCCAACCCGCCCCAATAACTCCACATGCCTGTTCCGCAAAATAAAAAAGTTTCCGTCATCACCCTAGGGTGTTCTAAAAACACCGTTGATTCGGAAGTTCTATTGCGTCAACTTCAGGAAAGCGGTCTGCAAACCGGTCATGACCCGCATACTTTCGACGGCGGCACAGTAATCATTAATACCTGCGGGTTTATCCGCGATGCCCAGGAAGAATCCATTGATATGATCCTGACTTTTGCAGAAGCCCGCAAAAAGGGTATCATTGACCAACTGATCGTAATGGGATGCCTTTCACAAAGATACCGGGAAGAACTGAAGACCAGTATTCCGGAGGTAGATTATTTTTTCGGGGTGCATGATCTGAAAGAAATCGTGGAGACAGCCGGAGGAAGGTTTTACCCGGATTTGCTGACACATCGTTCTCTGACCACCCCCTCACATTATGCTTACTTAAAGGTTTCGGAGGGATGCGATCGCACCTGCGCTTTCTGCAGCATACCGGCCATACGGGGGCCCCATATCTCCAAACCCGTAGAGGATATCCTGGCCGAAGCGGGCCTGCTTGCCTCCAGAGGGGTCAGGGAGATTATGCTGATTGCCCAGGACCTCACTTTATATGGCAGGGATCTTTACGGAAAACAGAGACTGCCTGAAGTTCTGGAAAAGCTTTCGGAGATTCGTGGACTCGAATGGATCCGGCTACATTATGCCTATCCGTCCTCTTTTCCCTGGAAGATCATCCCCCTGATGAAAGAGAAGAAAAACATCTGCCATTACCTGGACATCCCTTTTCAGCATATCTCCGATCCTGTCCTGAAAAAAATGCGCCGGGGACATACGGAAAAACAGATCCGAACAATGATTGAACGCCTGCGAAAGGAAATCCCGGACCTGGCCCTGCGTACTACCTTCCTGGTCGGTCATCCCGGCGAAACGGAAAAAGATTTTCATAAACTGATTGATTTTATCCGGGAAAGCCGCTTTGACAGACTGGGCGTTTTTCCATATTCCCATGAAGAGGGTACCTATGCCGGCATACATTATAAAGATGAGATCCCGGAAAAAGAAAAAATGAAACGCGTAGAAGAGGTTATGAACCTGCAGGAAGAGATCGCTACCCGGATGAACGGGGAAAAAGTGGGAAAGACCTTCAAGGTATTGATAGATTACCGCGAAAAGGACTTCTGGGTAGGCCGCACCCAGTACGACTCTCCCGAGGTGGATCAGGAAGTCTTGATCCCTGTAAGGGAAAACACAAAAATAAAACCCGGGCAATTTTATTCCGTAAATATCACCCGGGTTGAAAACTTTGATCTGGTCGGCAAACCAGAGAAACAGCATGCTTAAGTTACGCCGCCGGTTTCTTCTTTCGTAGATGCTTTTTTGTCTTCTTTGGGTTTTGTGACTTTAATGGTAATCTGCTCTTTTTTGCTGTCATAACCCACCGAGATGACATCCCCCTCCTTGATATCCGACTTAATGATGGTCTCGGCCATCGGGTCTTCCAGGTATTTCTGGATGGCCCGTTTCAACGGACGGGCACCATATTGAATGTCATACCCTTTCTCGGCGATAAAGTTCTTCGCTGCCGGAGAGATTTTAAATTTATATCCGAGATTATCGATCCGCTCATACAATCCTTCCAGCTCAATATCAATGATCTTCAGGATATCATCCCTGTCAAGCGAGTTGAACATCACGACATCATCCACACGGTTCAGGAATTCAGGAGCGAAAGTTTTTTTCAGTGCTTTCTGAATCACGCTTCTTGCATGTGCATCCCGGCTCTCTTTCTTGGCAGAAGTGGTAAATCCCACGCCCTGACCGAATTCTTTCAGCTCACGGGTACCGATATTAGAGGTCATGATCACGATGGTATTCCGGAAATCCACACGGCGTCCCAGGCTGTCGGTAAGTTGCCCTTCGTCGAGCACCTGCAGCAAGATATGATACACATCCGGATGGGCTTTTTCAATCTCATCCAGTAACACAACCGAGTAAGGTCTTCTTCTGACTTTTTCCGTCAACTGACCCCCTTCTTCATAACCCACATATCCGGGAGGGGCCCCCACGAGACGGGAGACGGAAAATTTCTCCATATACTCGCTCATGTCTATGCGGATCAGGTTTTCCACGCTGTCGAAGAGATACTGGGCCAGTACTTTGGCCAGTTGTGTTTTCCCCACGCCGGTGGGTCCCAGGAAGATAAAAGTGCCGATCGGTTTATTGGGATCTTTCAATCCGGCCCGGTTCCGCTGAATGGATTTCACCACTTTTCCTACTGCTTCATCCTGTCCGATGATCTTCTCTTTCAGTTCCTCCTGCATTTTCAACAAGCGCATTCCTTCGGCCTGGGCAATCCGCTGTACGGGCACACCTGTCATCATGGCAACCACTTCGGCCACTTTTTCTTCATCCACGATTTCACGGTTTTTCGACAGCTCTTTTTCCCACTTGTCTTTTTCCACCTCCAGTTGGTCCAGTAACATTTTTTCCTGGTCTCTGTATTTGGCCGCCCGCTCAAAGTTCTGATTTTTAACAGCCAGCACCTTCTCTTTCTTGGTTTGCTCCAGTTCTTTCTCAATCTGCACAATACGGTCGGGCACCACGATGTTGGTAATATGCACCCTCGAACCGGCTTCGTCCAGAGCATCAATCGCCTTGTCGGGCAGGTGTCTGTCGGTGATGTATCTGTTGGTCAGTTTCACACAGGCTTCCAGGGCTTCATCGGTATAGATCACATTGTGATGATCTTCATATCTCTCCTTGATATTGCGGAGGATATGCATGGTTTCTTCCATTGTGGTAGGTTCCACCATCACTTTCTGGAACCGTCTCTCCAGGGCACCGTCTTTTTCGATATGCTGGCGGTATTCATCCAGGGTAGTAGCGCCGATACACTGTATATCTCCGCGTGCCAGCGCCGGTTTCAGCATATTGGCCGCATCCAGCGAACCGGTAGCTCCACCGGCACCTACGATGGTATGTATCTCGTCAATGAACAATATGATATCGGAATTTTTGGACAGCTCATTCAGGATGGCTTTCATACGCTCCTCAAACTGACCGCGATATTTTGTGCCGGCCACGATGGATGCCAGATCGAGGGTGACCACACGCTTATCAAATAATACGCGGGACACCTTCCGCTGGACGATCCTCAGGGCCAGGCCTTCCACAATCGCCGATTTCCCGACACCGGGTTCCCCGATCAGAATGGGATTATTTTTTTTCCTGCGGCTTAAGATCTGTGCCAGGCGTTCTATCTCTTTGTCCCGGCCTACGATCGGGTCAAGACGGTCTTCTTCGGCAGCCCGTGTCAGGTCGATACCGAAATTATCAAGCACCGGCGTTTCCGAGGTGCTTTTCGGGGAGGAGGAGGAGGGAGCTCCGCCTTTACTGCCCCTGAAGCCTTTCGATTCTTCTTCCTCTTCTTCTTCGCCGGGAAAATCAGCCGATGCCTCCGCCTGATTGTCCAGGATCTCATCCCGCACCAGCTCGTAATCAACATTCAGGTCATGAAGCTTTACCGTCACCAGTGAAGTCTCATCCTTTAATATGGCCAGCAACAAATGTCCGGTGTCAATCACGTCGTTCTTAAGTGCTCTGGCTTCAAGATATACCAGTTTCAATACACGTTCCGAAGAACGTAACAGCGGGATATTGTCGGCCGTGCTGATTTCCAGTGGACGGTCATTGCGAAGACTGCCCTCTATGGCTTTTTTCAGGTCGAAAAGATCAACCCCCAAAGCCAGCAGCACATCCACAGCCAAACCTTCTCCGTCGCGTAAAATCCCTAAAAACAAATGTTCCGTACCGATATAGGCATTTCCCAGACGGATGGCTTCCTCTTTGCTGTAATTCAGCACATCCTTTATCCTTTGTGAAAATTTTCCTTCCATAACAATAATCTCCTTATTACCTCATTTTTAAGATCAACAATTCATTGATCCTTTTCTCCTTCTTCCTTCTATCAAAGATAAAAAAAATAAACGTAAACGTTGAAATAACAAACTACAAATATAATCAAAAAAGTACTTTTTTATGCAATCCTTTATAAACAGTTTTTTGTTTATAAATCTATCTCTTAAAAGACTTTTATTCCATATTATTTCACTATTTTCGTGCGTTCAAAATCAATTAACCGGGAAAGATTAACAATAAGTATGCCAGAACTGGAAAATATTATTAAGATCAACATCGAAGAAGAGATGAAATCGGCCTACATCGACTATTCCATGTCGGTGATTGTGTCGAGGGCGCTGCCAGATGTCAGAGATGGACTGAAACCTGTGCATCGCAGGGTTTTATACGGGATGTATGAATTGGGTGTTCTTTCCAACCGTCCGACAAAAAAATCAGCCAGAATCGTAGGGGAGGTGCTGGGAAAGTTCCATCCTCATGGTGACACATCGGTATATGATGCGATGGTCAGGATGGCACAGGAATGGTCCCTGCGTTATCCTCTGGTGGAAGGACAGGGAAACTTCGGATCTATCGATGGCGACAGTCCTGCCGCCATGAGGTATACCGAGGCCAGACTGAAAAAAATCGCCGAAGAAGCACTCTCGGATATTGATAAGGATACGGTTGATTTCCAACTGAATTTTGACGATACGCTGAATGAACCTACTGTACTCCCCACACGCGTTCCGTTGTTGCTGATCAACGGCGCTGCCGGAATTGCCGTAGGGATGGCCACGAATATTCCTCCACACAACCTCACTGAGATCGTGGACGGACTGGTAGCACAGATCGACAATCCCGATATTTCGATCGATGAACTGACGCAATATATCAAAGGTCCGGACTTCCCGACAGGAGGCATTATCTACGGGTTCCAGGGAATCAGGGATGCTTATGAAACCGGACGCGGCCGGATCGTGGTAAGAGCCAAAACAGAAATTGAAACCACACATTCGGGACGGGAGCAGATCATCGTTACCGAGATCCCATACATGGTCAATAAGGCTGATCTTATCAAAAAAACAGCCGATCTGATCAATGAGAAGAAAATCAACGGCATTTCCTATATCAACGACGAATCGGACCGGAACGGTATGCGTATCGTAATCATCCTTAAAAAAGATGCCAGCGCCAATGTCGTCCTGAACACCTTGTTCAAATATACCCAGTTGCAGTCGTCGTTCAATGTAAACAGTATTGCCCTGGTAAAAGGCAGACCCCGTCTCCTGAACCTGAAACAACTCCTTCATTACTTCATCGAACACCGTCATGAAGTGGTTGTCAGAAGAACCCGGTATGAGCTGAAGCAGGCAGAAAAACGGGCTCATATCCTCGAAGGCCTTCTTATAGCCCTGGATCATCTGGATGCCGTGATAAAACTTATCCGTGCCTCCAAAACAGTGGATGAAGCCCGGGAGGGCCTGATACGTGAATTCGACCTGTCAGAACTCCAGGCACGGGCCATTCTGGATATGCGCCTGCAGAAACTGACAGGCCTGGAAAGAGAAAAAATAAGGGCAGAATATGATGAATTAAAGAAACAAATTAAATACATGCAGGAAGTACTTGAATCAGAAGTGCTTCAGATGAAGATAGTAAAAGATGAGCTGCTGGAGATAAAAGAAAAATTCGGAGATGAAAGAAGAACGGATATCCTTCCTGATCCCGGCGAATTTAATCCGGAAGACTTTTATGCGGACGAAGAGGTGGTCATAACCATATCTCATCTGGGCTATATCAAGAGAACGCCTCTGACCGAATTCAGACGCCAAAACAGGGGAGGGGTGGGCGCCAAAGGCGGCACCACCAGAGACGAAGACTTTATCGAGCATTTGTTTATCGCCACCATGCACAATACCATGCTTTTCTTTACGGAAAAAGGAAGGTGTTACTGGCTGAAAGTTTGGGAAATCACCGAAGGAAGCCGTGTTTCCAAAGGACGCGCTATACAGAATATGATCAATATCGACCCGGGTGACAAGGTGATGGCTTACATCAATGTAAAATCCCTGAAAGACGAGGAGTATATCAATTCCCATTACATCGTCCTGGCTACCAAAAAAGGCGTGATCAAGAAAACCCGCCTGGAAGCGTTCTCACGGCCCCGTCAAAACGGCATAAACGCTGTGACTATCCGGGAGAACGACCAGTTGCTGGCCGCTGCCCTCACCAACGGAAGTCAGGAGGTGCTGCTGGCAGTGCGTTCGGGCCGCGCCATAAGATTCCCCGAAAACAAAGTCAGAGCCATGGGCCGTGGCGCCGCCGGCGTGCGCGGAATCACACTGAAGGGAGAGAATGATGAAGTGGTCGATATGGTATGTGTCGAATCGGAAGAACAAACCATCCTGGTCGTTTCTGAAAAAGGATACGGAAAAAGATCCAGGGTGGACGACTACCGGATTACCAACCGCGGAGGGAAAGGTGTCAAAACGCTTAATATTACCGAGAAAACCGGCGCTCTGATCGCCATGAAAGCAGTCACCGATAAAGGCGACCTGATGATCATCAACAAATCAGGACTGGTCATCCGGATGCCCGTCAGCGACCTGCGCATCATGGGACGTGCTACCCAGGGCGTGAAGCTGATAAGCCTGCGAAACGGGGACTCCATTGCAGCCGTAGCTTACGTGGAAGTGGAGGATTCAGACGAAGAATTTATCGGCGAAGAAACAGAGCCTGAAGAAATTTCATAATTTTTGGCAAAGATTTTGCAACCATAAACATAAAATGTTTTATTTTTGAGCGTTAGTTTATAGCGTATCATTTTAGTTGACAATAGTTTTATATAAAAATTTATGAACATGAAAAAACTAGGATTATTACTGATAGGGGCGTTGCTCCTGAGTACCCTGACTTATGCGCAGAAAGGGAAAGTGGCTGCCGCGCTTACCTATCTGGATAACGGGGAACTTGAAAAAGCTTTGCAAACGGTCGAAATTGCTGAGAAAAATCCGAAAACCGCTAACTGGTATAAGACCTATTATGCCAAAGGCCGGGTTTTGCAGGCCATTGCCGAATCCAAAGATCCGAAAGTTAAAAAACTGGTCGAGAATCCTTTGGTTAAAGCCTATGAGAACTACCAGAAAGCGATCAAGCTGGATGAAAAACACAAAATCGCCAAAACCATCGAGATTTATCTTCCTATGCTCAACAATGACTTTATTAATATGGGCGTCAAAGCCTTTCAGGATCAGAAATTCGAGGATGCTATGAATGCCTTTGAATATGCCCTGAAAGTAGGCGAAGATAAAGTTTTCGGAGGAGTCGTCGATACCAGCCTGATTTACAACGCTGGCCTGGCTGCCTACAACGGAAAACTGTGGGATAAGTCCATCCAGCATATTTCCAAAGCCATTGACATGAATTATGGGGGAAGCGCAGCGTATATCCTGTTGAAAAATGCGTATATGGAAAAAGGGGATACCCTGGCCGCCAAAAAGACCCTTCAGGAGGGCTTTGATAAGTATCCGACGGATAAAAACATCATCTTTGAACTGATTAACTATTATTTGCTCATTGAAAACGACAGCCAGGCTGCTCTGGATTATATCCGGAAAGGACTGGAAAAAGATCCGGAAAACGCCTCCTTATATTTCGCTGAGGGTCTTGCCCTCGACAAAATCGGAAAACATCAGGAAGCCATCAAGGCCTATAAGGAATCCATTTCCAGAGACTCTACGTTTCTGAATTCCTATTATAACCTTGGAGCACTGATTTTTAACGACGGGGTCAACATGTTCAACGAATGCAACAAGATCATGGATAATGATAAGTTTAAAGCCTGCGTGGCCCAGGCAGATGAAAAATTCAAAGAATCCCTGCCGTATCTCGAAAGAGCCCATGAACTTGATCCGAAAGAGATCAATACCATGGAGACCCTCAAAGTTCTTTACTATCGTTTGCATATGTATGATAAAAGAGATCAGATCGTAAAAGAGCTGGAAGCAGCTAAAAATAGCGCTGGTACCGGAGGAGAAGAAAAGAAGTAATATAATATTTTACTTACTGGTGACCTAAAGGGGGAGGTGAATATCATACCTCCCTTCTTTTTACATATCAAAGTTAACATAATATTAATTATAGGACATTCTATAGAAGATTTACGGCTACTAGCGGGTAGCAAATAGTTAACATAAATTCAGAAATGTAGGCAGCCGCCAGGCCGTTACATATCGTTAAATTTAATGGTAAGTAAATCTCCTTGAAGCATTCAATTCTTTTTCTATCTTTATAATCTAAACAATTCCGTACTTTATGAAAAAGGATGAAACATCATTAAGCGAAGCTACCCTCATAAAAAGAATTCGAAAGCTGGAAAGAGAGATAGAGGATCTTCGCCAACGCAAACCTGAAGAGTATCTTCAAAATGCTCTGGATAAATCCAGGGACCTGATCGTGGTCATTCAGGATGGCAAAGTCAAATACGCCAACCCTGTATTGGAAGAGTTCTCGGGTTATTCGTTTGAGATGATCAGGGATAAACCTTTCGTAAAATTTCTTTCAGGAAATGTAAGGCAACTGCTCAGAAAAAACTATGAGGCCAGAATCTCCGGACAGCGGGTACCGGAACACTATGAGACAGTGATTCATAATAAAAAAGGTGAAGAAGTTTTCGTCGAGATAAGCGGTCATGTTATTACTTACCAGGGGAAACCGGCCGATTTTGTGCTATTGCATAATATCACCCCGCTGAAGAAAATGATCGAGGAATTGCGGGTCAGTGAGGTAAAATACAGAAACTTCTTTAAAGCATCGAAAGACTGCGTATTTTTCACTACTCCAGATGGTATATGGCTGGATATGAGTGACTCCGCTCCCGTTTTTTTCGGCTATTCCTCCAAAGAAGAACTGGCTGCCATTCCTATACCTGAACTGTATGTAGATCCTGAAGATCGTAAAAATGATCTGGAGAAGATTGAAAAAGAGGGCTCTACACGGGATGTCCCTATCAAGCTGAAGAAAAAGGATGGAACCACGATCCATACACTGATCACATCACAGGCTATCCTGGATGAACATGGCAGGGTAATTGCTTACCAGGGAATCATCAGGGATATTACAGAACTTAAAAAGAAAGAGGAACTACTGAGAGAAAGCAAGAAACGCCTGGAAGAGACACTGGCTGCCCGGGATAAATTTTTCTCCATTATCAGCCACGATCTCCGTTCACCTTTTAACGGAATTATAGGATTATCCGATTTCCTTCGCAGAGAAGCCCATCAGATGCCGCCCGATGAAATTGCATCCCTGGCAGATGATCTGTACAGAACCGGACAGGAAACCTATGAATTGCTTTCAAACCTGCTGGCCTGGTCACGAACGGTCACGGGAAAGATCACGCTGACACCCGAAACCTTTACCATCGCAGATTTATCAAAAGAGATCGAAACCCTCTACCGGGAAAATATGAACCGGAAAAATATCCGGTTTGATTCAACCGTTCCTCACATGCTATCTGTTTATGCCGACAGGAATATGATCCGTACGGTTTTAAGAAATCTGTTCACCAATGCGATCAAATATTCACATCCCGGCGGGATCATAAGCATAAAAGCCGAAGAGAAAGATGGTTTTGTCACTGTCAGCATCTCGGATACCGGCATCGGCATCCCCGAAGAGAAACTGAAAACCCTGTTTGACCATAATCATGATCAGTATCTGAAAGGAACCTTCGGTGAAAGCGGCTCCGGCCTGGGTCTGATCCTCTGTAAGGAATTTACGGAATTGAATCATGGAAAGATCCATGCCGCCAGTACAGTAGGTAAAGGTAGCACTTTTTACATCCAACTCCCGGCCCCTGGGTACCCCCCTGCTGGAGGCAGGTAACCGACCACTCGATCCGCCCACTCGGGGACCGGGGATTACAAAGGGCAAGGCAGACACAAATGATGTCCGTATGGCTTTATATGAAAGTATTTTGCTTTCATACGAAATGTTTCCTATATTTGCTAGGACATATTTTACATCATGATCTTCAACATTCAACGGTTTTCCACCCATGACGGCGACGGCATCCGTACCCTGATCTTTTTCAAAGGATGCCCCTTGCATTGTCAGTGGTGCAGCAACCCCGAAGGGATCTCCTACGATCACACCATCCTGTACGATAAAAGGCTCTGCAGGGATCTCGGGGAATGTATGAAAACTGAAAGCCGAGCCATCCGCCGTATCAACGGACATGGCATCCGTATCGAACGCGGGCAGATCGCACATCCGGAGATCTTACGGGATGTATGCCCTTCCCGGGCCCTTACGGTCGTAGGAGAAGAGAAAAGCGTGGAAGATCTCCTTCAGGAGATAGAAAAAGACCGGCCTTTTTACCGCGATAACGGCGGGGTTACCCTCTCGGGCGGGGAGCCGCTGTCACAAACCGCCTTCCTGGTCCCCTTTCTGCGTGCGCTGAAGGAGAGAAAGATCCCGGTAAATGTAGAGACATCCCTGCATGTCAAATGGGAGAATATCGCTGCTGTCGTGGAAGGGATTAACACCTTCCTGGCCGACCTGAAACATACGGATACAAAGAAATTCAGGGCTTTTACCGGAGGCAATGCCCGCATGGTAACGGATAACCTGAAAAAACTCGTTGCCGGAGGTGCCCGGGTTATCATACGCGTGCCGGTCATCCCCGGATTCAATCACACCCAAAAGGAGATGAACCACATCATAGATTACGTTGATTCGCTCGGCATAAAAGAGATGCACTTCCTCCCCTATCATACGCTGGGAATGGAAAAATACCGGATGATGAATATCCCTTATCCCTATGAACCATACAAACCTGTCAGGGATGAAGAGGTTTATCCCTATGCAGAATATGCGCAAAAAAAAGGATTACGAACAAAGACCGGAGGTTGATATGAGAACGAAAACATATGTTGAAAAGATAACTCCGCGTATCGTACATTTACGTGAGAAGGTACTGAGCACCAAACCTTCGGTATGTACAGAGCGGGCACGTTTTTATACGGAGATATACCGGGAGCATGAGGACCAGCCGGTAATCATCCGGCGGGCGCTGGCGCTCGAAAAAACACTGAAAGAAATGACCATCTTCATCGATGAGGGCGAACTGATCGTGGGCAATCACTCTTCGCAGCACCGCGCTGCACCCATCTTCCCCGAGTATGCGGTCGACTGGCTGCCCGAAGAGATGGACGATCTGGACAAGCGGCCGGGGGATGCTTTCTACATCACGGAACAGCATAAGAAAGAACTGCTTGAGATTGCACAGTGGTGGAAAGGCAAAGTACTCTGGGACCGTGGCAGAGCCATGATGTCGCAGGAATTGCGGGACCTGCAGGATGCTGCTATCATCAAAGCCACCGGCAACCTCACCTCCGGCGACGGTCACATTGCGGTGGATTTCCCGAAGATCCTCTCTGCCGGCCTGGCCGGTTATCTGGAAGAGATCGGCTATTACTACAGCAAGGTAAACAGGACCAGCCGGGAAGGGGTAAAAAAAGACCTTTTTTACAATGCCTTGGCGATCGCCATCCGTGCTTTCCGCACCTTTATTCTGCGATACAGGGATCTGGCACGGGAGATGAGTGCAAAGGAGCCGGATCGCGGGAGAAAAAAAGAGTTACAGGTTATCGCTAAGAATTGTGGAGTCATTGCTGACGGTCCCCCGCAAAATTTTTACCAGGCCCTGCAGCTCACCTGGTTCGTACAACTGGTCCTGCAGATAGAGAGCAACGGCCATTCGGTCTCCCTGGGCCGCATGGACCAGTACCTCTACCCTTTCTATCACAACGATATATTAACTGGAAAGATGACAGAGGAATCAGCTTCAGAATTACTTGAGAACACATGGATCAAGCTATTATCCATCAGCAAGATAAGACCCTGGTCACACACCCGTTTTTCTGCCGGTGGCCCCCTCTATCAGAATGTTACCATTGGCGGACAAACCACCGACGGCAAAGATGCCGTAAACGACCTGAGTTATCTGATCCTTGACACGGTCGGAAAAATGAAGCTTACACAACCCAACCTTTCCGTAAGGTTTCACAAAAACATTAGCAATGATTTTATGATGGCCTGCATGCAGGTCATTGAAAAAGGCTTTGGAATGCCCTCTTTTAACAACGACGAGGTGGTCATTCCCGGACTTCTTAAGTTGGGGGTGGAGCCACAGGATGCCTGGGACTATTCGGCCATCGGATGTATTGAAATTGCTGTGCCGGGAAAATGGGGCTACCGCTGTACGGGCATGAGTTTTCTGAACCTGATGCGCGTCTTCAATGCAGCACTGTATAATGGGTTGGACCGCAAATCGGGAAAGACCTTCCACAAAGGTACGGGACATTTCAGGGATTTCAGCTCTTACGACGACCTGTTCAGGGCCTGGCAGCACCAGATCAAATACTATACACAAAAGACCGTGGAAATTGATACCGCTGTGGATACAGCCCTGGAAGAGAATGCCCCGGATCTCCTGTGCTCCGCTTTTGTGGATAGCTGTATTGCCCGTGGAAAAACCATCAAGGAAGGAGGTTCCAAATATGACTTTATCTCAGGTCTGCAGGTGGGAATTGCCAACCTGGGCAACTCGCTGGCAGCCATAAAAAAACTGGTTTTTGAAGACCGGGTGATCACTAAAGAACAACTCCTTGCCGCTCTGGAGAGTGACTTTGAAGGAGAAGAAGGAGAAAAGATCAGGCAATTGTTGTTGAACTACGCCCCGAAATACGGGAACGACGATGATTATGTTGATCTTCTTTTAAGAGATGCTTACATGGAATTTATCAACGAGCTGGAACAGTATCACACAACCCGGTACAACCGGGGTCCCATCGGTTGCAAATACTATGCAGGCACCTCCAGCATTTCGGCCAATGTACCCAGTGGCGCTGTTGTGCCTGCCACCCCCGACGGCCGGAAAGCAAATACCCCGGTGGCCGAAGGCAGCTCCCCCTCTTCCGGAACCGACTTGCAGGGCCCTACCTCCGTATTCAAATCGGTGGCAAAATTACCCACGGAAAAAATAATGGGCGGAGTTCTTCTGAACCAGAAACTTAGTCCGGCCACAATCCGGAAAGACCGGGACAAACAAAAACTGATATCGATCATCCGTACTTTTTTTGAAGATCTGAAAGGATGGCACGTACAGTACAATATCGTCTCCCGGGAGATTCTCATCGCGGCGCAGAAAGAACCGGAAAAATACAGGGACCTGATCGTCAGGGTGGCCGGGTATTCTGCTTTCTTCACTACCTTATCCCCCGATACACAGGATGATATCATCGCGAGGACAGAGCATACACTTTAGGAAGGCTGAGGCTAAGGCATAGGCTGAGGAAACTTTCAGATTATAGTAATTCAGAATATTAAAAATGTCTTACAAAGATTTCAGAGATATGCCTGTATGGCAGAAAGCTTTTGAGTTATTGCTCAGGATATACGATGTAACCAAAGCTTATCCCAAAGAAGAAAAGTATGGCCTGGTTTCAGATATGCGCAGGGCAGCAAACTCAGTTACAAACAATATTTCAGAGGGTTTTGGAAGATATGAGAAACTGGATAAAACACGGTTTTATAAAATTTCGAGAGGTAGTTGTTATGAACTCATAAATCAGTGTCTGGCGTCACAGGCTTTGGGTTTCATTACAGAAAATGACAAAGATGAATTAATCAACGACTACCGTGATGTAATAGGTGAATTAGATTCTATGATAAAAAGTATTGAAACTACGCTCAGGAAATAATAAATGAATCTTAACGAAAAATGTACTCATTCAAATCCTTAACCTTTACCTTAGCCTTAGCCTTAGCCTTAGCCTAAAAAAAACTCACACCGATGGATAAAATTTTCTGTGGCATCGACATAGGCGGGACGAAATGTGCCGTAGCCCTGGTCAATGAAAAGGGAAAGATCCTCGACAAGATCCTTACCCGGGAACATACCGGCAAGAGCGAGGAGAGACTGGTGGTGCTCGTTGTCTCCCTCATCCGGCAGCTCCTGCGCCGCAATGAAATACAGGAATCCCGGCTTCCGGGCATCGGGATCGGATTTGCCGGCCATATCCGTTATCGCGACGGGGTGGTCATCACCACCTCCAACCTGCACGGGTTTAAGAACTATCCGTTGAGAGATGCTTTTCAGCAACATTTCTCCATTCCGGTAATACTGGACAACGATACCAATGCACAGGCCTGGGGCGAACATCTTTTCGGAACGGGCCGGAGCATGGACGACATGGTCTTTCTCACCGTCAGCACAGGGATAGGCGCAGGCATTATTATCAACAAGAAACTCTACCGGGGTGTTACCGGCACGGCCGGAGAGTTCGGCCATACCATTGTAGAACCCGAAAGCGATCTGGTATGTACCTGCGGAAACCGTGGTTGTCTTATGGCCGTAGCCAGCGGCCTGGCTCTTCCCTCCCTGTATAAAAAAAAGCTACAGGAAGGGAAGAAAAGCACCCTGTCCCTCCCACCTGATTTTGATCTGTCCAAAATAGACGGTGTGATTTTGAAAAATGGCCTGGATACAGGAGACCCACTCTCACGGGAGATAATCCTGGACTGCGGTTATTATATGGGTGTAGGGATCTATAATATCTTTCAGGCACTCAATCCACCGCTTATCGTGCTGGGTGGCGGACTGACCAATTGGGGTGACCTCTACCTGGAGAAAATAAAGTCTACTTTTTACGAACTGGCCCGGGATATGATCTTTGATCCCATAGAGATAAGAATTTCAACCATTCATGGCGATGCCGGCCTTATCGGTGCTGCCGCTTTGCCCCTCGAATAAACGATGCTGAACAAAAGACAAAATAAAATACTGCAGATCCTGGGCCGGAACAACCGCACCTCAGTGGCTGTCCTGGCCCGTATGCTGGATGTCTCATCGGTCACCATACGCCAGGACCTTAATTTCCTGGAATCGGAAGGCCTTTTAAAAAGGGTTCATGGCGGAGCTGTATTAAGAGAAGCGGACGATCTCTCCGACCGGTTGGGGGTTAACTACGAACAAAAACTAAAGATCGCCCGGAAGGTTGCTTCGTTTGTGGAAAACGGCGAAACGGTATTGATCGAGTCCGGATCGGTTAATGCACTCCTGGCGCGCGAGCTGGTAAAAAACTCAAAGGTCACCATCATCACGACCAATGTTTACATTGCCCGTCAGTTCAGGAAAGACGAAAACGCCGGGATCATCCTCCTGGGAGGAATCTACCAGCATAACAGCGAATCGCTGGTGGGAAAAATGACAAAGGCCTGTATCGACCAACTGAATATAGGAAAAGCATTCATCGGCATCGACGGCTATACCACCAAAACAGGTTTTACTTCCCGTGACCTCCTGCGGGCCGAGATCGCAAGCCATATTATCCAAAAAGCGCGGGAAGTATTTATTGTTTCCGACTCCAGCAAGTTTGGAAAAGAAGAATTGACCAATATCTGTTTTCCGCAAGATGTGCAGCACATAGCTACGGACATGGATTTGCCGGCTGTTTACCAGGAAGAACTGACAAAGGCTGGCGTGGATTTAATGCTGGCCTAAAAGTTTCTTCCCGGTCTGTTTTTCATTCGCGCCCGTATCATTATCTCGTGGTTTTCATTCCGGTAGCTGCAATTGAGACGGCGAAGAACCGGGGTATAGAGAATTGTCAGTGTGGTTATTTATTTTTTTTTCTTAACTTTATCTGAATACATGCTCCTGAATAATCAATACATGGTTTGAAATTCATCGATCTAAACACATTAAACCGTTGGGTTGACAAGATCCTTGCCTATCCGGGCATAACCCATGAAGAGCTTACCCTGAGGAAAGACTACTGGATGGGAGGAGTATTTGCCTTGTTGCTAATATCGGGGTTAACACTGGGATTCCGGATCACCTATCCGGAGTTTAAAATACTGATCTCCTACGGCCTTTTCATGACTTTTATCTTCCTGTTATACCCTGTTGCAGGTTTGTTCGTTCACCGGAATCTTGACGGTATGATGTTCGTCAATCAGATGCTGATGATCATCGGCACCTTCTTTTTTATTTTGAAACTGGGAGGGGTAATACACTCCGGCGGGCTGATTTTTATAGGACTTTTCGTCATATTGAATTCTCTCACTTTTCATAACAAAAAGAAGACCTTATGGTTATTCTCAGTATATATTGTTACACTGATTTTAGTCTGGTTGCTCGATCCGCATTTGACCGTTGCGCCGGAGATGACCCACAGGGCAAATGTCTTCCTCTTCATCTTCAACCTGGTCTGGATATCTGCCATGACCCTCACTTTTATCCTGAATCTCATCTCGCAACTTGCCACACTCGAACAAAAGGAAGCCAAACGTCTGAAGGAATGGGACAAGACCAAAACAAAACTCTATACCAACATTACCCACGAATTCAGAACGCCGCTGACCGTGATCCTCGGCATGACCGAACTGATCAGGAACAAACCGGATAAGTGGCTGCTGAAGGGAACCCGTAAAATTGACCACAACGGAAGCATTCTCCTGAACCTGGTCAATCAGATGCTGGATCTTTCAAAACTGGAGGCCGGCGCTATGTCTGTCGGTAAGATACAGGGAGATATCATCTCTTACCTGAAATATCTCATAGAATCATTTCATTCACTGGCGGAAAATAAAAATATCCGGCTCTGTTTCCGACCCCACACGGATCACCTGGTCATGGATTGTGATCCTGAAAAACTGATGCAGATCATTTCCAACCTGATTACAAATGCCATAAAATACAGTAAACCGGGCGGTAAGGTGGAGATACTGACCTTACAAACCGGAATAGAGGAACAAAGGTTCGAAATACAGGTCAGGGATCACGGTGTGGGTATACTGGCGGAACATCTCCCCCATATCTTTGACCGTTTTTACCGGGTCGAGTCTTCCAACAGATTTATTCCCGGGATGTCAGGTACCGGCCTGGGACTGGCCCTGACCCGTGAGATCATAAAACTGCTGGGCGGCACCATCAGCGTGGAAAGTATATTCGGGCAGGGAACAAAATTCACCGTATCTCTACCCGTTACCCATAATGCTCCCTTGATGGAACAACTTGCTTTAGCCGGACCGGAAAAGAGCTTCTCTGCCCTCTTCCCGGCTTATGACGATGAAAAAGAGATGGCTGCCGTACCAACAGAACAGACAGACAAGCCGCTGCTCCTGATCGTCGAGGACAGCCGGGACGTTGTTGATTACCTGACCGCCCTGCTGGAGCCGGAGTTCCGTATTCAGGTGGCTGTCAACGGCAGGGAAGGCCTGGAAAAAACATTGCAACTGGGACCCGATATCATTCTCAGCGACATTATGATGCCTGAAATGGACGGCATCGAACTGCTCGATAAGGTGAAGAATGATATGCGCACCAGCCATATCCCGGTGGTCATCCTGACTGCCAAAGCGGATATAGCTTCCCGGCTTGCAGGACTGGAAAGAGGAGCCGATGCCTATATTGCCAAACCCTTTCACAGGAAAGAACTGGTCATACAATTGAAAAAATTTGTCAGGCTGCGTGAAAAATTGCAGGAACGCTATGCCAATATCGGCCATCTGAAACCCTCAAAAGACAAAAGCTTCAGCCTGGAAGATTCATTCATCCAGAAGATTCGTGAATTCATGCTGAGAAATATCGAAGAGGAAGAGTTCAGTATTAAAAAATTGTGTCATGAGGTAGCGATGAGCCGCGCACAGTTGTACCGCAAATTCAAATCCCTTACCAACAAAACAATATCCGCATACTTCCAGTCGCTCAGGCTGCACAAAGCCAAAGAATACCTGACCACCTCCGATATGAATGTGTCGGAAGTAGCTTCCCTGACCGGTTTTAAAAGCCAGGCCCATTTCAGCAGGGCCTTCACCCGCCTCTTCGGCATCAACCCAAGCAAGATCAAAGGTTGACACACACTTTCCCTCTCCTTTCTTCCTGATTTTGAGACGATCAGTCAAAATTTTGAGAGGGTGAGTCATATGACTTTCATCCCCTTTCCTTAATTTGAAAGTGTTAAATCATCGAGGGTATTTTCAGTAAAATCTCATTATCATGTACACATGCATCTTAGAGCGGGATCCTGAAGATAAACATTAATCGGCAAAGGATCCTGTCAACTTCCGCGCCCGGGATGAGAAACCGGAAACGCCCTTAGTGACAAGTACAGATCACTAATTTATTAACAAACCTTATGGAGGGAATTATTATGAAACGTTTACTGATCATATTATTGGGAGTAACCCTGATCTTTTTTGGTTGCTCAAAAAATGACTTTGTTAATCCTGGTCTTGACCAGAATGATCAAAACACTTTGAAAAAAGCGTTTGTAAAGACAGCATTTACAGGAAAAGAATTTCCTGTTGCAAATTTGGATCCTGGTGAAATATCTGTTCTTCCGAATGGTAAGACTCTGCAAATGGGAGCAAAAGTAAGATGGTTTGACGTTACAACTGCTCCCACGGCTTGCGGACTAACGGACTGGACCTTCAACGCATTGTGGGATGGTGAACCCATGGCATCCCCAGGAAAATACTGGGGCAAAGGCAGGATGATAGTGAAGACGATTACCCCTGCATACAGTCCGGAATTACCTGCTAGTATGTATACAATTGGGGATGATAGCCTTGGAATATGGGATATAACTTTCCATGGGCCCATTGTTGCTGTAAAAGATTCAGAAGGAAAACCGGCACTTGAATTCACAGCTTACTCCACTGGTATAGGTGAATCAGGAGAAGTGAAGGGATTTGTTAGTCATATGGTGTATGTTTTCAATACATCGGTAGGATACTATACAATCAATGGTTTTTATATTGTAAAACATGGTGGACACGGATGGCATGGACACAGGTAACATGGAGCTTATTCCTCCCTCCTTTTTCTAAGGATGGAAGGTGAAAATGCCCGGTCTTTCTTCGGGAGCAGGGTAAGACCAGGTATTTTCACCTGTTTTGTATCCCTTTTTAATAACGCATAAAAACAAAAAACTATGAAAAAATTAATTCTATTAATTCTGGGAGGTGCCCTTCTCTTATCCGGATGCTCAAAAGACAATTGTACAGTGCCCCAGGCAACCGATTTTTCCGGTACCTCCACGTGGGTCGCCGACGTCGATCCGGGGTCCTTGACAGTAATGAACGACGGCCGTATGCTGATCGAAGGCCAGATAGGCGAATGGTACGATTCTTCCGGCAACAAACTGGTTACCGGAAAATCCATCTGGACGGTCAACTGGATACTTCAGCCGGATTGGAGCAGCGCCAAGCTATGGGGCACGGCCGAAATATTTACAGGACTTGAATCCGGAGGTACTCCGGGAAATGCTGAAGGCGTATGGGAAATAACGTGGAACGGCACGTTGACCGAAGGTGTTTTCGATCCCGAAATACAGTTTCTCAGCCAGGGAAAAATACTGGTTACGGCCAATGGCAAAGGCAAGTCCGGCGTGGTGGAAGGCAAACTCGCTACCTGGACCTATACCATGGATATTTCAAAGGGATTTGTCTATAATCTCACCGGTTCCATGTACTGACCGGAGAAACTTTTCTTCCTCCCTTGTATAACAAAAAAGCCCGGCAAAACCGGGCTTTTTACTGGGTGAAGTACTTTTTATGCTAAACGAACTTCAACGGCATTCATTCCTTTTCTGCCTTCTTTCAGTTCGAAAGTTACTTCGTCATCTTTGGTGATCTCATCCACCAAACCGGAAACATGTACAAAATAATCCGTTTCTGTTTCCGTGTCCATAATGAAACCATAACCTTTGGATTCATTAAAGAATTTTACTTTACCTGTCTTCATTGTAATAAAAATATAAATTAATAATGGCCACAAAGGTAATCAAATATTTGACAATGACCCCGAAAAAGTTATTTTTGTTCAAAATAATCGACAAATATGCATCTGCCGGCCTGGTATATCCTGTTTGTATTGATCTCTGCCGTTGCATTGTTGCTGGTACTGGTGCTGAAATTACGTATAAACGCTTTCATCGTTTTACTGATCACGGCCATCTATGTGGGCATACTGGCAGGTATGCCCTTGCAGAAGGTGTTGGACAGTATCCGTGAAGGCATGGGTAATACTCTGGGATTTGTGGCCATTGTGGTGGGCCTTGGGGCCATTTTCGGACAGATCCTCGAGAGTTCGGGCGGCGCCGAGTCGCTGGCCCGGGGACTGATCGGCAAGTTCGGGAAAGACAAAGCCTCCTGGGCCATGACCATCACAGGTTTCCTGGTAGCCATACCTGTGTTTCTGGATGTGGGTTTTATCCTGCTGGTACCGCTGGTCTATTCCCTCTCCCGGGATACCAAAAAATCACTGCTATACTATGGGATTCCCCTGCTGGCAGGACTGGCTGTGACCCACAGTTTTATTCCTCCCACCCCCGGACCCGTGGCGGTAGCGGATATCCTTCAGGTACCGCTGGGCTGGGTTATTCTCTTTGGCTTTATCCTGGGAATTCCTACGGCCATCCTGGCAGGACCTGTCTTCGGAAAATATATCGCAAAAAAAATACATGTACCACCACCGGATTATTTTCTGTCGGACCAGACCCCTGTCAAAAACAAACTGCTGCCCTCTTTCCGCCTGACAGCCATTATTATAGGAATCCCTTTGTTTCTGATCCTGCTGAATACATTTACCTCCCTGATGGTAAAGACTGCCGTGGCCCCCTCCTCCTTATTAACGGATCTGCTCATCTTTCTGGGCCATCCTTATTCGGCCCTGCTGCTGGCTACCCTGCTGGCCATGTACCTCCTGGGGATAAGACGGGGAATGTCCAGCCGTAAGATTCAGGACCTGAGCGTGAAAGCTTTGGCACCTGCAGGAATAATTATCCTTATCACCGGCGCCGGCGGGGTACTGAAACAAGTTCTGGTTGACAGCGGAATAGGAAAGGTTATTGCCGATTCCATGGCATCCTCTCCCCTCTCTCCCATTATCCTGGCCTGGCTGCTGGCTGCTGTGGTACGCATAACCCAGGGTTCTGCCACCGTAGCAATGATCACCGCTGCAGGAATCATGGCCCCCATTCTGCAGGAAACACCCCTGAACGAACCCAATATGGCACTGGTGGTCATTGCAGTAGCTTCAGGAGCCACCATCCTGTCCCATGTCAATGACAGCGGTTTCTGGCTGGTAGGAAAATACTTCGGAATCGATGAAAAACAAACCCTCCAATCCTGGACCGTAATGGAAACAATCATTGCCGTCTCCGGCCTCCTCCTTACACTTATCGCAAGCCTGTTTATCTGAACCGAACCGGCTCCCTGATATTTTAAATATGTATTTAAATAAATAATTAATTACATATTTAAATATTTATTTAAATATCCTTACCGAACCCCCTGATATAAAGTCGTATAAATTCTTTATCACTTAACCTTTTTGAGGACTCCTTCGGGATCTTTCAGTCCTTTAAATCCCGTAAGAACACACTTCAGAGACCCTATGGGCAATTGGGCTTTGATCTTAACAGGAATAAAATTCCGGTCGTCCGTTACCCATATCTGAAGCTGTTTCTCTTTGGTAAAGGTCTTGTTGTTTCTGGTATCCGGGACAAATTTCAGACAGCGTACCCTCCCGAAACGTGTTTTTACCGTTTCCTTCCCCTTGTATTTGATGCGTATATCCAGAAACTGATCATCAAAGAAGGTAAATAGGCTGATAACATGGTTTTTCTGCAGGTTGTGTGAGAAAAGGTGTCTTCTGGCAAAATAGAAGGCGGAAAGAATGTCCAGCGTATTGTCGGGTGCCGGGTGATCCCCCGAATGCAAACTGCGGATAAAATGCCGGTCCCGGAAAAACAGCAATTCATTGTAACGGGTATATTTATTTTCCCGGATATTGCGTATGGCTTTGATGGGTAAGCCGCTAAGCATGTGAATATAGGACTCATAGGTATCCTGTATGGGTGAGAATACGGCAAAGATGCCGCTGGTATGGGCCTCTGCCTTTACATGATACATATAATCCTCGCCGACGGGAACCATCTCAATGACCATACTGGCCTCTCCTCCTTTTATCCAGCCGTAGGCCACATCGAAAGACAACACTTCTCCCGGCTGGAAAGCCGTATTGACATAAGGAATGTCAGGAGTTTTACTGCCGGGGAACACCGGCGATAATATTACGATTGAAAACAGATATAAAAACCAGTTTACCATAAACGCGCCATCTTAGTATTCCTTTACTCCTCTCTCACGCAATCCCTTGGTCACTCTGTCCCCTGCTCTCTTTTCTCTTTCATCCTCGAAAAATAATCTTTCGCAGCTTTTTTCACTTTCGGTGCCAGCAACAATGCGGAGGTCATGGTGGGAATGGACATCAGAGCAAAAGAGCCGGAAACGAGACTCTCCACGGCCGTCAGGGAAGCGACGGAAGCGATCAGGATGGTGATCACATAAAAGACCGTGTATCCGTCTCGGGCGACCGGTCCTGCGAGAAAGTTGGAACATTTCCCGCCATAGTAGGAATACGAAAACATGGTGGACAGGGAAAAAACCAGGACTGCCAGCATCAGGATATATTTTCCGGCAAATGGGATGGCTTCGTTAAAAGCTCTTACGGTCAGTGATATTCCGTTCTCGTCGCCTGTTTTCCATACATCTGTCACCAATATTGCCAGGGCGGTAAGGGTGCATACAATCAGTGTATCAATGGCCGGTCCCAGCATGGCTACCAGGCCTTCCCTCACAGGTTCGGTGGTTTTGGCGGCGCCGTGCGCCATGGGAGCCGTGCCGATCCCCGCTTCATTGGAAAATGCAGCCCGCCGGGCTCCCAGAATGATCAATCCGCCCAAAGCCCCTCCCATCATAGCGCTTCCATGATAATTTTCAGCATTGAAGGCATTGACGAAGATCATGGCCAGGTATGCCGGAACACGCTGGTAATGAATGATCAGGATGGCCATCACGGCAAGGAAATACAAAACCACCATGAAAGGAACCAGCCGGGAGGCTACTTTCCCGATACGCTTTATGCCCCCGAAAATAACCATTCCCACAAGACCTGTGATAACGATTCCGGTGATCAGATGCGACATAAAACCGGAGTGTACCCCCGCCGGGGTAAGCACCACATCATGCAATATGGCCGTGAGCTGGTTCGCCTGAAAAATAGGAAGACTGCCAAACAATCCGGCCAGACTGAAGAACACCGCCAACGGCAGCCATTTCTTCCCCAGGCCCTCAACGATGAAATACATGGGACCTCCCTGTACCTCTCCGTTCCGGTCTTTCCCCCGGTACATAACGGCCAGGGTGGCGGTAAAGAATTTTGTGGCCATGCCCACCACGGCGGTCACCCACATCCAGAAAATAGCTCCCGGCCCACCGATAGCGATGGCTATTGCTACTCCGCTGATGTTTCCCATACCTACCGTGGCAGCCAATGCCGTGGACAAAGCCTGAAAGTGGTTGATCTGACCGGGATCATCCGGATTATCATACTTTCCGCGTAAAACATTTACGGCGTGTCCTATGTATCTGAACGGAACAAATCCCGAATAGATCAGAAAGAACAATCCGCCACCCAGCAATAGAACCAGTAACGGTATATCCCAGATCCAGTCTGCAAATGCAATAATCGCCTGCTCAATTCCACTCATTCATCCTACGGTTTAATATTCTGTTCTGAATTCATGCCTTTGTCTTCTGATCTGTTACCCTGCTTCGTTTTCAGGCTTTTCGTAATATTTCCCGAAAGATACGAACATTCCGGGTATTTCCTGTTCCAGATAAAACTCTGTCCTGTCAACGATCTCTCCTGCCAGGAGAAGGGTGAATAACAACGGAAGATAGGCAGGGCCGGTGATCAGATAAAAAGCTGCCGAAGCCAAGGCCGTTAAACGGATCACCAGAAGCGGGAGATATCTGATCTTACCATAACGGTATAGGCTCATCTTTCGTATCAGGTAAAGGGCTATTTTCAGAAACAGGATAAACAGGATGGCATAGGACTGCATCCATGCCATGCTGATCCATAGCAGGCTTGTCAGCATGGCGCTGCTGCTGTGAATCAAAAACAGCCATCTGTTTCCGGCAAAACGGTAAACCTGATCCATAGCCCATAGTGTCAGCACACCTGCTGTAAGGGCCACCAGACCCAAAACCGGTTTGCCGGGGAAAAGAAAATACAGACATGCAATGGCAAAAAACAAAGAAAAACCGGTGATTTCCCTGCTCAGCCAGGAATGCCCGACATTTCGCAAGGCTTTCAGGGCCCTTGCCGGTTTCCCCAGATGCAACAGACTCAGTCCGGTAGCGAGAAGTCCTGTCCCCGCAAAAAGGAGAAAAAACATAGTATGCGGATGAATGAGGTTCCGTGCCAGCAACCCTGTCATCAAAGGCACGAGCAGGGTAAACGCCAGCAGGCTCCATTCCCTCTTCAGACTTATCTTTCCCGCTCCGTATCGTACCGGAAGAGGCTTTTCTTCATCACCCGGGGAATAACGATAAGAAGTATCCGGCATCGCAGGAAGCGGGGCAGCTTTCATGTGTAAAAGCGGAACCGTATTTTTTTCAGGAAATCCGGCAGCCTGTATAGCTGCTTCCGATTCAAACGCTCCAAAAGACAGCGCATCCACAGGACAGCCTGCCACGCAGGCCGGCTCCTCTCCCTGTTGCAAACGTTCCGTACAGAAGGTACATTTTTCCATCGTCCCGGTTGTTTCATTGAATTGTGGCGCATCGTACGGACAGGCCCATGTACAGTAACGACAGCCTATACATTCGTCCCGGTTCAGTAGGACCGCTCCGGTAGCCGGATCGCGGGTATAGGCCCCGGCCGGACAGGCGGCGATACAGGGAGCTTCCTGACAATGATTGCAGGCCAGTGAATAAAAAAACACAGGCATCCCAGGCAACCGGAACGGGTTAAAGGTATAGACCTGCCGCCAGGGAACGGCAGACCTCCCTTCGTTGGCAATAGAACAGGCGATCACACAAGCCTCACAGCCCACACATGCTTCCCTGTCATATATAAATCCCCTGTTCATATTGTTTTTTCTATCTCTACCAGATTATCATGAAAAGCCGTACCATGTCCCATATCGGTTTCGCGGGGAGCACTCAGAAGATTCACCCCTCCCCCTTCACTTATCCAGTAACCGTTGGGCAGTACCACACATCCGGGCAGCAGACCGTAATCGTAACGAGAGCGTACTTTCAGTTCGCCCCTGCTATTGTATATCCTGATAAGGTCTCCGTCACCTATTCCTCTCCTTCGGGCATCCTCCGGATTAATCCCAGCCACCGGTCCGGGGTCCACCTGTTTTATAACCCGGAGGTTCCCAAACTGTGAGTGGATCCGGTTTTTGGTATTGGGCGTCAGCAAATACAGCGAGTATTCACTTTTCTCCGGCACTTCTTCGGGCGGGTCAAAGGAAGGTAAAGGATTGACCCCCCACAGCCCTGCTAATTTTTCGGAATATAGTTCGATCTTTCCACTGGCAGTGGGAAAATGTCCGTCTGCAAAAGCAATCTCTTCTGCCTCAGGTGCTATCACAGGTTCACCGGACAGTTTCTCCCACGAAAGCTCCGGATACTTTCCCAATTGTTGTTTCAACCAGTCTTCCAGATCCTCATTATTGTTCGGCAGAATACCCTGTAAGGCGTCTTTGCTGTAACCCAGTTCCCTGGCCAGCAGATAATAGATTTCGGTTTCGGGCTTCACTTCTCCCGGAGGATCGATGACTTTTTGCTTAAGCTGAATGTAAGGATGCCAGTATGAACCCACCAGGTCTGCCTGCTCAAACATGCTTTTTGCCGGCAGAATGATATCTGCTTCCCGGGCGGTATCGGTCATAAACTGTTCTACGACCACACGGAATTCTGCTTTTCCAAAAGCTTTCAGCACACTCGCCGTATCTGGGTTCTGCGTTACGGGATTTCCGCGTTCCACCCAGATCATCTTAATCTCCGGATTTTCTTGCCGTAGCAGGTCTTCCCCCAGACGGGCCCTGGAAATGGTTTGCCGGAATAGCGTATTTTTCTTGTCGGGATAATAGGATAATGGCTCTTTCACCGTATCAAACACATAGCTCTGCAAATTGGCATAATGCCAGCAGGCTCCCGGCTTGCCTATATTTCCCGTAATCACCGAAAGACTCAGCAAGCACCGGATCGTCTGCCCCCCGTTGGTATAACGCTGCATCCCGTAGCCCGGGATCAGGGTCATGGGGCGGATCTCCCCGAACATACCGGCAAGTTTCATAACATAATTCACGGGGATGCCTGTAAGCCGGCTCACATGATCCGGCGTATATGGGGCAAGAGACGCTTTGAAAGCCTCATACCCTTGCACATGTTTTTGAATAAATTCATGGTCCACCAGGTCGTTTTCTATCAAATAACGGGCAATCCCCAGGGCCAGGGCTCCGTCTGTCCCGGGGCGGGGCTGGATCAGCAGGTCGGCCTTTTCGGCCGTGAGGGTACGCCGGGGGTCTATCACCACCAGTTTAGCCCCCCGGTCCTGCGCTTTCCTGACAAAGAGCATTTCCTGTACATTCGTCTCCGCCGCATTTTTACCCCACATTACAATCAGCCGGGCATGCTCCAGATCCCACGGCACATTGTGCCGGTTATCACCCAGCATAAGCCGGGTAGCCTCGAGTCCTGCCGGCCAGCAGAGATTGCCGTAAGGGATGGTGGCTCCTCCGAACAAACGCCAGAAAGCCATAGAAAAATCATTGACCAGGCCTGAGGTGCCACTGGAAGCATAAAAGAAAATGCTATGAGGCCCGTAACGGTCTTTGTAATGCGCCATGTTTCCGGCAATCTCCCTGAGAGCCTGCGGCCAGGATATTCGCCGAAAACGGCCTTCTGCATCCTTTTTCAGAGGATATAGAATCCGGTCTTCCGCATAGACCCGTTCCGGATAGCTTTGGCCCTTCAGACACATCCCTTCCGGGGTGGCACGGTTGGCCGGTTGTGCACTATATCCGGTTATACGTCCATCCTCCACATGTACCCGGAAGCTGCAGGTACTGTAACAGTTTCTCGGACATACGGTATGGATCCGTTGAATTGCCATTGTAGGTTTGCGGTTTGCTGTCGAAAGATAGAGAAAATAAATTTTTATTAACTTTAACTTCCGGTAAAACCTATTCATCAACCCGTTTTATAAATAAACCCAAAACAGATGTATCTTCACCGAAACCGGCAAATCCGGATCGTTCTTAATATTTCTGCTTTACTATCCTTGTTTTTCATGGTCGTCCTGCACATGATCGACCGGCACCTGATCACCCCTGCAACGCCGGCGGGAATCGTCTCCCTGGAGCTGACCGGAAATACTGCAGTCCTGAGCAGGATCCTGGAGGCCTGGCACGGAACACCCCTGCTATGGGCTATGCTGAGTCTTGGTATCGACTATGCTTTCATCCTGTCTTACACCTCATTTCTTTTCTTAATTTGCATGATGCTGGCCTCACAATACAAACAACGTCACCGTTTTATTTCCCGGGCCGGTATTATCCTCGGATCTCTGCAACCTGTTGCCGGCCTGGCAGACATGGGCGAAAATTATTTTCTGATCAGGACGCTGCTTGCTGCAAAACCTTTGCGTGTGATTGCACTGGCACGGGTGGCTGCCGTTCTTAAATTTATCCTGGTTTCAGCAGCCATGTTCTATTTACTGGTTGTATTGTTTTTTCTCCTTAAAGAACGCTTGAGGAAGAAATCTTCCGGAGCCTTTACCCCCGGCCCGTAACGCGTGTTTCAGACCGGCAGTTAATCAGCCTTCAAAAGGAGATTCCGGTTCTTTGGACATAAAATAGAGGGTTAGCCGGTCCATCAGGCGCGGCGAAAACTTGCGTAAAAAGAATACCGCTTTTCCGGTAGGTGTCAGTACTATAAACCTCCGGTTGTTTTTAATCCCGAAATAGATTTTTTTGGCCACCTGTTCTGCCGTCATCATCTTGCCCTCCACCCTGGGGGAGATCATCTGGGGGGTACCCAGCGCTGTCAGGGCTGCTTTTCGAATATTGGTACTGGTAAAACCGGGAGCAATGATAAAAACCTGCAGACCCTGCCTGCGATATTCCATACGCAAGGTCTCCAGGAACCCGTGCATGGCAAATTTGGAAGCGGAATAGGCTGTCCGCCCCGGTAAACCCTGAAAACCGGCCAGCGAAGAAACGCCGGCCACCGTTCCTTTGGATTCAAGCAGATAAGGAAGGGCATATTTCGTGCAGTTTACCGTGCCCCAGAAGTTGGTCTGCATCACGGTATGAAACACCTCCAGCATCATTTCTCCGAAAACAGCCCGCATGCTTATACCGGCATTGTTAATCAAAACGTCTATCCGGCCGAAACGATCTACCGTTTTATCTATCAGATTCTTACAATCATTTTCTTTTCTGACGTCTGTCGGAACTGTCAGAACCGTAATACCCTGTTGATGAAAATCCTTTTCAATCTTTACTAGTTTGTCCTTTGATCTGGCCGCCAGAACCACCCTAGATCCCTTTTCCCCGAAAAAACGGGCCGTAGCATATCCGATCCCCGAGGTAGCCCCTGTTATGATTACAACCCTGTCTGTCACCGGCTATTATTCTTTCTTTAAGAAAATAAAAAATCAAATATATAATTATATCCGTCTTTTTCCCATTTTTCAGAAAGGATTTATGGAAATCCGTGATAAATTTTTCAGTTTTCTCTCT
>JANTHB010000014.1 GCA_024762655.1 Bacteroidales bacterium
AACTCTTCTCATCACACTTAATATACTTTTTATTATGTCAACCTACATCCAAAGTCTTTATCATGTCGTCTTCGGAACAAAAAACTACACCGCTTTTCTGACAAAACATAACGAACAAGACTTGTACAATTTCGTCGCCGGAATTCTGGCGAATCACAAATGAGCGATTCTTCCCCTGATCTTTTTATTCACCCCTTTCAGGGATGCCAGACCCCGGGCTGTAGCACCCCACTGATGCCGGTGGCCCGGCAACAGGAGGGTTATTCATGTATTGCCCCTCCGGGGCAAAAGAATACATCATCCCCAATTCCGCAAAAGAAAAGCCGAATGGTTTCGTTCACCCGCACGGAACCGACACGAAGATTGTTCGTTTAAGCAATTTTGTTTTAGTCTTCCTGTTGTTCCGCCTCGTAGGCTTTGAGCAGTTCTTCCTGTATCTCTCCCGGCACCTGGGCATATTCGGAGAACGTCATGGTATACATGGCTCGTCCGTTGGTCAGGGAGCTTAGGGAGGTAGAGTATTTGTTCATCTCTGCCAGGGGGACTTTGGCTGTGATTTTCTCAAAGCCTTTTTCGCTGCTCATGCCCATGACGATAGCTCTTCTTCCCTGCAGGTCGCTCATCACATCTCCCATCCGGTCGGAAGGAACCCATACGTTCACTTCATAGATGGGTTCCATGATTTTTGGACCGGCGTTTTTAAAGGCCATACTGAACGCGTTCCTGCCGGCAAGTTTAAAGGAAATTTCATTGGAGTCTACCGGGTGCATCTTCCCGTCGTACACGGCTACCCTGATGTCACGGGCATATGAGCCGGTGAGCGGGCCTTCTTCCATACGTTCCATGATCCCTTTCAGGATGGCAGGCAGGAAGCGGGCGTCAATGGATCCCCCGACGATACAGTTATAAAATATCAGTTTTCCTCCCCAGTCAAGGGCTATCTCCTGTTTGTCGCGCACATTTACCTTGATTTCTTTCCCGTTGACCTTGTACATGGTGGGGTCGGGAGCTCCTTCCTTATACGGTTCTATCACCAGGTGTACTTCTCCGAACTGACCGGCGCCACCCGATTGTTTTTTGTGGCGATAAGAAGCCTGTGCTACCCTGGTGATGGTTTCCCTGTAGGGGATTTTTGGGGTCAGGAATTCGGTTTCTATTTTAAAGATATTGTCCAGGTGCCATTTCAGAATGTTCAGATGATGTTCTCCCTGGCCGTGAATAATGATCTGTTTCAGTTCTTTGGAGTATTCGATAACCACGGCCGGATCCTCCTCATGGAAACGGGTAAGGGCTTCCCCCAGTTTTTCGTCGTCGGCTTCATTTTTTGCTTTGATCGCCGTACGGTATTTGGGCAGCGGATACTCTATGGCCGGGAAAGTCCAGTCCTGGCCGGGTGCATTGAGTGTATGGTTGGTCTTGGTGTTTTTCAGTTTCACGGTGCTACCGATGTCACCTGCGACCATTTTGGGGACTTTCTCTCTTTTTCTTCCGGCGGTGACGAATATCTGATTGATTCTTTCCTTGGCGGAGACGATGGTGTTGATCAGGTCCATGCTTTCGGTGACCTCTCCAGACATCACCTTAAAGAAGTTCACTTCGCCGATATGTTCTTCGATAGCTGTTTTAAAGACGAACAGGGAGGTGGGGCCTTTGGGGTCGCAGGGGATCTCTTTTCCTTCCGAGTTTACCTGTGCGGGCATCTCGTCGGGAGCAGGAACGGCATTAACAATGAATTCCATCAGCCGTTCCACGCCTACGTTTTTCTTGGCAGAGGTACAGAAAACGGGCATGAGGCTGCGTGCCAGCAAGCCTTCCCTGATCCCTTTACGCATTTCATCCTCGTCCAGCGATTCTTTTTCAAAAAAGAGTTCCATCAGTCCTTCGTCGTTTTCGGCTGCTTTTTCCACCAGCTCGTTATGAAGCTCTTCGGCCCTTTCTCTGAACTCGTCCGGGATCTCTTCCACCTGAACGGTTCCGTCATCTTTGGGGTATTTGTACATTTTCATTTTCAGCACGTCTATGACGGCATTGAACAGATCTCCCTCGTTGACCGGGAACTGCACGATGGCGAGACGATTGCCGAAGCTTTCTTTCATCGTCTCGAGGGTTTTCTCGAAATTGGTTTTTTCGTGATCAAGACCATTGATCACAAACACCACCGGTTTGTTTCTTTCTTCCGTATGACGATAATGGATTTCTGTTCCCACTTCCACGCCGCTCTGGGCATTCACCAGGATCAGGGCAGTGTCGGCCGGAAAAAGTCCTGCAACAGCCTGTCCCGAGAAGTCATCCAGTCCGGGAGCATCGATAAAATTGATCTTATGGTCTTTGAACTCGGCATACAGCACCGTGGAAAATACGGAACTTTCCTGTTCCTGTTCGATAGGATTATAGTCGGATACCGTATTCTTCTGATCGACCTGTCCTTTGCGGTCAATCACCTTGCCGGTGTACAACATGGATTCCGAGAGCGTGGTTTTTCCCGAACCGGCATTACCCAGTAGTACTACATTTCTGATCTGTTTCGTCTGATACGTTTTCATTGTTTACGTAATTATCTATAATTGAACAAAATATTAATTCCTTTAAAAATAGGCGCACCAAAAGTAATAATTTTTTGTTTTCCGTCAAGATACGGTGGCATGCAATGAGAATTTTTAAAATAAATCACAAGTTTTTTTTGAGTTTCCTATAAAAAGTATATTTTTGTGCGCTGTTTTTCGGGAGAAGGACATAATCTGCGGATGAATTCTTGCCCGAAAGTGGAGATCAGGTTATACCTTATATATATAAAGGGGCAGACCCGGGGGGAGAGAGGAAAAAATATTTCCATGACAGTGTGTTGGTTTTTAAAAAAAAAGAATACCTTTGCACTCCAATTTTGTAAAATAATTAAATGTTGGTTTTATGCCTACAATACAACAGTTAGTAAGAAAAGGAAGAAAGAAAATTGTTGAAAAGAGCAAGGCTCCTGCCCTGGATTCATGTCCTCAGAGAAGGGGAGTTTGTGTACGTGTGTATACCACCACGCCCAAGAAGCCGAATTCAGCCATGCGCAAGGTAGCCAGGGTTCGTCTGACCAACGGAAAGGAAGTGAATGCTTACATTCCCGGGGAAGGACACAATCTTCAGGAGCACTCTATCGTGCTGATCCGGGGAGGGAGAGTAAAAGACCTGCCTGGTGTTCGTTATCACCTGATCCGCGGAGCACTGGATGCCTCCGGCGTAGAAGGTCGTACACAGCGCCGGTCAAAATACGGAACCAAAAAGCCTAAACAGTAATTTTGAATTTTTTTTGCAATGAGAAAAGCAAAGCCGAAAAAAAGAACGATTTTACCAGACCCGAGATATAATGATCCTCTGGTAACCCAGTTTGTCAACAACCTGATGTTGCAGGGGAAGAAGAACCTCTCCTTTAAGATCTTCTATGAGGCGATGGATATCATCGAGGGACGGATAAAGAATGAGAAGAACGAGAAGAACGAGGAGATGAAACCGCTGGATGTATGGAAGAAGGCGTTGGAGAACATTACGCCTCAGGTAGAGGTGAAAAGCCGCCGTGTGGGAGGGGCTACCTTTCAGGTTCCGATGGAGGTAAGGCCCGGACGTAAGGTCTCGCTGAGCATGAAAAACCTGATTTTGTTTGCCAGAAAACGCAGTGGGAAAAGCATGAGCGAGAAACTGGCCGCTGAGATACTGGCTGCTTACAAGGGAGAAGGCGGCGCTTATAAAAGAAAAGAAGATATGCACCGGATGGCTGAAGCCAATAAAGCTTTTGCACATTTCCGGTTTTAATTTAAATGAAGAGACTATAGTAGCATGGGTGACCGTCTGAAACATACGAGAAACATAGGGATCATGGCTCACATTGATGCGGGCAAGACCACCACCACCGAGCGGGTCCTTTTCTATACGGGGATAACCCATCGTATAGGGGAAGTGCATGACGGTGCCGCCCAGATGGACTGGATGGTGCAGGAGCAGGAGCGTGGTATCACCATCACCTCGGCTGCCACCACCACGTTCTGGAAATACAAGGGAGAAGATTACAAGATCAATATCATAGACACCCCGGGCCACGTTGACTTTACGGTTGAGGTAGAGCGTTCGCTGCGCGTGCTGGACGGGGCCGTAGCCGTTTTTTGTGCCGTGAGTGGGGTGGAACCCCAGTCGGAGACGGTATGGCGTCAGGCGGATAAATACGGGGTGCCGCGTATTGCTTTTGTCAACAAAATGGATCGCGTAGGCGCTGATTATTTCAGTGTTGTGAACGAGATACGTGAAAAACTGCGGGCCAACCCCATTCCGGTACAGATACCCATCGGTTCGGAAGATTCTTTTAAAGGAGTTATCGACCTGATGGAAAACAAGGCGGTGGTCTGGCATGACGACGAGACGATGGGCGTAAAATACAGCCTGGAGGACATCCCTACCGAGCTGGCCGACGAAGCTGCCGAATGGCGGAATAAACTGGTGGAAGCGGTGGCTGAGAAAAATGATGAGTTGCTGGAACGTTATTTTGAGAATCCCGACTCCATCACGCCTGACGAGATGGCTGCCGTGATACGTGAAGCTACCATAGACGGGACGATTGTTCCGGTGATGTGCGGATCGGCTTTTAAAAACAAAGGGGTACAGCGCCTGCTGGATGCCATCGTGGCTTACCTGCCCAGTCCGCTGGATATAGGTGCCGTAAAAGGCATACATCCCCATACCCATAAGGAGATCACACGCGAGCCGGATGTGGATGCTCCGTTATCAGCCCTGGCCTTCAAGATTGCCACCGACCCCTATGTCGGACGCCTGGTTTATCTGAGGGTTTATTCGGGTAAACTGTTGCCGGGCATGACGGTTTTAAATCCGCGTACAGGCAAGAAAGACCGCATCAACCGGTTATACCAGATGCATGCCAACAAACAGAATCCCCGCGAGGTTATCGAAGCCGGTGATATATGCGGAGCTGTGGGGCTGAAAGACATACGTACCGGAGATACCGTTACAGATATTTCCCGTCCCATCTCGCTTGAATCCATGACGTTCCCCGAGCCGGTGATCGGCGTGGCCATAGAGCCTAAGACACAGGCTGACATGGACAAGCTGGGAACGGCATTAAACAAATTGAGTGAGGAAGATCCGACGTTCAAGATCAAGACAGATGAGGATTCGGGACAGACGATCATCAGCGGGATGGGAGAGTTGCACCTGGAGATCCTCATTGACAGGCTGAAACGTGAGTTCAAGGTAGAATGTAACCAGGGACAACCCCAGGTAGCATATAAAGAAGCCCTGACAGCTACCATCGAGCATCGTGAAGTTTTCAAGAAACAGACCGGAGGTCGTGGTAAGTTTGCGGATATCCTCATAGAGATAGGTCCTGCAGATGAAGGAGTTACCGGTTTGCAGTTTGAAGATAAGGTAAAAGGAGGGAATATCCCCAAAGAATATATGCCGGCGGTAGAAAAAGGATTTAAGCTGGCCATGCAAAACGGCCCGTTGGCCGGTTTTCCGCTGGACAATCTGAAGGTAGTGGTGAAAGACGGATCTTACCATCCGGTGGATTCAGACGCTCTTTCTTTCCAAATGGCTGCCGAGCGTGCTTTCCGGAATGCGGCGCCCAAAGGCAAACCCATCCTGCTTGAGCCGATCATGTCGGCCGAGGTGGTTACCCCTGAGGAATATATGGGGGATGTAATCACCGATTTTAATAAACGCCGGGGGAGAATTGAAGGCATGGAGTCGAAAGCCGGAGCCCGGGTCATCAAAGCCCAGGTCCCCCTGGCCGAAAACTTCGGTTATGTGACCGTTTTGCGGACGATAACTTCGGGACGTGCCACTTCTTCGATGGAATTCTCCCATTATGAACCTGTACCGGCGGAGATTGCCGAGAAGGTGATAGAAAATACCAAGGGAATAATTAAAGTTGTTTAAAATAATTAAGTCAACAATAAGATAAAGGAATAATGAGTCAGAAAATTCGGATAAAACTGAAATCGTATGATCACAATCTGGTAGATAAGTCTGCCGAGAAGATTGTAAAAACGGTTAAATCCACAGGTGCCATTGTTAGTGGTCCGATCCCGCTGCCTACGCACAAGCGTATTTTTACGGTGCTGCGTTCTCCTTTTGTGAACAAAAAGTCAAGAGAACAATTTCAGTTGTCATCATACAAGAGACTGATGGATATTTACAGTTCGACACCCAAGACCATCGATGCTTTGATGAAACTGGAACTTCCCAGTGGTGTTGAAGTTGAAATTAAGGTTTGAAATAAGAAACGTTAGACCATGCAAGGATTAATAGGAAAAAAAGTAGGAATGACCTCTGTCTTTGACGAGGATGGGAACAATATCCCGGTGACGGTGATAGAGGCGGGGCCATGCGTTGTTACGCAGATAAAAACGGCGGAAAAAGACGGTTATGATGCTGTTCAACTCGGTTTTGACGAGAAGAAGGAAAAAAACACCAACAAGCCGATGCAGGGTCATTTCAAGAAAACCGGGACCACACCCAGGCGCAAGCTGGCGGAATTTACCGGATTCGGGGATGACGTGAAACCGGGTGATGTGTTGACGGTCGATTTATTTAATGATGACAACTGGTTGGATATAAGAGGTGTTTCCAAAGGGAAAGGATTCCAGGGGGTTGTCAAGCGCCACGGTTTTCGCGGGGTCGGAGATGCCACCCATGGTCAGCACAACCGTGGCCGGGCTCCGGGATCTCTCGGGGGGTCATCGTATCCTTCACGTGTATTCAAGGGCATGAGAATGGCCGGACGTACCGGAGGGAAGCAGGTGGCTATGATCTCCCTGCGCATTATGAAGATCATTCCGGAGAAGAACTTATTATTAGTGAAAGGATCCGTGCCGGGTCCCAAAGGTTCATACTTAATTATTACAAAGTAATGAAACTGAAAGTAGTAAACATAGAAGGAAAAGAAACGGGCAGAACCGTGGATCTGAATGATCAGTTGATTCCGCAGGAGCCGAATGATCATGCCATTTATCTGGATGTAAAGAGATATCTTGCAGCCCAAAGGCAGGGTACGCATAAAGCCAAAGAGAGAGGCGAAGTCAGAGCCAGTACGCGCAAGATCAAGAGGCAAAAAGGTACGGGCACGGCCCGGGCAGGGAGTATTGCTTCTCCGCTGTTCAGAGGGGGAGGACGAACCTTCGGTCCCCGGCCGCGTAGTTACGAGATCAAGCTGAACAAGAAAGTGAAAAAGCTGGCACGCCGTTCGGCCCTGTCTTATAAACTGAAAGAAGATCAGTTGATTGTGATAGAAGACTTCAGTTTGGAAGCTCCAAAGACAAGAGAGTTCGTGAAGATCAAGAATAATCTGAATATCCCGGAGAAGAAGTCTCTTTTTGTCTTGCCCGAGCAGGATAAAAATATATTTTTGTCATCCCGTAATCTACGAGGATCAGATGTTGTAACAGTCAATAATCTAACCACATACGATCTGATGCATGCGTCGGCGGTTGTGTTTTCGGAAAAGGCTGTTGAGATATTAAATGCAAGTATTGAAAGTTAAAGAAATACCGAAAGGTCATGAATATATTGATAAAACCTGTTGTAACGGAAAAGATGACTGCTCAGGGCGAAACCCTGAACAGGTATGGTTTCATCGTGGACAAACGTGCCAATAAGTTGCAGATCAAAAATGCAATTGAGGAGTTATACGGTGTTACGGTGGAAAATGTCAACACCATGCGATATGGTGGCAAAAACAGAAACAGGTATACACGTAGTGGTATCCAAACCGGGAAAACGAATGCCTATAAAAAGGCGATCGTCACCCTGGCCGAAGGGGATACGATTGATTTTTACAGCAATATTTAAACGATTATGGCAGTAAGAAAATTAAATCCGGTAACGCCCGGCCAGCGGCACAAAGTGATCGCCACGAACGATGACATTACCGCCGTCAAGCCTGAGAAGTCGTTGTTGTTGCCCCTGAAAAAATCGGGAGGCAGAAACAATACCGGGAAGATGACGATGCGATATGTTGGGGGCGGACATAAGAGAAAACTACGGATCATTGATTTCAAGCGGGACAAAGAAGGAGTCCCTGCGGTGGTCAAGACCATCGAATATGATCCCAACCGCTCGGCTCGCATTGCTCTCGTAGTATACCGGGACGGAGAAAAGCGGTATATCATCGCTCCCAACGGACTGAAAGTGGGTCAGACCGTGCAATCGGGCAAAGGCATTGCTCCCGAGATTGGGAATAGCCTGTATCTTTCGGATATACCGTTGGGGACCATCATCCATAACATCGAGCTGGTTCCCAGAAGAGGCGCTGCCATGGTGCGCAGTGCCGGCAGTTTTGCGCAGCTTACCAGCCGGGATGGGAAATATGCTATTATAAAACTTCCTTCCGGGGAGTCCCGGATGGTGCTGGTAACCTGTAAGGCAACCATCGGAAGTGTTTCCAACTCGGATCACGGGCTGGTCCACTCGGGGAAAGCCGGGCGTTCCAGATGGTTGGGCAGAAGGCCCCGTGTCAGAGGGGTTGCCATGAACCCGGTAGATCACCCGATGGGAGGCGGGGAAGGCAGAGCCTCCGGAGGCCACCCGCGTTCACGGAATGGTATGCCTGCCAAAGGCTACAAGACCAGACCGAAAAAGAAAAAGTCGAATAAATTTATTGTAGAAAAAAGAAAAAGTAAAAGATAAACCATGAGTCGTTCGTTAAAAAAGGGTCCTTTTATAGATTACAAGCTCGAGAAGAGAGTTCTTGAGATGAATGAGTCGGGCAAGAAAACGGTCATCAAGACTTGGTCCCGGCGTTCTATGATCTCTCCGGATTTTGTAGGACATACCATTGCCGTCCATAACGGGAACAAGTTTATCCCGGTATATGTAACAGAGAATATGGTTGGCCATAAGCTCGGAGAATTTGCACCGACCCGTACCTGGAGAGGACATGGAGGAAAGGCTAGATAATATTAAAAGAGATTAATCATGGGAAAAAGAAAAAGAGACCGAGCCACCGCTATAAAGGAAGCCAAAAAAGGAGAATACAGGGCTGTCCTGCGCAATGACCCCGTATCCCCCAGAAAGATGCGGCTGGTGGCTGATATGATCAGAGGCTTGGACGTTAACAGAGCTCTGGATATCCTGAAGTACAGTAACAAAGAGGCCAGCCGGAGGGTGGAAAAACTTGTTCTTTCAGCCATTGCCAACTGGCAGGAGAAAAATGAAGGGGTGAGGCTCGAAGATAGTCAACTGTATGTAAAAGAAGTGTATGTGAATGCCGGCAGGACCCTGAAAAGACTTCGTCCTGCCCCACAGGGACGGGCTTACCGGGTCCGGAAACGTTCCAACCATATCACCGTGGTGCTTGACAGCTTCGTGTTGTCTGAGAATGTTACAGAAGAAACAGAAAATGCAGAAAATACAAATATTGAATAAATGGGACAAAAAGTAAATCCGATATCAAATCGTCTGGGTATCATACGGGGTTGGGATTCCAACTGGTATGGAGGCAACAATTATGCGGAAAAGATTGTTGAAGACAACAAAATCAGGGGGTATCTGAATGCCCGTCTTGCCAAAGCCAGTGTATCCAAGATCATCATAGAAAGGACCCTTAAGCTCATTACCGTTACCGTCAATACGGCCCGTCCGGGAATTATTATCGGTAAAGGGGGACAGGAAGTGGATAAGCTGAAAGAAGAGCTTAAGAAGATTACCGACAAGGAGGTTCAGATCAATATTTATGAGGTAAAACGTCCCGAACTGGATGCGACGATAGTGGCCAATAACATTGCCCGCCAGGTGGAAGGGAAGATTTCTTACCGTCGTGCCATCAAAATGGCCATTGCTTCTACCATGCGGATGGGTGCCGAAGGTATTAAAGTGTTGATATCCGGACGTCTGGGAGGTGCCGAGATGGCCCGTACGGAGATGTATAAAGACGGTCGTATCCCCTTGCATACCCTGCGTGCCGATATCGACTATGCTTTGGCGGAAGCGCAGACCAAAGTGGGTGTAATAGGCATCAAGGTTTGGATATGTAACGGTGAGATTTTCGGGAAGAGGGATCTTTCTCCCAATATCGGAGTGAAGAAAAACAGACCGAGAAGTTTCAGAAAACGCAAATAAAAGAAATACAGTAAACAGGAACGATCATGTTACAACCGAAGAAAGTAAAATACAGAAGGCGTCAGAAAGGGAGGATGAAAGGCAATGCACAGCGGGGCAACCAGTTGGCATTCGGATCCTTCGGTATAAAAACGACTGAGCAGGCCTGGATTACCGGTCGTCAACTCGAAGCCATGCGTCAGGCCGTAGTGCGGTATATGAAACGTGAAGGGCAGATATGGATCAGAATATTTCCGGACAAGCCCATTACCAAGAAACCTGCAGAGGTACGTATGGGTAAAGGGAAAGGAGCTCCCGAAGGGTTCGTTGCTCCGGTGACCCCGGGGCGGATTCTCATAGAAGTGGAAGGGGTTTCTTTTGCCGTGGCCAAAGAGGCACTGCGTTTGGGCGCCCAGAAACTGCCGGTGAAGACGCGGTTTGTTGTGAGGAGGGATTATCAGGAGTAGTTGTAACCATCCTGTAGAAAAAATTAGAGATATGAAAACAAAAGAAATAAGAGAACTGACAGACAAAGAATTGCTGGAAAGGATAGATAACGAGATGAATCATCTTATGAAGCTGAAACTGAACCATGCGATTTCTCCCCTGGATAATCCTAACCAGATCCGGGAAGCGAGGAAGAATATTGCCAGATTAAAAACCGAATTGCGTCAGAGGCAATTTGCCGGACAAACGAGTAAATAAAAAGAAAGATGGAAGTTACCAGAAATTTACGAAAAGAGAGAACAGGGGTTGTGGTCAGCAACAAGATGGATAAGACCATAGTAGTGGCTGTCAAACGGAAAGTGAAACACCCTATCTACGGAAAGTTTGTGAACAAAACCAAAAAGTTCATGGTCCATGATGAAAAAAATGACTGTAACCCCGGGGATACGGTTCGCATCATGGAAACCAGACCTTTAAGCCGGCGCAAAAGTTGGAGATTGGTTGAAATAATTGAAAGAGCGAAATAGTCATGATACAACAAGAGAGTCGTTTAGCAGTAGCAGACAACAGCGGAGCCAAGGAAGTTTTGTGTATCCGGGTACTGGGAGGGACCAGAAAAAAATATGCCTCCATTGGTGATCAGATCATCGTAACGGTAAAGAGTGCTTTGCCGGGCAGTGACACTAAAAAAGGGATGGTCAGCAAGGCGGTGGTGGTACGTACCAGAAAAGAGGTAAGAAGAAAAGACGGTTCCTATATCCGTTTTGATGACAATGCCTGCGTGTTATTGAACAATACTGATGAATTACGTGGTACACGTATCTTCGGTCCTGTAGCCAGGGAATTGCGTGATGGTTATATGAAAATTATCTCCCTGGCACCCGAGGTGCTGTAAAGAAAAACATAGAAAGAGATGGCAAAGAAAATACATATCAAAAAAGGTGACCTGGTTTATGTGAATACCGGGGAGTATAAAGGACAAAAAGGGAAAGTCCTGGAAGTTCTGCCGAAAAAACAACGGGCAATTGTTGAAGGGGTGAACCTGGTATCCCGGCATACCAAGCCGAACAATGATTATCCGCAGGGAGGGATCATTAAGAAGGAGGCTTCGATACATATATCCAACCTGAGTCTGGTAGATCCTTCCAGCGGGGAGCCGACACGTATCGGCCGCAGGTTGAATGATGACAATAAACTGGTTCGTTATGCGAAAAAATCAGGGGAGGAAATTAAGTAATGGAATACACACCCACATTGAAGAAAAAATACAGGGAAGAGATTGTCCCTGCATTGATGAAAGAGTTTAATTACAGCACGGTGATGCAGGTTCCCCGGTTGGTTAAGATTACGATCAACCAGGGTATCGGGCAGGCTACCGCCGACAAGAAAATGATCGATCAGGGTTTGCAGGAAATGACGGCCATTGCCGGTCAGAAAGCTGTACAGACTGTAGCTACCAAAGACATTTCAAACTTTAAGCTGAGGAAAAAGATGCCCATCGGGGTGAAAGTGACCCTGCGGAGAGACAGGATGTACGAATTCCTGGAAAGGCTGATTACCGTTTCGTTACCCCGAATCCGTGATTTCCGCGGGGTGAGTAACAAACTGGACGGTCGTGGGAACTACACCCTTGGGATCCGGGAACAGATTGTTTTTCCGGAGATCGATATAGATCAAATCGGCAAAATCATGGGGTTGGAAATCACCTTTGTGACCACTGCCAAAACAGATGAAGAGGGTTATGCCCTGTTACGTGAATTTGGAATACCATTTAAAGACTTAAAAAAATAAAGACTTATGGCAAAAGAATCAATGAAAGCCAGAGAAAGAAAGCGCCAGGAACTGGTGGACCGGTATGCTGAAAAACGCGCGAAACTCAAAGCTGAGGGAGATTATATCGGACTGAGCCGTTTACCGCGCAACTCCAATCCCATTCGTTTGCACAACCGGTGTAAGCTCACAGGCAGGCCCAAAGGCTATATGCGCCAGTTCGGGTTAAGCCGTATAACGTTCAGGGAGATGGCTTCGCAGGGGCTGATCCCCGGAATACGGAAAGCCAGTTGGTAGTATTGTACGAAAAGTAAAATGTAGAAAAGAAAACTGAAATGATAACTGATCCTATTGCAGATTATTTAACAAGGCTTCGTAATGCGGCAAAAGCCGGGCACAAAGTGGTGGAAATTCCCGCTTCGAACACGAAGAAGAGTATTACCCGCATTCTGTATGACAAAGGCTATATTCTGAATTATAAGTTCGAGGAAGATGATAAACAGGGGATCATAAGGATTGCTCTGAAGTATCATCCGAAGACGAAGGTCCCTGCTTTCAAAAAACTGGAACGTATCAGTCGTCCGGGTTTACGTAAGTATGCCGATGCCAGGAGTCTTCCCAGGGTCCTGAACGGGCTGGGGATAGCCATCATATCCACCTCGAATGGATTGATGACCGATAAGGAAGCCCGGAAACTGAATGTTGGCGGGGAAATATTGTGTTACGTTTATTAAAAGAAAAGAATCATGTCACGAATTGGAAAATTACCAATACAGATACCTGAGGGGGTTAGTGTGGAGTACCGTGATAATGTGGTTACGGTGAAAGGGCCTTTGGGTGAGATGACGCAGAGGATTGATCCTGATATCTCGGTAGAGATCAAGGATGGAGAGATCAGAGTCATGCGCCCGACAGATCAGAAAAGGCATAAAGCCATGCACGGACTCTATCGTTCGTTGATCAACAATATGGTGACAGGGGTCTCGCAGGGTTATGAGATCAAGCTTGAGCTAGTAGGAGTAGGATACCGTGCCGAGGCCAACGGACAGTTGCTGGATCTCTATCTCGGATATTCTCACAACTTTGTCATTGAGCTACCTGATGAGATCAAGGTGGAAGCCAAAACAGAGCGGCGTAGCAATCCTATCGTAACCCTGAAGAGTTATGATAAACAATTGCTGGGTCACGTGGCTGCCAAAATTCGTTCTCTCAGGAAACCAGAGCCTTACAAAGGAAAAGGGATCCGGTATGTGGGTGAACAGATCAGAAGAAAAGCAGGAAAGGCTGCAAGTGTTTAATAATTATTAATTGAGAACCATGGGATTAACGAAACTGGAACATAGAAAAAAAATAAAAATGAGGGTTCGCAAGCATGTCTTCGGGACCCCGGAAAAACCGAGACTGTCGGTATTCAGAAGCAACCGTCAGATCTATGTACAGGCTATTGACGACCTGCACGGCGTAACACTTGCCAGTGCTTCCTCAAAAGAGAAAGAAGTGACGGAGAAACTGAAAGGCGACAAGAAAGAACAGGCTGCTCTCGTGGGTAATCTGATTGCCCGGAAGTTAAAAGAAAAAGGGATAGAAACGGGGGTCTTCGATCGTAACGGATATTTGTTTCACGGACGGGTGAAAGAATTGGCTGATGCCGCCCGCAAAGGAGGTTTAAAATTTTAAGACAATAAAATTATGTCAAACGGGATAAGAAAAGTTAAAACAAGCGATCTGGATCTGAAAGACAGACTGGTCAGCATCCAACGGGTTACCAAGGTGACCAAGGGAGGTCGTACATTTAGTTTTTCGGCCATCGTAGTGGTCGGAAATGAAGAGGGTATTGCCGGGTACGGTCTGGGGAAAGCCAATGAGGTGACAACAGCCATCGCCAAAGGAGTGGAGGATGCCAAGAAGAACCTTGTTAAGGTGCCGGTCCTTCACGGGACGATTCCTCATGAGCAGTATGCCAAGTACGGGGGCGCCCAGGTGTTTCTCAAACCTGCGTCGGAAGGTACGGGTGTGAAAGCCGGAGGTGCTATGCGTGCCGTGCTCGAGAGTGTGGGCGTGAAAAATGTGCTGGCCAAATCGAAAGGTTCCTCCAACCCGCACAACCTGGTGAAAGCTACTTTCAGGGCCCTGCTGGAATTGAGGGATGCCTATATGGTAGCCGAACAAAGGAATGTGGATTTAGATAAAGTATTCAACGGTTAGAATCATTAGCAATGGCAAAAGTTAGAATCACACAGGTAAAGAGTAAGATAGGAAGCCCGGAGAGACAGAAACGTACCCTTCAGGCACTGGGTCTGCGGAAAATGAATGCCTCGGTTGAGGTAGAGTCCACACCCCAGATACTCGGGATGATCAGAAGAGTTCATCACCTGGTTAAAGTTGAAGAAGTTAAATAATTAATCTTTAAGGATAGAAAAGATGGATTTAAGTAATTTGAAACCGGCAAAAGGATCTGTTAAGAAGGAGAGGCGTATTGCCCGTGGTGAAGGTTCCGGAAAGGGAGGCACCTCCACCCGCGGACACAAAGGACAGAAATCCAGATCGGGTTATTCGAAAAAGATAGGTTTTGAAGGAGGACAGATGCCTTTGCAGAGAAGGGTGCCCAAATTCGGTTTTAAGAACCGTAACCGTGTTGAATATAAAGCCATCAACCTGTCTTCTTTGCAAGCACTTGCTGAAAAAAGAGACCTTGACAGGATAGACGTGGAAACGCTTATTGAATCGGGGCTGGTGTCGAAAAATGCAAAAGTTAAAATACTTGGCAACGGAACCTTGACCCGGAAGCTGGATGTGACGGCTCATGCTTTTTCTGCAGCTGCACAGAAAGCCATTGAAGAAGCTAAGGGAACGGTTACTAAATTATAAGTAAAGCAGAGACAGTCCAATGAAAGCATTGATTGAGACCATAAAGAATATTTTCAAGATTGAAGATCTACGGAACAGAATCCTGTTCACGCTGGTTATTCTGGCCATCTACCGTCTGGGGAAATACATCACCCTGCCGGGAGTAGATCCTTCCCAATTGGCTAATCTGAAGCATCAGACCTCCACCGGGATCATGAGCCTGCTGGACATGTTTTCCGGGGGTGCTTTTTCGCAGGCCTCAATTTTTGCCCTGGGGATCATGCCATATATCTCTGCTTCCATTGTGGTTCAGCTGTTGGGGATTGCCATTCCCTATTTTCAGCGTTTGCAGAAAGAAGGGGAGAGCGGAAGAAGAAAAATCAACCAGATCACCCGTTATCTTACCGTAGGTATCTTGCTATTGCAGGCGCCCAGTTATCTGGCCAACCTGCATGCACGATTGCCTGAAACAGCCTTTGTGGTCAAAGGGACCTTTTTTACCTTGTTTTCCGTGATCATCCTGACCACGGGAACCATGTTCGTCATGTGGATGGGGGAAAGGATCACCGACAAAGGCATCGGGAACGGGATCTCTCTGATCATTATGATCGGAATTATTGCGAGGCTGCCTTTTGCGCTGGTGGCGGAATATGGTGCGCGTCTTAACGGTGCCGGCGGCCTGATTGCCTTCATTGTTGAGCTGGTTATATTATTTCTTGTTATACTGGCGACGATCCTGTTGGTGCAGGGGACCCGGAGGGTCCCCGTGCAGTATGCCAAGCGGATCGTCGGAAACCGGCAATATGGGGGTGTGCGGCAGTATATCCCGTTGAAAGTTAATGCTGCCGGTGTGATGCCTATCATCTTTGCCCAGGCTATTATGATGCTGCCCCTGGTGTTTGTCGGTGCTATGGCAGGAAAAGGAGGGTGGTTTGCCACTGCGTTTTCCAACATATACGGTTTCTGGTACAACGTGGTAGTAGCCTTTCTGATCATTGTATTTACTTACTTTTATACGGCTATTACCATTAACCCTACACAGATGGCGGAAGATCTGAAGAAAAACGGGGGATTTATCCCCGGGGTGAAGCCCGGCCGTAAAACGGCGGAGTTTCTGGACACGATCATGTCACGGATCACGCTGCCGGGGTCTATTTTCCTTGCAATCATTGCCATCCTTCCTGCTTTTGCAGTAAATGTGGGGGTGTCAAACCAGTTTGCCAGGTTTTACGGAGGAACGTCCCTGCTGATCCTGGTAGGGGTGATTCTGGATACGTTGCAACAGATAGAAAGTCATTTGTTGATGAGGCATTACGACGGTTTGATGAAGACCGGTAGGATAAAGGGACGTGCCGGTGCCGCCGCTGCTATTTAAGATATTATACGTTCTTTGATGATTGTGTTGAAGACCAATGAGGAGATAGAGATTCTCCGGGAGAACAACCTGCTGGTGTCGCAGACACTGGCTGAGGTGGGCCGGCATATCCGGCCGGGTGTGACTACCCGGAAGCTGGATCAGGTAGCGGAAACGTTTATTCGCGACCATGATGCCATCCCGGGGTTCAAGGGTTATCAGGGTTTTCCTGCTACCCTGTGTGCTTCGGTAAATGATCAGGTTGTCCACGGGATCCCTTCCGGTTATGAACTGAAAGAGGGAGATATTATTTCGATAGACTGTGGCGTGGTGAAAAACGGTTTTTACGGAGACTCGGCATTCACCTTTGCGGTTGGAGAGATCAGCCCTGAGAAAGATCAGTTGTTGCGCGTAACGCGCGGGAGTCTGGAGAAAGGGGTAGCGCAGGCTGTAGCCGGCAACAGAGTGGGAGATATCGGTTATGCCGTTCAGAACTATGCGGAGAGCTTCGGTTTTTCAGTGGTTCGTGAGCTGGTGGGACATGGTTTGGGCAAGCATCTGCACGAAGCCCCTGAAGTACCTAACTACGGGAAAAGAGGCAGAGGACCCAAACTGAAAGAAGGGATGGTAATATGCATAGAGCCTATGATCAATATGGGCGTGAAAGAGGTCTATCAGGACCGGGATGGCTGGACCATCCATACGGCAGACGGCCAGCCATCGGCACATTTTGAATATGCAGTGGCTGTGAGAAAAAACAGGGCAGATGTGTTGACGACATTTGAATATGTAGATAAGGTGTTGAACCAAAAAAAATAAAAATATGGCTAAACAACCGCCCATTGAACAGGATGGAACCATAATCGAAGCATTGTCCAATGCTATGTTCCGCGTGGAACTGGAGAATGGACATGTTATTACGGCACACATCTCCGGGAAGATGAGGATGCATTATATCAAGATCCTCCCCGGAGACAGGGTCAAGGTGGAGATGTCTCCCTACGATCTGACCAAAGGCAGGATAACGTTCAGGTACAAGTGACCCGCCTTGGTAAACTTCCTTTGCTGAAGCGACGGAGGACGAAAGACACTGAAAAAGAATAACAAGAGACAAGAAAAATAAAGTATTAAATAATAAAACGATGAAAGTAAGAGCATCCGTAAAAAAAAGAAGTGCTGACTGTAAGATAGTCAGAAGAAAGGGACGACTGTATGTGATCAATAAAAAGAACCCGAGGTACAAACAGCGTCAGGGATAAAAGTAAAACGATTAAAAGAACAGATAAATGGCAAGACTTGTAGGTGTTGATTTACCTAAAAACAAAAGAGGAGAAATAGGCCTGACCTATATTTACGGGGTTGGCCGGAGTACGGCACAGAAAATCCTCGACCAGGCTGGCATTGACCGTAATATCAAGGTCAAAGACTGGACGGATGAGCAGATCACGGCCCTGCGGAAAATACTGAATGAACAGTATAAACTGGAGGGGGAGTTGCGGTCTGAAGTGCAGATGAACATTAAACGGTTGATGGATATCGGTTGTTACCGGGGCATCCGTCACCGGGTGGGCATGCCTGTCAGGGGACAGCGTACCCGTACCAATGCACGTACAAGAAAAGGCCGGAAGAAAACGATCGCAAACAAGAAAAAAGCAACCAAATAAGAGATAAAGAATTATGGCAAAGAAAACCAAATCGTCAAAAAAACGGGTTGTTAAGGTAGAGCCTGTCGGTCAGGCTCATATTCAGGCTACGTTTAACAATATTATCATCACGCTGACCAACAATGCAGGACAGGTGATCAGTTGGTCCTCAGCCGGCAAGATGGGCTTCCGGGGATCCAAGAAGAACACGCCTTATGCTGCTCAGGTGGCTGCCGAGGACTGTGCCAGGACTGCCTATGATATGGGCCTCCGGAAAGTAAAGGTATTTGTAAAAGGTCCCGGTGCCGGCAGGGAGTCTGCTATAAGGACCATTCACAGCAATGGCATTGAGGTGACAGAGATCGTTGATGTGACACCGCTGCCACATAACGGATGCCGTCCGCCGAAAAGAAGAAGAGTATAATTTATTAATACGCATAAACAGAGAAAAAATGGCAAGATATATTGGACCCAAAACAAAAATAGCCAGAAAATTGGGTGACCCGGTGTTTGGTCCGGACAAGGTTTTTGAGAAAAAGAACTATCCTCCGGGAATGCACGGGCAGAACAAGCGGAGGAGAAAAACTTCGGAATACGGTGTTCAGCTTAAAGAAAAGCAGAAGGCAAAATACACCTATGGGGTGCTGGAACGTCAGTTTCGTAATATGTTCAAAAAGGCTTCTGCCGCCAAAGGGGTTACCGGCGAGGTGCTTTTACAGTTGCTGGAATCACGGCTGGACAATGTGGTCTTCCGTCTGGGGATTGCCCCCACGAGGGCAGCAGCCCGCCAGTTGGTGAGCCATCGTCATATCACGGTAAACGGCCGGGTGGTAAATGTGCCGTCCTTTCAGTTGAAGCCGGGAGATATTATTGGCGTCAGGGAACGCTCCAAGTCTTTGGAAGCCATTACCGATTCGTTGACTTCAGTGCGGTACGCACAATATTCCTGGCTGGAATGGGATGATGCCCAGATGACCGGGAAATTTATGAATGTGCCCCAGCGCGAAGAAATACCTGAGAATATCAAAGAGAATTTAATTGTAGAACTTTACTCGAAATAATCCAAATTTATAAATACATGGCCATTTTAGCTTTTCAAAAACCGGATAAAGTAATCATGCTTGAGGCAACGGATTACTATGGTAAATTCGAATTCAGGCCTCTTGAACCCGGTTACGGTATCACCATCGGAAACGCCTTGCGGCGGATCCTCCTCTCTTCACTGGAAGGGTATGCTATCGTTACGGTAAAATTCGAGGGGGTGGAACATGAATTTTCCTCTATTCCCGGGGTGATGGAAGATGTAACGGATATTGTCCTTAATCTGAAACAGATCCGTTTCAAGAAAAGGATTGAAGATGCAGAAGGGGAAAAACTGATCGTCACGATTACCGGTCAGGAAGAATTTAAGGCTGGGGATATAGCCAAGTACCTGAATAACTTTGAGGTGCTTAACCCGAACCACGTTGTTTGCCACATGGACCCGGGCGTGAAACTGATGATGGAGATCACCATCAATAAAGGCCGGGGATATGTGCCTATGGAAGAAAACCAGCCTGAGGATGCCCCTTTCGGTCTGATCGCTCTCGACGCCATCTATACGCCAATCAAAAATGTCAGATATTCGGTGGAAAACTACCGGGTAGAACAGAAAACCGACTATGAGAAGCTGATTATTGAAATTAATACCGATGGTTCTATCCATCCGAAGGAAGCCCTCAAAGAGGCTGCCAAAATTTTAATATATCATTTTATGTTGTTTTCTGATGAGAAGATTACGCTCGACCAGACGGAGGAGATGGAAAACGAGGAGTTTGATGAAGAAGTGCTGCATATGCGTCAGCTTCTGAAAACCAAGCTCGTTGACCTGGATCTGTCGGTACGGGCCTTGAATTGTCTGAAAGCCGCCGAAGTGGAAACATTGGGTGATCTGGTAAAGTATAATAAAACCGATCTGCTGAAATTCCGCAATTTCGGAAAGAAATCCCTGACGGAATTGAGTGAGTTGCTTACCTCCATGGGGCTGAATTTCGGGATGGACACCAGCAGATACAAGCTGGACAAAGATTAGTTATTAACAGGTATAAGGAATTAAGAAGATGCGACACAGGAAAGGTTTTAATCATTTGGGAAGAAAGAGTGAACATCGTAAAGCCATGTTGGCAAATATGGCCAGTTCACTGATTATACATAAACGGATTACGACGACGGAAGCCAAGGCCAAAGCCTTACGTACTTATGTTGAACCGCTCATTACCAGGTCGAAAGAAGATACCACACATTCCAGAAGGGTTGTTTTTTCCTATCTTAAGGATAAACAGGCTGTGGCGGAGCTTTTCCGGGAGGTCTCTCCCAAGGTGGCCGAGAGACCCGGAGGATATACCCGCATCCTGAAGCTGGGGAACCGGCCGGGGGACAATGCGGACATGTGTATTATCGAACTGGTGGATTTCAATGAACTGTTGCTGGAATCAACACAGGAAGCAAAAGCAAAAACAACCCGTCGAAGCAGACGGGGACGTAAAAAACCTGCTTCTGCCGAAACAGGACAGGCTCCCGCACAGGAAGAAACTTCCGGAGCTGAAATAGTTGCGGAAACACAGGCTGCCGAAACACAAAAAATGGAAGAAGCTGAAACGGAAACGGAAGAGACTGCAATGGAAGAATCCGGGGTTCCCGGTGAAACCGCCGAGGCAGAACAGACTCCGGAAGAAGAAAACGCCGGGGAAGCAGTTAAGAAAGAGGAAAAACAGGAGATAAAAGCCGCGAAAACTACCGAAGAGACAACCCCTGAGGATAAGAAAGAAGCCGGCGAGGGAAACAAAGAAGACAAAGAAGAGAAGGAAGATAAGGAAGAGAAATAACCTCCGTTCGACATAGAAGAGCCGCTCCGCAGGGAGCGGTTTTTTTTTGGACTGCCTGTTGCTCTCCGGCTTAAAAAGCCGGTACCGGATACCTGCCGGTATTGGTATTGTTTGAGAATATTAGCATATTTACAGTAAAATTAACGGTAAAAATTAAACCGGGCACTGTCGTTTGAAATCCCGGTTGTCTTGAGGAAAATGGTGAAATGCGTAAAGGTTTCTTTTTTGTACTGACTCTCATTTTTACATTGGTTGTAGAAACACACTGTCTATCGCAGCAAATCAACCGTGTGGACATTTCTCTTTTATCCTTGCGCGACGGACTTTCCGATTCCCGGATAACCGCATTGTTTCAGGACTCTCAGGGATATTTGTGGGTAGGCACCGCCAACGGGCTCAACAGGTATGACGGTTATGGGTTCAGAAAATATACGCATCGTTTCGGGGATACCGCAAACATACCCGGGAACTACATCCGGGATATTCAGGAAGACAGCCGTGGGAATTTGTGGATTCTGACCGACGGAGGAGTATGCCGGAAAGAGGTTAACAAAAAAACATTTTTGTCTCTTTTATCAGCGAAAGGAAACCGGGAAACATCTGATACGGGCATTGCTCATCTGACGATTACCGGTAGCGGAGAAATATGGTTGTCCGGATCCTCCGGGCTGCAAAGATTTGATAAAAAGATGAACCGCTTTGTCATGGTTCCCGGTTCGGAAACTGGGAGCGATGTCAGGGATCGTATCGATCAGGAAGGATCTTTTTTCCTTGTCGATATCGGGGGTTTTTATGTGCTGGGTTCCGACGGTGAAAAAGTCCTTACACACTATAACGTTCCCGAAGCCGGGAAAATTCATTTCGTCACTCCGTCCTTCCGGAAAGGGACATGTATGATCGGAAGTCAAAAAGGGTTGTTTCTTTATGATCTTTTCGCTGGAAAGTTAATTTCCCTCGACATTTCAGGGAGGGAAAATGCAGAGGTTACTGCTTTTTATCCTGAGAAAAAAAGAATCTGGATGGCCATAGACGGTGCAATATACTCGCTGGAATCCGGACAGGACTTTCCGCAGAAAAGATACACAGTTCCTGAATTGGAAAATACCCGGATCACCTCTGTTCTGAGAGACGGAACAGGAATTCTGTGGGTTGGCACCGGAAAAGGTTTGGTGAAGATTAGTGGAAAACAAACGCCTTTCTCACTGTGCCAGGTGGTTTCTTCGGGCGATAGAACAAGAGGGGCACAGGTGTCAGCCTTGTTGACACAGGATACTCGCATATGGGCAGGGACTGACGGGGACGGGGTTTACCTGCTGGACCCGTCAACAGGGAAAGTCCTGCATCATTATAATGCAGGAGCTTCGGATTCGGTGGGCCGCATGCCGTTGGGAAAAGTATATTGTTTTTTGCAGGATAAGAGGGGGTTGGTGTGGACAGGAACGGATAAAGGGCCGGGCGTATTCAACAGGCGAAAAAACACTTTTATTCCTGCCGGGGATTACTTTAGGATCAAACTACCGGATAGTTTACCCGTGTTTACCATGGATACCACTTTTGACGGAGATATCTGGTTCGGGTCAACCGGGGTGGTATATCGCCTTTCCGGGGATATGAAATATTTGAAGAAATACTCTTTTCAAGGGAATGCTGTTTCCCGGGATCCGTTGCCGGAGGTACATGCCATTTATCAAACGCCGGATACCCGGATATGGGTGGGAGGCAGTAATTTTCTGGGGAGAATAGAGCCGGCATTTAACGAGGTTATTGTCCTGAAAGATTTTCCGGAAGAGAAAATAAATATATTCCGGATATTGGGCTCGTCACCGGATACCCTTTGGGCCGTTACCGACAAAGGCCTGGGGATGATAACGGTGAATCCATTCAGCTTTACTGTTGTTGAGGACGAGGCATTAACCAATACGTCCTTCTACGCCGGCGTTATGGATCATCGCAAGACCATATGGCTGGGGTCCGGCAACGGATTGGTGCGTTACAATACCAGCTTTGGAGACTTTGTAGCGATGAAGGAGGATTTTGACGGAGCGTTGCATTTTAATCCGGGAGGACAATATCTTTCTCCGGAAGGAGCCGTGTTTTTCGGAGGAGAGGGTTTTGTACTGGGATTTCATCCGGATTCGCTTCTGAAATCTTCATCCTTTCCGAGGGTGGTTATTGAATCGGTTCGTTATCTTTCCGGAAAAGACTGGAACGATGCATCTGCTACGGATAAGATTGTCATACGATCTGAAAACCTCAACTTGCTGGAGCTGGCATTCAAAGCACTGGATTTTACGGATCCGGCGGGCAACAGGATTATGTACATGATCCGCGGGGATGATGATCAGTGGCATATCATCTCAGGGTCAAAAAAAGTTTACCTGACCGATCTCAGAAACAGAACATACAGGGTCTATGTGCGTTCTTCCGGGAGTACCGGTGAATGGTCGTCTCCCCGTTTACTGATGACCTTCCGGACCACCAATTTGTTCCGGTTTGTATATGTTGTCTTCATTGTGATCTTTCTGATCATTATTGCATTGATCCTGGCTTATATAGATTACCGTACACGCTCGCTGATTGAGACCAATAAACTGCTGAAAGAAAAAGAGAAAATAGCTCAAAAACTGGAGGAACAACGGGACCGGCTGAGTTTTATGCACAAAAACCTTACCGACAGTATCCGGTATGCCCAGAAAATTCAGGAGGCCCTTCTTCCATCGGAATATTTCTTTCACAAGCTCTTACCCGGGTCTTTTATATTATTTCTGCCCCGGGATATTGTGAGCGGGGATTTTTATTGGATCAATGAGAAGGAGGGCAAGGTGTTTTTCACGGTAGCTGACTGTACGGGTCATGGCGTCCCCGGCGCTTTTATGTCTATGATCGGATTTGAGCTCATGGACAAGATCATCAACGATCAGGGCGTGGTTCATCCGGATGAGGTACTGAATATCCTCAACCATGGGATCATTAATACTTTCAGCCGGGGAGAAGAGGATCTGATGCTGAAGGATGGGATGGATATCAGTTTTTGCACGCTGGACCGGGAGAAAATGATTCTTGAGTTTGCGGGAGCCTTTCATGTTTTATATCTGGTGCGGGAGAACACACTCATGGAATTCAAAGGAGACCGGGTGTCTGTGGGATTCAGAGAAGAAGAGGATGGGGATACCTTCACCCGTCATGAGATAAGGCTGGAGAAAGGGGACCGGATCTATCTTTTTACCGATGGTTATCCTGACCAGTTCGGGGGGCCAGCAAAGAAGAAATTTATGTATCGCCGTTTCCGTCATTTGTTGCTGTCGATCCATCAACTTCCCATGTGGCAACAACAATATATCCTGCATGAACGGTTTCAGGATTGGAAAGGAGATCTTTTTCAGGTAGATGATGTTCTGGTGCTCGGGGTGGATCCGTGGGCTTATAAAGCCGGACCCCAAAAGATAAAAGGATAAGTGCCCTGACAAGAAGGGTTGGTTAAAGAAGATCTTTCATCTTGCCAATCAGCGTTTCCAACTGGAACGGTTTGCTGATATAATCATCCATACCGGCAGATAAACAGGTTTCCCGGTCGCCCAGCATGGCATTGGCTGTGATGGCAATAATCGGTGTGTGGGTATGGGTGCTGGATTCGATCTCACGTATCTTGCGGGTAACCACGATTCCATCCATAACGGGCATCTGAATATCCATCAGGATAAAGTCATACCTGGTTTTGCCATAGAGATCCAACGCTTCTTTCCCGTTTTGTGCCACATCAATCCGTTTCACAAACTTATCCAGGCTGATCTTGACGATTTTTTGATTGATGGGGTTGTCTTCTGCCAATAAAATAATCGCTTCTTTCAGATCTTTTTTTGCAGAAGCCGGGATCTCTGCATTTTCTCCCGGCAGGTGATCCGGGATCTTTTCTTCCACCTCTCTGAAAGGAATACTGACAAAAATATGTGTTTTCCCATTGACATCATGCAGGGTCAGGCTTCCGTTTACCAGTTGACAGAGATTGCGGGCAAAAAGCAAATTGATATACTGAAAATCTTCCGGGCTGGTTACCACCCGTACACCCTGATCGGATAATTTAAGCAGTTGATTGAACCGGTCCGTGTCGAAAGTGGTTTTCTTGCTGAAGAAGCGAACATTCAGGGCCGGGGTATTGTTTGTTGTCCCAACCATTACATCAACGCTTACCTCATTGATCTCAGGAGTGGGTGTGTTTTTGATAATACACTCAAAAACATTCAGAAATACCTGTTTGATAAGGATCCGGTCTCCGATGACTTTCCCGGATTTAATGTTTTCCTGCCTGAATTTGATATTTAGTCTTTTTTTGTATTGTTTTTCCAGGAGTTCCTGCATATTGTCCAGGACTTCTGATAAAACAAAGGGCCGTTCGGTGACTTTTTTTTCAGCAAGGTTAAAACTCCCGGATTCGGAAATGGATTCAACAACCTGGATGAGATTGTTGGTTGAAGCCAGGATCATTTCCAGTAATTCCATGTCTTCGGTGGGAACGGTGATTTTTTTGAGTATATTCTCAAACGCGACAATATCATTTAGAGGGGTACGAATCTGATGAGACAAGGTGGTGAGAAATTCATCTCTTCTTTTGTTTTCCCTGATGATAAAATCATTGGATTTTCTTAGCATCTCCACCGACCGGTTAAGATATTTGATATATAACGTGCTTATAAGATGCACGAACAGGAAAACCAGCAGGAAGTTTATACGCAGGATAAGGGAATAATTCGAGTTGTCCACAGGGATTAAGCCGGGGACCAGTAGTAAAATAATCAGCAGAATGAAAAATGCAAGGCTGACCTGTGAGCCTTTTTTTATCCCCAGGAGATACAGGGTCAAAGGTGGGAAAATAAGAAACCATGCCATAGAGCCTGTCCCGAAATCCAGGAAGACCATAGGGATCAGAAACGCCAGGCCTGTCAGTAAAAGGAAAGTGTAAAAAAACAGTTTTTCATTTCTGATCTTTTTGAAGACCAGGAAATTTATCATTAACGTAGTGAAAAGCGCAAGAAAAGAAAAAGCAAAGAACAGGAATTTTTCATCAGAAGTAATTGTCAGTATGCCAAAAAGTAAAGCGATGACCACCGTCAGGGAAGTAATGAAGTTAAGCAGGGCGACCTTCCCTCTGATTTCATCCGGGAACCGGTTCCTGCTGTCGAATGAAAAAAAGTCCAAAAAATTATTTTTTTCTGCCACGTTACTGTTTTCGGTTACGCAATTCTGTTTAAATTACGGATTAAAAATACATTTTTTTGGTGTTAAGGTATGAAATTTGTGTTAATTTAAATGATTTTTCATTATTTAGCATGGAATGTGATAAGGGAGGAGCGGATTATGAATGGAATTAAAAAAGGAATTGTTTTTGCCGGTATATTGTTTTTTGTGGCGTTTCAGGCTTTTCCGCAAAGCGGTACCGGGAAAGCCATACTGAACCAGAAATTCAGGTTCCGCGATGGCATTTATCTGAATTTTGATCAGGTAAAAAACAACCAACCTATTCTTAAATCACGGATTCTTACGATTGTGGGATATAATGATCAGGATTTTTACAACAAGGTATTGTCCCACGAAGTGATCACCTATTTTGATGACAACGGTTTGCGCCGTCAGGTGAAAAAGGACAATATATGGGGGTATGCCCGCAACGGAATCCTGTATGTCCAGATTGACGGTCATTTTAACCGTATTACCATTGTCGGGGGGATATGTCATTTTGTAGGAACCATTACCACGTACGAGACCCGCTATTACGATCCGTATTATCAGTATTATTATCCATCCTATAATTTTTATTATCCTTCCTCTTACGAGACTTCTACTTATGAGCGTACGGAAATGAGACAGTTTATTATGGATTTTGAAACCGGGAAGATCATGGAATACGATGTACAGAGTGTTGAAGCGGCACTCATGCGGGATCCGGAACTTTATGATGAGTATGCCCGGCTAAGCGCGCGGAAAAAGAAGCAATTAAAATTTCTGTATATACGTAAGTTTAATGAACGTAACCCGGTATACATACCCATGTGGAAGTGACTGTTTACGAAACATAACGGCGTTTTGAAGCGTACGGAACTTTTTTTATTTTTAACCTTTAAGATATAACCCCACCGGCCATGAAAAAATCCATTGTTACTGTTGTCCTTTTTATTTTGGGTTTCTCCGTGTTCAGTCAGGCTCCGTTCCCGAATACTGAACAGATAGCGGCATTTAAGAAAAGCAAAACCCTTGTTGTCCTTGAGAAAGATGCTTTCTCCATGTTTAATCCCCTGATCAAAAAAGCGGTTAAACAGGAATGGAACAGTACCCCCTTTGAGTTCATCTCTTATGACGAGTTTCTGAAAAAGAAAAAGGACCCTGCTTATTCGTTTCTTATCCTTACCTCCACAGCCTTTGAGCAGGACAAGGCGGGCGTTTATTATGACTATCTGAATCTCATTCTCGGGGATCCGGTTAATAATTTATCGAAGATGCCTGAGTTTTGTTCTTTTCCCCTGGAATACTCCGCCTCGGAAGAAGCCTCTTATCAGTATGCATTGCCGGTGATCCTGAAGTTTATGCAAAATCATGTGAAATCTATTCTGGCACATCCCAATGTTTCCTTAAAGAATTTACGATATTACAATAAGAACCTGGCTGAATTACCCCGGAAAGTGCTGTGGGTCGCTGCTGGTGATCTTGCGCCGGAAGTCAATACGGAAAAGAAGATCAAGGCACTCTATGATCATCCTGTCAGGGTCGTGACCAGGGAAGCGCTGGATAAAGCCCTGCAGGATCCCCCGGAAGATATGGCTTTCCTTTTCAAAATCGGTCCGGAAGATACGGGCAAAAAGGGTCGCATTTATAAACCCATCCTGGGTGTGGACGGGATGTTGTATTATTTCAATTATCATTTATTATCGGCAAAAAAACCTGACGGGATGCTGAAATCCGATTTTAAAAAACTCGGACGGTACTAATTTCCCGGACAGAATTCCGGTAGAATGATTTTTTTTGAGGATTTTGGGTTTATCTTTGCAGCCTAAGGATAACTATAAACTTATGGCAACACAAAAACCTTCCATACCCAAAGGGACCAGAGACTTTTCTCCTCGTGAGATGATCCGTAGAAATCATATTTTCCGCACCATCGAGGAGGTATTTAAAACATCGGGGTACCAGCCATTGGAGACCCCTGCGATGGAAAACCTTTCCACCCTGACAGGGAAATATGGGGAAGAAGGAGACCGCTTATTATTCAGGATTCTTAATTCGGGTGATTTTCTTTCGGGGATCGCCCCGGCCGGGCTACCCGGCATGGATGCCCGTTCACTTGCCAGACATATTGCTGACAAAGGGTTGCGTTACGACCTGACCGTTCCTTTTGCCCGTTTTGTTGTACAACACCGCCATGAAATCGTGTTTCCTTTCAAGCGATACCAGATCCAGCCTGTCTGGCGCGCCGACCGGCCGCAAAAGGGTCGTTACCGTGAGTTCTATCAGTGTGATGTGGATGTGGTTGGCAGTACCTCCCTGCTGAATGAGGCCGAGTTGGTACAGATCATGGATGAGGTTTTCCGCCGCCTGGAGGTGGGGGTGGAGATACGTATTAACAACCGGAAAATACTGGCAGGGATGGCTGAGGTGATGGGCGTGCCTGATAAAATGAAAGACCTGACCATTGCCATGGATAAACTCGAAAAGATCGGGTTGGAGAATGTGATCGGGGAATTGAACGACCGGGGTATTCCTGCGGAAGCTGTGGAGCAGTTGAAACCGGTGCTCGGTTTTCAGGGGGGCAACGCTGAGAAGATCGCTTTTCTCCGGAATATGCTTGCGTCCTCCGCGACGGGGATGAAGGGCACGGAAGAACTGGAGAGACTTTTCGGCTATCTGGAACAATCGGACATCGGGGCCACCTGTCTCCTGGATCTTACATTGGCCCGCGGGCTGGATTATTATACGGGAACCATTTTTGAGGTGGTGGCTACGGAGTGGCTGATCGGAAGCATATGCGGAGGAGGGAGATATGACGATCTGACCGGCATTTTCGGTATGCCCGGGATCTCCGGGGTGGGTGTTTCTTTTGGCGCCGACAGAATCTATGATGTGATGTTGAATACCCATAAATTTCCCGAAGCCATCGAATCAGCCACACCGGTTCTTTTCCTGAATTTCGGAGAAGAAGAAGCTGGCCATGTCCTTCCTTTGCTGAAAGCACTCAGGGAGGCAGGTATTTCCGCAGAGCTTTATCCCGACCCGGTGAAAATCAAAAAACAGATGAGTTATGCCAACCAGAGACAGGTGAAGGTGGTTGTCCTCATTGGAAAAGACGAATTAAAGGAGAAAATGGCCACGGTAAAAGACATGACCACAGGCCGGCAGGAGAAAGTATCCTTTGAACAACTAGCAGAGAAAGTCAAAAGTGTGTTGTGATCCCGGGGTAGGTTTTCATAAAAAGAACCTGGTCCGTTTCATTGCTCCTTTTCGAAAGCTTCTTTTCCTTTGTCCAGAAAATCAATGAAATCACGAATGTTGAGTGTATGGCCTATGGGGGGCGTCAGGACGTTTTCGTGGGCGTCCAGGATGACATAGTAGGGTTGTGAGTTCACTCTGAAACGGGATATCTCCAGGTCGGCATTGACTTTGCCGATGGTTTTCTTCACTTTTCCGTCATAGGAGGAGGTGACCCATTCGTTTTCCGGCAGCCTGGTGCGGTCATCCACATAGAGCTCTACCAGCACGAAGTCATTCCTTAGTCTCTTGAGTACATCGGGGTCGGACCATACCCTCGATTCCATCTCCTTACAGTTGCTGCAGGCATGGCCCACGAAGTCGAGCAATAAGGGCTTATTCAGTTTTCTGGCACAGGCCAGGCCCTGTTTGTAATCAAAATATCCCTGCAGGTTATAAGGCAGCTCGAAAAGATCCTTGTATTTAGGCTCGTCGCATAGCGAAGAGGATATATCCTTGCTGAGTACCCCCGGTTGATTGTGCATATTTCCGGGTGTGAGCAGGTTGAATTGCTGTGCTTTCATCGGGGGCAGCAATCCTGATATAGGTTTCAGGGGCGCTCCGAACAGGCCGGGGATCAGGTAAACGACAAAGGTAAAGGTAATGATAACAAGCACCAGCCTGGGAAAGCTGACATAGGGCAGGTCACTGTCTTTTTTGAATTTGATCTTTCCCAGGAGGTAAAAGCCCATCAGCGTGAAGATGACGATCCAGATCGCCAGGTAAACATCTCTGCTGATCCAGTGCAGGTTGTAAGTCTGATCAATGGTCATGAGATATTTCATGCTGAATGCCAGTACGATAAAGCCAAGCACGACCTCCACGGAATTAAGCCATCCTCCGGATTTGGGCAGGCCTTTCAGCCACGAGGGGAACACCGCCAACAGGGTGAAAGGGGTGGCAAAAGCCAGACCGAAGCCGAACATCCCGATGGTCGGCTTGATGACCTCCCCGGCAGATGCTTCCACGAGCAGCGCTCCTACCAGCGGGCCGGTACAACTGAAGGAAACCAGCACTGTGGTCAGCCCCATAAAAAAAGCAGCCAACATGCCTCCCTTATCGGCCTGCTTGTCGGCTTTGGTGATCAGGCTGTTGGGCAGTACCAACTCGAACATCCCCAGAAATGCTGCTGCAAAGATCAGGAACAGAATGAAAAATATCAGATTGGGAATCCAATGTGTACTTAACGTATTGGCGAAGTCGGCTCCTGCACTGGTCAATGACACGATCAATCCTACCGAGGTATAGATCAGCATGATGGAAATCCCGAAAATAAATGCCTGCAGGATAGATTTGGCACGGCTACCGGTGTTACGTGTGAAAAAAGCAATGGTCATCGGGATCATGGGGAAGACACAGGGGGTGATGGTTCCGGCCAGGCCGGCCAGCATAGAAAGGAAAAAGAAAATCCACAGCGATTTTTTCTTGCCTTCAGGCGCGGCTTGGGCAGTTGTTTTTTCGGATGCGGAAAGACTCTGTTTTGTTTCTGACCCTTCGGTAGTACCGGTGACATTCAGATTGACCTTGCTCTGCATCTGAGGAGTGGCTTCCTCTTTTTCTTTTTTGACAGCGGTGGCAGTCCGGGCATTCGCTGCAGAAGTTCCTTTCCCGTTGAGGGCAAAACTGAAATCAATTTCCTTGGGAGGAATGCAGCGTGAATCGTCACAGCACATGAACTCGAGGGTTCCCGTTACCGAAAAAGGCTTGTCTGTTTTTTTTCTGATTTTTTGTTTGAAAACGGCTTTATGGCTGAATACCGTAAGCTTCATATTGAAGCTGGAGTCAAAAATATTTTCTCCTTTACTAACTTCCTCGACCTTTCCTTCCGTCTCGTAATTATCGGAAGCTTTGAATGCAAAAGATGTCGGAACGGGGCCGCCGTCCGGGATATTCTGGGAGTAAAGATGCCATTTATCATCAATATCGGCGGTAAAAACGAGCATAGCTTCGTCTTTGCTGATATTTTCAACCTTATAGCTCCAGTGAACCGGATTAAGGATTTGCGCGCCGGCAGTTATCCCCAGGGAAACCAGCAAGCCGGTAAATAGAATCATTTTCTTTATCATGATAACCGGATATTTTAATTTTAACATGGTTATTAATGAGTCGCTAAAATATGAAAAACCTGACAATCTTCAAACATGAAAAAACCGGAGGTGCGACCTTGTGAGCTGGAGAGGAAACAGGGCTATTGTCTATTCCACCACCTCATCCCCAAAGGGATCTATAAACTTATATTCCAGGAAGGATAAGGAGGAGAGGGGTTCCACGCGTAGCTTGCAATGATAACTGCGGCTCCATTTTTTCCGTATGGATAAGATCCCTTTTGTCAGGTATGCTTCAATAAACGGATGTACGCGCAGGGTGAGGTTTTTGAAGTGATGTTTTTCCTGGATATCTTTCAAATGGTTTTCGATCTGGGTGGTCAGCTGGATACTGGGAGCGATTTTGCCGGTGCCGTGACAAACAGGGCATACCTCTTCCGTTTCGATATCCAGTACGGGGCGTACCCGTTGACGGGTGATCTGCATGAGTCCGAATTTGCTAAGGGGCAGGATATTGTGTTTAGTCCTGTCGTCGGCCATAGACTCTTTCATTTTCTCATAGACCATCTGGCGGTGCTCGGCCGAGGTCATATCAATAAAATCCACCACGATGATGCCACCCATATCCCGCAGACGCAACTGTCTGGCTACTGCTTCGGCTGCCGCCAGGTTCACTTCCAGCGCATTGGTTTCCTGGGAGTCTCCTGCTTTGGAGCGGTTGCCGCTGTTCACATCGATAACATGCAATGCTTCGGTGTGCTCGATAATGAGGTAAGCCCCGCTTTTAAATGAGACCGTACGTCCAAACAGGTTTTTAATCTGTCTGTTGATCCCGAAATGCTCAAAAATGGGCAGTTTCCCTTTGTAGAGTTTGACGATCTTGACTTTTTCGGGGGCGATGGTTCTTATGTAGTCCTGCATCTCCCGGTGCAGCTGGGCATCATTAACCCATATGGTGTCGAAAGATACGCCCAGCAGATCCCTGAGGATAACGGATACCCGATCCAGCTCCTGGATCATCAACTTAGGAGGTTTAGCGTTCCGTAATTGCAGGAAGGCCGACTCCCATTTGTTTATGAGTCCCCGCAATTCGGCATCCAGTTCGGCTACTTTTTTCCCTTCGGCCGCGGTACGGACAATGACGCCATAGTTTTTGGGCTTGATGCTCTGCAACAATTGTTTCAGCCGGTTTTTCTCTTCGGCCGATTCGATTTTCTGAGAAACGGATACCTTATCATGAAAAGGCAACAGCACCAGGTTTCTGCCGGCCAGGGAGATCTCCGACGTCAGACGCGGTCCTTTTGTGGAGATAGGCTCTTTGACGATCTGAACTACGACATTGTCTCCGGACTTGAGCACATCGGATATCTTCCCGTCTTTTTTGATATCAGGGCTTTTCTTAAACCGGTGAAGGGAAGGCATGCGGCCTTTACGATTTATGGCCAGTGACAGATATTCCTGCAGCGTTTTAAATTGTGGGCCCAGATCCAGGTAATGCAGAAAAGCATCTTTCTTGAAGCCTATATCCACAAAAGTAGCATTCAGCCCGGGCATAATCTTTTTGATCTTACCCAGATAAATGTCTCCTACTGAAAAACGAATATCGCTTTTTTCCTTGGACAGCTCAATGAGCGACTTTTCCCGGAGTAAGGCAATATTAATCTCAGTGGCCGTTGCTTCAATGACCAACTCGTAACTCACACGCTAACACTTTTTCAATGAGATTGCTTCCTTTTTAGGGAAAACAAAAAACCAAAGAAACCTAAAGGCTCCGGCCTTTAGGTTATAAAATAAGAGAAAATAACTAGAAAAGGTTATTTTTTCTTTTTATGACGGTTTTTCCTTAAACGTTTTTTACGCTTGTGAGTTGCCATTTTGTGTCTCTTTCTCTTTTTCCCGCTTGGCATTTCTGTATTTTTTAAATTACTTTACGTTTCCTTTCACCTTGTTTACGAAGGTCTTGGCAGGTTTAAAGGCGGGAATAAAATGTTCCGGAATGATAATGGTCGTATTCTTGGAAATGTTCCGGGCGGTTTTCTGAGCTCTTTTCTTTACGATAAAACTGCCAAATCCTCTAAGATAAACATTGTTGTTTTCTGCCAAAGAGTCTTTTACAGCTTCCATGAAGGCTTCCACCGTTTTCTGAACGGTTACTTTCTCAATTCCTGTTTTTTTTGAGATTTCGTTTACAACGTCTGCTTTAGTCATTTTAAAAATCTTTAGTTATCAATAAATTAGATTAAATTTCGTTCTTTGGGTGTGCAAATATATAAAGTTTTCTTTTTATTTGATATAAACTGAATTAAAAATCTTATTTTTTTTGCAATTGTAACGAAAAAATTGGAAATGAAACAGCTTTTTCCGGAAATATTACTGCGTTGGTACTCTGTTCATAAGCGGGATTTGCCCTGGAGGCACATCCATGATCCTTATCATATATGGGTCTCTGAGATCATCCTGCAACAGACGCGAGTAATACAAGGGACGGATTACTATCACCGGTTTATCAGAATTTTTCCCGACGTATTTTCTCTGGCGGATGCCACGGTCGAGCAGGTGCTGAAGGCCTGGGAAGGGCTGGGTTATTATTCCAGGGCACGGAATATGCATGAAACGGCCCGGAGAATTGTTACGGAGTATCACGGGGCGTTTCCTGATTCTTATGAAGAGCTGTTGAAATTAAAAGGTGTCGGCCCCTATACGGCTGCGGCCGTCGCCTCTATTGCATTTCGGCAGCCCGTCCCGGTGGTGGACGGGAATGTTTTCAGGGTCTTGTCCCGTTTTTTTGCTTTGAGAGCTCCTATGGATACTTCGGAAGGGAGAAAGGAGGTTGCCCGGTTGTCGGGGAGGATGATGCCGCAGGAACGTCCGGGTGATTTTAATCAGGCTATGATGGAATTTGGGGCTCTGCAGTGTGTCCCCGGCCTGCCGGATTGTGGGAAATGCCCCCTGGAAGGGTTGTGTCTGGCTAAAAAACAAAATATTGTGGAGGAGCTTCCTGTCCGGAGCAAAGCGCCGGGTATAACCACCCGTTATCTGCATTATCTTGTCTGGAGATACAAGGGGGAAATTCTGATAAAACAGCGGAAACAGAAAGATATCTGGTATAAACTGTACGATTTTCCTGAGATCGCCACCGTCCGCGACAAGGATCCGGAAAGTATATTTTCAGACTTTCTGCAAAAGGAAGGACTCCCCCGGCGCCTGGGGGCAGAGGTGGTGATATCCGAACCGGTTCTGCATCAACTGACACACCGGCGGATCATTGCCCGCTTCTATCATATAGAAAACAGATGGTTTGCCCTGACGGATCCGGAGTACCTGAAAGTGCCCTTACATAAACTGGACACCTATGCTTTCCCCCGGCTAATAACCGCTTATATGGAGAAATACCCCGAAAGATTTGGATGAAAATATAAAATCATTTTATTCCTGATCCGTATTTTATTTTATCCCGGATTGTGCAATAGAAAGCCCTTTGGCTTTTCTATTGCTGAATTTGGGATTATCTACTTAGCGAAAAGCTTATCTGACTGTTTGAGGGGTATTGTTTTTTTGCTGTTTTTGGTCCGGAAAATAAGATGATAGAGGATTTGACGATAGCTACCCATAATTACGTGTTATTGACCCCCTTCGGGGATCGGTTTGTGAGATGATTACAACCGTCCGGTACCCGGACGGTTATTCATATTTAGCCACTCCGTGGCAAAGCACCAAATTAAGAAAAAGACATTATAACACGCTACCACACCTTTGTCCCTGCCACTTTTGATTAGGATGGTTTCCCGGCATTTACCGGAAATAATCCCGGATTGTGCAATAGAGATTTCAAAAAAAACCTCTGCTGCGCACTCGCCTGTGGCCGGGTACAGGGTAAATTCCGACTTGTGATAATGTATTCTTTTGCCCCGGGAGGGGCAATACATGAATAACCCTCCTGTTGCCGGGCCACCGGCATCAGGGGGGTGCTACAGCCAGGGGTGCGACATCCCTGAAAGGGGTGAATAAAAAGATCAGGGGAAGAATCGCTCATCAACCTGAATGCCTTGTGACTCAAGAAGCCTGCGTAGCTCCACTTCAAAGGACTCTTTTCTGTGATGATTCTGCTGATTCTTTATGTAGTTAATTAAAATATCTTTTTCCCGGTATGAATAAGTTAATGCGGCATATCCATCTGCCCATCCGTCAAATAAGGGAAATTCTTCTTGATGTTTTAACCACACTGAGGAGGCAGTTTTAATGTCTCTCATGTAATCTGCCAAAGCAACACCAGGATGCAGGTCACTCAGAATATGTATATGATTTTCCATACCATTTATTTGATAAAGATGGTCGTTTTTATTCTTAATAATGCCTGAAATGTAAGCGAAAAGCTTATCTGACTGTTTAAGGGGTATTGTTTTTTTGCTGTTTTTGGTCCGGAAAATAAGATGATAGAGAATTTGACGATAGCTACCCATGATTACGTGTTATTGACCCCCTTCGGGGATCGGTTTGTGAGATGATCACAACCGTCCGGTACCCGGACGGTTATTCATATTTAGCCACTCCGTGGCAAAGCACCAAATTAAGAAAAAGACATTATAACACGCTGCCACACCTTTGTCCCTGCCACTTTTGATTAGGATGGATTCCCGGCATTTACCGGAAATAATCCCGGATTGTGCAATAGAAATTTCGAAAGAATCTTCTATTATGCACCCGGCTGCGGTCAGGTACCGGGTATTTGAGTTTATAAGAACTTCCGAATTATTAAAATCATTGAATTTTTATTACTTTTACGGGGAAAATAAAAATATTTCAGATGGTTAATAAAGTAATTCTGATAGGCAACGTAGGGAAGGATCCCGATGTGAGATACCTGGAGGGGAATGTGCCTGTAGCGCACTTTCCATTGGCTACGAGCGAGACGTACCGCAACAGAGACGGCGAGAAAGTGACCCAGACCGAATGGCATAATATTGTCGTGTGGCGGGGTCTGGCCAAAGTGGTGGAAGATTATGTAAAAAAAGGACAGGCTTTATACATTGAGGGCAAGATCAGATCCAGGTCTTATGAAGATAAAACCGGGAACAAGCGATATATAACGGAGATTGTTGCCGACAATCTGCAAATGCTTGGCCGGCGCGGAGATTCGGAATCCACTGCCCCGGCAGCGGACAGTGCTGCCCCGGAGGCTACGGAAACCCCGGATAACAATGACTCCGGAGAGGACGATCTTCCGTTCTAGTTTTGATGTACAATCCTAAACATGCAGGTTTTGGAAGCTGATGACCCTCACCTTGCGTTTCTGATCGATACCGTTCGGGTAACTTTTCATGCTTTCACGTGGGAAGTGCTGACATGGTTGATTGTATTGCTCCTTTTACTGATCTCATCCGCGCTGCTTTCAGGATCGGAAGTGGCATATTTCTCCCTTACCCCTGCCGACTTGGATAAATTAAAGAGCAGTAAGGGAAAAAACAGCAAGCGCATTCTTGATCTTTACAAGCAGCCGGAAACCTTATTGGGAACCATCCTGGTAGGAAATAATTTTGTCAATATCGGGATCGTGATCCTCTCATCCTATATCACCAATCGTCTGATAGATTTTTCCGGTGCTCCTACGCTGGGTTTTGTTTTTCAGGTGGTGGTCATTACCTTTCTCCTGCTACTCTTCGGGGAGATCATGCCCAAGATCTATGCCAACCAGATGCGGCTTAAATGGGCAGGTTTCATGGCCATCCCCCTGAAAGTAACCGGAATACTCTTCAGCCCTCTGGTGATCCCCCTGGTAAAATCCACCTCTGTTGTGAACAAAAGACTGGCCGGGAAATCACAGAACATTTCCATTGATGAGCTTTCCGAAGCCCTGGATATTACTTCCGACAACCTGTTGGAAGACGAGAAGATCCTGAAAGGGATCACAAAATTCGGAAATCTGGATGCCCGCGAGATCATGACCCCCCGGCTGGATGTCTTTGCCGTGGATATAAAAACACCATTCAGAACCCTGCTTCGTGAGATCATTAAGGAAGGTTATTCCCGTGTGCCTGTATATGTCAAATCCCTGGATCATATCAAAGGAATCCTTTATATTAAAGATATCCTCCCTCATTTAAGGAAAAACAACGGTTTTGCCTGGCAATCCCTGATCCGTCCGCCTTATTTTGTGCCGGAAACAAAAAAAATCAATGACCTACTGGAAGAGTTTCAGACCAACAAGATCCATATGGCGGTAGTAATCGATGAATATGGCGGGACCAGCGGGATCGTTACCCTCGAAGATATTCTCGAAGAGATCGTCGGAGAAATTGAAGATGAATATGAAGAGGAAGAACCGTTGTTTAAGAAAACGGGAAAAAATAAATATTTGTTCGAGGGGAAGATATTGCTGAATGATTTTTATAAGGTTCTGGATATCAGGGATGATTATTTTGATGAGATCAAAGGGGAAGCAGAAACGCTGGCCGGCCTGATCCTGGCCATCCGCGGGAAGATTCCGGGGCGCGGGGAAGTGCTGAAATACCGTAATTTCACCTTTCGCATCATTGCTGCGGATAATCGCCGTATAAAAAAGGTGGAGGTGGTCTATGAACCAGATATAGGGTACGATGAATAAACAATATCCCATAGGATGGTGGTCCGTATTGCTGGGGATACTGGGGAGTACCCTGTTGCTGGGCTCGTGCAGGCATAAATATACACCACGGCCCCATGGGTATTTCAGGATAGACCTTCCCGAGAAAAAATATGTTTCTTACAAAGGACCCTGTCCTTTTACCTTCGAATATCCGGTGTATGCGGTGGTAAAAAAAGACAAAGAACCGGGAGCCGGCCCCTGCTGGCTGAACATTTATTTTCCGAAGTTTCACGGGGAAATACATTTTACCTATAAAAAAATAAATGATGACCTGGGACAGATGTTGGAAGACACTTATTCTTTGGCTTACAAACATACGGTCAAGGCTGATGCCATACGGGAACATTCCTTTTCGGAAAAAAACAAACATGTATACGGGATCCTCTACGATATAAAAGGAAATGCCGCTTCCAATATTCAGTTTTATCTCACCGACAGTACGAATAATTTTGTACGGGGGGCCCTGTATTTTAAATTGGTTCCCAGAGAAGACTCCCTCGCCCCGGTGATACAGTTTGTGCGGAAAGATATCATTCACCTGATCGAATCATTTTCCTGGAAGTAACATTTTTCTTATTTTTCAAAATATTTTATCTCTATTGCATGAGTCTTGTATTTATTAAGGAAACGGATAAGGATTGTAAACTGGGTTTGTGGGAAATCGAAGAAGATTATAATACCCTGATAGAAAAAGTATCTCTTGACGATAAGGAAAAAGAAAGGCTGGAAGCTTTTCGCAACCAGGCCAGGAAGCTGGAGTTTCTCAGTGTCAGAGCTTTGTTGCAGACCATGGTGGACCCGCAGGCCAGGATCGTTTATGATCGTACCAATAAACCTTATTTACGCGATAACTCCTACCGTATCAGCATCTCTCATTCGGGAAGTTATACCGCGATTTTTCTGAGCCACACAAGACGCGTGGGGGTGGACATGGAAAAGATGACCCACCGTATCTCAAAGATTGCTCATTACTTTATCAATCCGGAGGAACAGATCACACCCGATAAGAAAAAAAGGAGATATCATCTTTATATTCACTGGTGTGCCAAGGAGACGTTATACAAGATTTGCGATAAGAATGCGCTGAACTTTAAAAAAAATCTGATCATACAACCCTTTGAGCCGGAAGATGAAGGGATCATACAGGGGTATGTGAACAATGAATTGATCCGGGAGGATTTTACCCTGCATTATGTCCGCATGGAGGACTATGTGCTGGTATGGTGTTGTAAATAAAATCAATGGGATGTCGGTGCTGACAAATATAGAGACGAAGGTCCGGTCCGGAAAAAAAATGTTTTTTCTGTTGATAGATCCGGATAAGGGTTCAGGAGAAGAAAACATCAACCGCCTGCTTGACGAAGTCGCCAACGCTATGCCCGACCTGATACTCATAGGAGGCAGCCTTATTTCGCGACCTGTAGAGCCTGTAATAGAGAAAATTAAAAAGGCCCTCTCTTTGTCAGTTTTTCTTTTTCCGGGCAGCTTGTTACAGATTTCCGGGAAAGCCGACGGTATTCTCTTTTTAAGCCTTATCTCGGGAAGAAACCCTGAATATCTTATCGGGAATCATGTTGTCGCAGCGCCCCTGATAAAGTACTACGGGCTGGAGGTCATCCCCACCGGATATATCCTTATCGGTGGAAACAGCAGTACATCTGTGGAGATTGTCAGTAATACGTATCCATTGCCTGCGCAAAAACCTGATATTATCACCGCAACGGCTCTGGCTGGGGAATATATGGGCAACCGTTTGATTTATCTCGAGAGAGGCAGTGGAGCCGGGATGCCTGTACCTGCCGGGATTGTTAGCCGGGTGAAAGAAAACATCAAGATTCCGCTGATCGTGGGAGGAGGAATCCGGTCTGCGGCACAGGCAGAGGAACTTTATCATGCCGGCGCGGATATCCTGGTGGTAGGTAATGCCATAGAGAAACATCCCGGTTTTATCAGGGAGATGAAAAAGCTGACGGAACGTTTGTAAAAAAGAAAAGCTGCCTGCTGGCAGCTTTTCTTTATAATTGATTCAATTGATTCCGGAATGGATTATTTTCCACACTTGAGAACATGCTCCAGCTCATATTTTGCACTTTCTTCATAGGGAGGATGCAGGGCTTTTTTGAATGCACTGCAAGCCTCCGCTTTTTTCCCGGTTTTTTCATAGATTTTCCCCAGTGTATAATAATAACGGGCTTTGGTAATTTCATTGCCATGATCCAGTGAAATGGCTTTGTTAATATCGGACAAAGCTTCACTATATCTCCCTTTTTGTGTATAGATTTTTGCAATCTCATAATATACATCCGGAGAATTGTTTCCGTAATCAATGGAAGAATTCAGGTATTTCAGGGCTTCATCGGTTTTGTTTGCCTGAATGGATAACACCGCATGATTATACGTATAAGTACGCATAAATTTCTTTGCTGCACTCAGGGTTTTTTGATCGTGAATGTTCCCGGCAATCTGAATAGCCTTATCAGCAGCCTCTTTCATTTTGGCTTCCTGTTTCAATTTGTCGTAAACCAAAGCTTTACCAAGCCAGGCACTGGCCAGGTTGGGACTAATACTAAGCCCTTTATCAAAAATCTTTAATGCATTTTCGTAATTCCTTTTTGCATATTCCTGTTTTCCCCACGCATAGTAAACCCTGGGTATGAGTCTTTCACTTTTCTGAGCCAGGGCTGTGTTTCCGTATTTTTTACCCGTCTCGCTGGTTTTCTTAAAATTGTCAATGGCCCCCTGGAAATCGCGTTTCTTATAAGATTCCACAGCCAACTTGTAATAAAGTTTAGGGATCTGGTCCTGGGCCATTTTTTTGGATTCTGCCGCTTTGTCGCCCAGTTCTTCCACTTCGTCCGCCAGGGAAATGCATTTCTCAAAGGCTGCAATAGCTGCTTTCGTATCTGAATTAAGCAGTTGAACCCCCTTGTTGTAACTGTCAATCACATCTTTATCTGTCTGCGCGGAAGACAGTGTCACTACCGACATAAAAAGAATTAAGGTGATTGCTGAAATTTTCATTCCTTTCATCATTTTATTAAACATTGGTTAAAAATTTAGTTTGCAAATATATAAATATCCAAATAGATACAAATAACATTTTCAAAAAATCTTGCAACAATCATACCGAAAATATTATTTTATTTTTCCATCCAGCAGGTCTTCCAGCAGGTTCCCCTGTGAACCGTTAGGTGCAGGGATATTCAGATAAAAAGAGAGCGTGGGGATCACTGCGCTGATATCCACCGGGTGATAGATGATTTGGCGGGGCATCTTCCATCCATACCAGATCAGGGGAACGTGTGAGTCATCCCAGAATCCCGTACCGTTGGATTCTTTTTCTCCGGCTTTTTCTTCCCAGCCCGGATCCAGGATGACGAATATATCTCCCGATCGTTTGGGGAAATACCCGTTCTGTATCCGGATAAACAGGTCCCCTGCATTTCCTGATTCGCGTAAGGCATGTGCTGTCAGGGTCCGGTTTACCCCGGTAAACTGTATCATGAAATCGGCCACCTTGTCCTGCATGGTGTAGAGGTTCAGGTTTGCGTCTTCAATTAAAGTATGGTTCAGGTAGATCTGGTGGTTATGATAGCCTTTTACCCAGTCTCCTTCTCCGTAGAGGACATTCAGGTAGCTACGCAGCAGAGCCATGGCCTGATTGGGGTTGAAATAGCCGGATGGCATGCGAAGGGTTTGCATGTAGGCAGGATCGGGCGTGATCCCTCTGGAGGCTGTGAGTATCAGCAAAACATTTTCTTTTCCGATTTCCTCCTCCAGAAAGTTGATAAAGTCTGCCATATCCTGATCCAGTCTGAGCATGGCATCTTCTGCTTCCACCGACATAGGCCCGAAAGCGTCAAGAATATAACGATTGGCAGAGAAAACAACCCCCAGGAAGTCACAGGTGTCGTCTTTTCCCAAATTTTCATTTAGGATCAGGTTGGTCACAAAGTCTTTTGTCAGGGTGTTGGCATAAGGGGTGAAACGGAGCAGGGAAAGGTTTTCCTTTTTCCGGCCCACAGCCGAGAGTTTTTTCAAGTCATAAGGGAAGATCGTATGATTTTTTATCCCTTTCCGCGTGTCCGTACTGTCTGACAAGCTGGCCGTATAGTCGGGAAGAGGCAATAATGTACCCCATGATTTCTGCAGATAAAACCGGGTGAGATCTTTTTCGTTGAACTGACGTACCCACTGCGGAAGAGAGTCCATATAAAACGAACTGCTCATCCAGGAGCCATGAACGTCGTCGAACCAATACGTGCCGTTCGCAAGATGGCCTCCCAGTAAAACCGCACTTTCCGCATCTAGGCTTACGCTGAAAACTTTTGAACCGAAACGGCTGTTCAGCCGCATCTCGTCGCCCAGGGTGGAGGTGAGAAGTTTTACCGGAGAATGTTGCCCGTTTTCAAAACTTCCGCCCACCGCGCTTGCCTGATCATCCTCCGTGCATCTTATTTCCCGGTTGTGCAACGGCTCGTACCAGCTTGCTCCCGTGATTCCGTGAATGCCGGGATTGGCGCCGGTGGCCAGCGTGGCAATACCCGAGGTGGATTCGGTAAAGAAAAAGTTATACCTGGCATTACGAAAATAACTCCCCTGACCGGTCAGTTTCCGGAAACCTCCTTTCCCGAAACGGTCGTAGTAACGGTTTAACTGGTCAAAGCTGAAAGGATCCAGGACAAGGGTTACAATGAGCCTGGGCTTGTGAGAGGGTAGTTTTTTAGAAAACTGTGAAAAGCCTGCCCGGGGAGAGAAAACACCCAGCATTCCGGATAGGATGAAAAAAAAGATCAGTTTTTTTGCTCGTTCCATAAGTATGTCCGTCTGAAAATTCCGGTAAAATTAATGTTTTATTGAAAATACCGGCGACATTCCGTGGAATCTTTGAAACTAAATCTACGGAAGGATCACCAGTTTTTCCGTAACTGCCGGAGCGTGTGCTCCCCGGATGGTGACAAAATATAATCCGGGATTCCTCAAAGGCAGAGGAATATGGTTTTCTCCTTCCCTGAGCTGCACGGTTATTTCTTCCCGTTTACGGCCGTCCGTACCGGTAAAGGAGATCGTTGCCTTTTCTTCTGTGTTCCACCGTAAGGTCAGGTTACTACCTTCATGAACAGGGTTGGGAAACAGGTGTATCCCTGATTTTGACGGGGGTGTATTTGACCCGGAAACGGGGGTAAGCGCTACATCCAGACGGGTCAGGCGGTGATTTTCGACGGCCACGCCGGAGAGGTTCTTTGTCCGGTATCCCGGCGCCGAGAACTGCAGGTCGTAAGTACCCCCGAGAATCAACCGGTGATAGCATCCGCTCAGCGAATCGGACCACACCCACGAACTGTCCCTGTCATGACCGGGGATATCTATCCTGGCCCGTACCGGTTTTCCTGTCACCGAATCGGTCACGACACCCGATATGCCCCATGTTGCTTCCTGCATATAGTTCAGCAAAGAACGGTAGTTATACTCCCACAATGAATCCAGTTCATCTTCCGGGGTGATTTTATTGTAGTCCAGCTCGACGGTTATCTCCCGTCCGTGCAGGTACCAGGTGACATAATCCTGACGTCCTCCGGTGATCACATACCAGTCTCCGCCGTTGGTGACGCCGTTTCCGGCATAGGTCATATATCCTGCCGGACTGTGTGTGTGGGCCGTGTCGGCATACTCACGGGAAACATATTGAAACCAGGCATCGTCGGCATGGGTTCTCTGTGCGGAAGTCCAGGTATCCCACGGATAATTAACCACCTCCTCTCCGGCATGAAAGTTGGCCGACAGGATAAAGTTGCGGGATTGTAAAAAATGCATCATCGCGATGTTCTCCACGGCATACTCGTTTCCGTCGGGATGCGGGCCGTCTTCCGGATTGGGGAAATTGCGGTTCAGGTCTATGCTCTGGGCATTGTAGCGCCGGGCGCCGTTTACCGATCCGTTGCCGCCGTAATAGGTGCCGTCGGGATTGGCCAGGGGGTTGATCCAGATTTCCAGGCTGTCAACCAGCATACGCACCGCATCATCGGAGGTATAGTTGCTCAGCAGATAATCAATCAGATGTAACATCAGGACATATCCGCCCGTTTCGTCCCCGTGCATGGAGGAGGTATAAAAAAAAGCTGGCTCTTCCTCTTCCCGCTCCACATGATCGGATATCTTTACGGCCAGCAGCAGCCTTCCCTGGTAGGTGGTGCCTATGGTATCAACCCTGCAGATATCCGGGTAATCCGCCGCAAACTTCTGCATGATGGAGTCATATTGTTCGTATGTCGGATAAGCGGTCCAGTTTTCAAGGTCTGACAAGGATTTGGCCTTTTCTGTTTCCTTAGGATGCGGGAAAAAGTATATGCGGAAAGGGATCTTCTCTTTCAGAAAAACTTCATACTCCTTTTTATTTACACAGGCCACTACCGAATCTTCCTTCATCGCATCAATGGATATTTCCCGGGACAGCCGGTTGATCTTTTCACGGGAAGGTCTCGGGAAAATCAGGTAAACTTCTCCGCGTTCCCGCAGGATCTTTTCAGCAGGGTGCTGTCCGTTGGCCGGCAGGATGAATAGTATCAGAAAAAGAAAAGAAAAGGCTGAATATTTCAACATCCCCGTATTTTAAATGTTAAACCGTATATGCAGGATATCCCCGTCTTCCACCACATAATTTTTTCCTTCTATATGGAATTTTCCGGCCTCTTTGCAGGCATGTTCCGATCCCAGGGTGATAAAATCCCGGTATTTCATTATTTCGGCACGGATGAACCCTCTTTCCAGGTCGCTGTGAATTACGCCGGCAGCTTCGGGGGCGGTCATCCCTTTGCGGATGGTCCAGGCTTTGATCTCTTTCGGGCCTACGGTAAAGAATGTCTGCAGGTCCAGCAGGTCGTAGGCCGCACGTATCAGTTTATCCACGCCGGGTTCTTTAAGTCCCAGGTCTTCGAGGAATGCTTTGCGGTCTTCCGGGCTTTCCAGCTCGGCGATCTCGGCTTCCATAGCCCCCGCGATGATGATCAGCCCCGAATCTTCTTCACGGATGGCTTCCCGGACCTTTTCCACGTAGGCATTGCCTGTGATGGCTGACGCTTCATCCACATTGCATACATAAAGCACCGGCTTGGAAGAGAGCAGAAACAGGTCATGGATTACCTTTTCTTCCTCTTCTGATAAGGCCAGGGATCTTACCGGTTTGAAGTCTTCCAGGTGGGCTTTTATTTTTTCCAGTGCCTGCAGCCCTGCTTTTGCCTCTTTATCTCCTGTTTTGGCTTGTTTTTTCAGTTTCTCCATCTTTTTTTCCACCGACTCCATATCTTTTACCTGCAACTCGAAGTCTATGATCTCTTTGTCGCGGACCGGATCCACCGAGCCTTCAATATGAGGCAGGTTGTCATCGTCAAAGCAACGGAGCACATGGATCAGGGCATCGCAGTTCCGTATATCTGCCAGAAACTGGTTTCCGACCCCTTCTCCCTGGCTCGATCCTTTAGCCAGCCCCGGAATATCCAGGATCTCCACGGTGGCAGGTACGATCTTTTCCGTAGGCTGGAATTTTTCCAACTCAAACAACCGGGGGTCGGGAACCTGTACGACCCCGATATTGGTTTTTCTCGATCCGAAAGCAAACTCCGTCACCTCGGCCTTGGTATTAGACATACAGTTGAATATGGTTGTTTTTCCCGTATTGGCAATTCCTATAATTCCGCATTGTAAACTCATATCGTGTTTGTTTATTTCGGTACAAAATTATCATTTTTTATCGGGATTGGGGTTTTATATCCAGAGTATGGGAAATTTAATAAAGGAAACAATGTTTTTTTGTACTTTTATGCGTGTTAAAAAAATACCGTCGACAAGGATGAAGAAAAAGCAGGTTTTTATTTTGGCATGGTTATTTTTTCTTGTTGTATCCGGCTATTCACAGATCCCGTTGGATAAGAAGCCCGAGCCTCCGACCACGAGGATTCTATTCGTGTTTGATTGTTCGCAAAGTATGGCGGGGCAATGGAACAGTGACAAGAAGATTAATATTGCGCGTCATATTTTATCTGCCGCCGTGGACAGTCTGGAGCATGATCCGCATATACAGATGGCATTACGGGTTTTTGGATTCCAGAGTCCTGTCCCGCCGCAGGATTGTTCCGACACGCGCCTGGTAGTCCCTTTCGGGCCCAATAATGCCGGAGCTATCAAACACCGTCTTCAGTATCTGATTCCCAAAGGGACCACCCCCATTGCTCACTCGCTGGAAATGACGGCGCATGACTTTACGCCATGTGACAACTGCCGGAATATTGTGGTTTTGATTACCGACGGTATAGAGGCGTGCGACGGAGACCCCTGTGCGGTTTCTGCCGAACTGCAGAAAAAAGGGATTGTCCTGAAACCTTTCGTGATCGGCATCGGCGAAGATCCTAATTTCAGAAAAACTTACAATTGCGTGGGAAGATATTACGATGCCACCGATGAAGCACAGTTTCATGATGTGCTGAATATTGTGATCCGGGAAGCCCTCGACCATACCACCGCCCAGGTCAACCTGCTGGACATCTATGGAAACCCGACCGAGACCAATGTGAATATGACCTTTTATGACAGAACCTCGGGAAAAGTGAAAGCCAATTATTATCATACCATCAACTTCCGGGGCCATCCGGATACCATCCTGATGGACCCGCTGGTCACGTACCGGTTGGTTGTGCACACCATCCCCCCTGTGATGAAAGACAGCATACGGGTGTTCCCCAGAAAACATACCATTATTGCCCTGGACGCCCCGCAGGGATCGTTACGCCTCACCAGCAACAGCTCAAAATACAGGGATAAACAGTTTATTGTCCGGAAACACGGAGGAGACAAAACCATCAACGTGCAGAAAATGAACGAAACGGAAAAATATCTGGTAGGGAAATATGATCTGGAAGTGCTGGTCTTGCCGCGTTTGAACCTGACCGTGGAGGTCAAGCAAAGTACCACCACTACGGTCACAATTCCTCAACCGGGGTTGTTAAATGTGGTGTTCCCCAAAAGCGGCTATGCCAGCCTCTACCAGGTCACCCGGGAAGGACAGATCTGGGTGACCAACTTTAAAAAAGAAGCCACTACCCAGTCCCTGTATCTTTTGCCCGGGGATTACCTGCTGGTTTACCGGCCCGAGTTTTCCAAGAGTATTTTATATACCCGCACGAAAAAGGTTCATATAAAATCAGGGAGTTCGCAGACTTTGCGTTTTTATTGAGCATTAAACCTTTCTTTCCTGATTTTGTCTAATGAGAAAGCATCGGTAAATTTGAAAGAACTTTCTGATAAGGAACTGGTCTTACAGTTTTCTGTAAAGGGAGAGAAAGAAGCTGCCTTTACAAGGATTATGGAAAAATACCAGGAGAAACTCTACTGGCATGTGCGTCGTATTGTGATCTCTCATGATGATGCGGATGATGTGATTCAGAATACTTTTCTCAAAGTGTGGAAAAACCTGGACCGTTTCCGGGAAGATGCGGAGCTGTTCACCTGGCTGTTCAGAATCGCTACCAATGAAGCGCTGACCTTGCTGAAAAAACAAAAACGTAACAGCTTGCTCCCCTGGAGTGATTATGAAAACTACCTGGAAGAAAACCTCGAGAGTGATGAATATTTTTCCGGCGATGTCGTCGCCAGGAAATTACAGCGTGCCCTGATCCGTTTGCCTGAAAAACAACGCCTTGTTTTTAATATGAAATATTTCGAAGAGATGAAATATGACGAGATGGCTTCGATCCTGGGTACCTCGGTGGGCGCTTTGAAAGCATCGTATCATCATGCAGTCAAAAAAATAGAGAAATACCTTCTTGAAGATTAAACCTTTTATTTGTTTGTGAGTCAAAATAATGAGGAGAAAGAAATGAAAAAGAACAAGCATATGGAACAAATCCTGAAGGAGGCCGGCGATCGAAAAAATTTCAGGGTCCCCGAAGGATATTTTGACAGGCTGCCGGATCGTATTAGGGAAAGCGTCCGGGAGGCTGAACCGACACGGGCTCACAAGGGAAACCGTTTTACCATACCCATTCCTACGTTAGTGGCTTCGGCAGCTGCCGTGATAGCCTTTGCAGTGATGGGGTGGTTTTATGTACATTCACTCCGTTCCGGGGAGCCTTTCCATGGTGGTACTAATGCCAGCCTGGTGTTTGATCTGATGCCGGGCGATGTAAGTGAAGAGATGCTGTATAATTTTATCGAAGAAGAAGGGATCTCCACCGAATCGTCCAGGACGGAAGGAAAAAATACAGAAGCCATTATCAATTATCTTGTAGAGGAGGGGGTGGATGAGACCCTGCTGGCTCAACAATTATAAGCATAATCAGAAACCTTAAAACCATTAAAAATGAAATTTTTACGATTTTCCATTGTCTGTTTGTTTTGGCTGGTTGTGATGCCGGGACCCGCACAAGCCCAGAGACCTTCCCGGTTGGAGCAACTGAATGCCCAGAGGGTCGCTTTTATCACCGAGAAATTGCAGCTTACACCCGAAGAAGCCCAGGTTTTCTGGCCGGTGTATAACGAGTATCGTCAGGAAAGAAATAAACTGGAGCTTAAAAAGATCAATCTGCTCAAGGATTATGCTGCTAACAGGAATACGCTGACGGATAAAGAGATAGAAAAGATAGCAGATCAGTATGTACAGATTGAGAAAGAAGAAACGGATCTGTTGTTGCAGTACCATGAAAAAATCAAAAAGGTGCTGCCGATAAAAAAAGTGATGATGCTCTACCGGGTTGAACGGCAGTTTCAGGCTTTTCTGCTCAAACAACTGCGTGATCAGCGTATCAGAAACAATCGTCCGGGAATTCGCTGAAGCCTGCAGAAACCTTATCGCCGGCGGGGGAGATGAGGCCGTGGTGTAGTACCTTTTGGATTTGTTTTTCAGAGGGAGTGAAAGAGCAGGGTCGCTATTCCAGCGGCCCTGTTATTTTTTCCACTTCATTGAGTATTTCACATGACTTCACCAATTCTTTCATCCGCGTGTGGTCGGCATAGAGAGGACGGTCCACATCCAGAAAATCCACATGTTTCCGGATCACGTCTTTGGCTTTTTGCACGCCCCGTCCAAATTTGTAGTCCCGGAAATCGAGAGCCTGGGCGGCGGCCATAAATTCAATGCCCAGCACCCCGTAAGCGTTATCCAGTATCTGGAAGTTTTTCAGGGCGGTATTCATGCCCATCGAGACGAAGTCTTCCTGGTCGGCGGCGGCGGGGATGGACTGAATGCTGGCCGGAGCCGAGAGGATACGTTGTTCCACGATCTGCATGTCGGCAGTATATTGGCTGAGCATCAGACCGGAAAACATCCCGGCACCCCTGGTGAGAAACGGTGGCAGCCCCTGGCTCAGAGCGGGGTTGTTCAGACGGTTCATCCTCCGTTCCGAGAGGACACTGATCATAGTGATGGCGGCTCCGGCCATATCCATGGGTAAGGATACCGGTGTCCCCTGGAAATTGGCGCCGGAAAGCTGCAGGTTTTCTTCGGGGAAGAAAACGGGGTTATCCCCGACGCCGTTGAGTTCGATCTCTACCTGCGAGCGGGCATAGGCCAGAGCATCATGTGCCGTGCCGATCACCTGGGGTGTAGAACGCATGGAATAGGCATCCTGCACTTTGGTTTTCAGCTTGCCGGCAGCCAGGTCGCCCCCGCCGATCAGTTTTTGTATCGCCCTGGCGCTGCGTATGGCCCCCCTGAACCCCCGGGCCTCATGGAGTTTGGGGGTGTAAGGCCTCATGTTGGCCATAAGCGCCTCGAGGGACATGGCCGCTGCGATCTCGGCCTGTTTGAGCCAGTTGTTGGCATCATACAGAAACAGTGCGCTCATGCCGGTGAGGAAATTGGAACCGTTGATGGTGGCCAGCCCGTCACGCGCTTCCAGTCCGGGGATGGCAATCCCTGCCGCCTGCATTGCTTCCTTGCCGTGCATACGTTTCCCTTTGTACCAGGCTTCTCCTTCTCCTAACATCAGCAGGGCGATCTGCGCCATGGGGGCCAGGTCGCCGGAGGCTCCGACGGAGCCCTTCCGGCAGACATAGGGGGTAACGCCTTTGTTGAGCATCTCAACCAGCGTTTGTGTGATCTCGGGCCGGCAACCCGAGTTGCCATGGGCATGTACATTGATGCGCCCCAGCATGGCTGCCCGCACATGGTCGGGGGGCGCCGCCTCTCCGATGCCGGCAGCATGATTATAAATAAGATATTTCTGAAATTCCCGGGTCTGCTCATCCGTCAGAACCACTTCCGAAAACTCCCCGATGCCGGTATTCACACCGTACATGATCTCATGGGCATCAATCTTACGTTCCAGCATGTCCCGGCACACCCGTATGCGTTGCAAAGCCTCGGAATGTAACGTTACCGGCTCGTTATGACGGGCTACACGAACGACATCCTCTATGGTCAAACCATGACCTGTAATGGTTATCATCTCTCTCTGTTTTTTAATTTTTGCCTGAAGAGCCAAAGGTAAAAAATATTAAAAACCGGTATTATGATAAATGCTATGCTTAGAAACATATGTATGGAATAGTGGAATAATGGAATAGTGGAATAATGGAATAGTGGAATAATGGAATAATGGAATGATGGAATGATGCCTGCCTGCCGGTAGGCAGGGCAGGCAGGGAATGTTGTAATGTTAGGAGATTATATTCAGATATATAACGACTTAATTACAATGCATAAATGATTGAATGATTGAAAACAACTGTGTGACCATGTAAGGCTAAAGCTAAAAGGCTAAAGTTAATAGGCTAAAG